>JBMFOY010000026.1:0-18046 GCA_049969375.1 Halothiobacillaceae bacterium | reverse complement strand
CCCGTGGCCGGGGATGTGACGGCCCCGGCGCCTACCGCACCCGAGCCTGTCGCCCCTGCCGGGCTGGTGCTGCATACGGACAAGGCCGAGAGCTGGGTCCAGGTCAAGGACGCCGCGGGTAAGGTGCTGTTCGAGGGCGTGCTCAAGCCGGGCAGCACGCGCCAGCTCGATGGCGCGCGGCCCTTCCAGATCGTGATCGGACGGGCGGAGGCGATGACCCTCAGCCTCGATGGCAAGCCGGTCGACCTGGCGCCGTATGGGCGGCCGAATGGCAAGGCCTTCATCGCCCGGCTCGGAGGCTAATCCATGCAGTTCATGCACGAGATTCCGCGCCGCAAGTCGCGCCAGATCATGGTCGGCAAGGTGCCGGTCGGCGGCGATGCCCCCATCAGCGTGCAGAGCATGACCAACACCGAGACCTGCGATGTGCCGGCTACGGTCGCCCAGATCCTGGCCCTCAAGCAGGCCGGGGCGGACATGGTGCGCGTCTCGGTGCCGAGCATGGAGGCCGCCGAGTCCTTCGGCGAGATCAAGAAGCGCGTCGGCTGTTTCCCGCTGATCGCCGACATCCATTTCGACTACCGCATCGCCCTGCGCGTGGCCGAGCTCGGGGTGGACTGCCTGCGCATCAACCCGGGCAACATCGGCCGCGAGGACCGCGTGCGGGCAGTGGTCGAGGCCGCGCGCGACAAGGGCATCCCCATCCGCATCGGCGTGAATGCCGGTTCGCTGGAGAAGGACCTGCAGGAGAAATACGGCGAACCCACCCCCGAGGCGCTGGTCGAGTCCGCCCTGCGCCACGTCGAGATCCTCGATCGGCTGAACTTCCCGGACTTCAAGGTCAGCCTGAAGGCCTCGGACGTGTTCCTGACCGTGGAGGCCTACCGCATCCTAGCGAAGCAGATTGAGCAACCGCTGCACCTCGGCATCACCGAGGCAGGCGGCGCGCGCGCCGGGGCGGTGAAGTCGGCCATCGGCCTCGGCATGCTGCTGGCGGAGGGCATCGGCGATACCCTGCGCGTGTCGCTCGCCGCCGACCCTATCGAGGAGATCAAGGTCGGCTGGGACATCCTCAAGAGCCTGCACCTGCGCTCGCGCGGCATCAACCTGATCGCCTGCCCGTCCTGCTCGCGCCAGCAGTTCGACGTGATCAAGACCGTCAACCTACTGGAGCAGCGGCTGGAGGACATCGACACCCCGCTCGATGTGGCGGTGATCGGCTGCGTGGTCAACGGCCCGGGCGAGGCGCGTGAGGTTGCGGTCGGCCTGACCGGCGGCAAGCCCAACCTGCTCTACCTCGACGGCGAGCCGCACCATAAGGTCGAGAACGAGGGCCTGGTGGAGGAACTTGAACGCGTCATCCGCACCAAGGTCGCAGAGAAAAAGGCCAACGACGCCTCCTGAACATCGAGATTGCGGACGCGGACGCCCCGCCGCGCTACACGTCGCGGCGGGGCCCTGTCGCTACAGGGCACACCGATTATGAGCAAGCACATCCAATCCATCCGCGGCATGCACGACGCCCTGCCGCACGAAACGCCGGCCTGGCAACGCCTGGAGGCCATCCTGCGCGAACTGATGGCCGCTTACGGCTACCGCGAGATCCGCATGCCCGTGGTCGAACAGACTGCCCTGTTCAAGCGCTCCATCGGCGAGGTCACCGACATCGTCGAGAAGGAGATGTATACCTTCGAGGACCGTAATGGCGAGAGCCTGACCCTGCGCCCCGAGGGCACCGCCTCCTGCGTACGCGCCTGCCTGGAGCACGGCCTTCTGCACAACCAGCAGCAGCGCCTGTGGTACATGGGCCCGATGTTCCGCCACGAGCGCCCGCAGAAGGGGCGTTACCGCCAATTCCACCAGCTCGGGGTGGAGACCTTCGGCATGGCGAGCCCGGACCTCGACGCCGAACTGATCCTGATGGCCGCCCGCCTGTGGCGTCAGCTCGGCTTGGCCGACGAGGTCAAACTCGAGATCAACACCCTCGGCTCCAACGAGGCGCGCGCCAAGTACCGCGAACACCTGGTCGCCTACCTGCGCCGGCATCACGACCGGCTGGACGAGGACAGCCGCCGCAGGCTCGAAACCAACCCGCTGCGCGTGCTCGACTCCAAAAACCCGGAGGTGCGTGCGGTGTTGCAGGATGCCCCGCGCCTGGACGAGCATCTGGACGAGGAATCCCGCGCTGACTTTCTGCGCCTGTGCGACCTTCTGCATGCCGCAGGCATCCGCTACGAGGTCAATCCCAACCTCGTGCGCGGGCTGGATTACTACAACAAGACCGTGTTTGAATGGGTAACCACGCGCCTCGGCGCGCAGGGCACCATCTGCGCGGGCGGCCGCTTCGACGGACTGGTGAGCCAGCTCGGTGGCAACCCCACCCCGGCGGCGGGCTTCGCCATCGGCCTCGAGCGCCTCCTTGCCCTGCTCGGCGAGGGCTTCGGCGAAGCCGAGGCGCAGGCTGCCGCCCCGCACGTCTACATGGTCTCGCTGGGGGCGGAGGCCGAACGCGAGGCCCTGGTGCTGGCCGAGCGGCTCCGGGACGCCCTGCCTGGCGTGCGCATCCAGAACAACGCCGGCGGCGGCGGCTTCAAGGCCCAGTTCAAGCGCGCCGACAAGTCTGGCGCGGCCTTCGCGGTGGTGCTGGGCGAAGACGAGGTGCGCCAGGGTGTGGCCCAGCTCAAGCCACTCCGTGGCGAGGGCGAGCAGGAGGCCATCGCGCTGGATGCTTTGGCCGGGGTATTACACACCCGGCTGTGGGGCTGAGTCCCCAGTTGAGCCGTCATCGCGGCGACACGCCGCTCCCACAACCCCAGACGAGGCTGGGTGGGAGCCGCGTGCCGCGGCGATGCAACCCATGGTCATTCGACTTTCTTGAGTTGCAGGAGTAAGGCCCGTGGCCGTTGACATCCACGAAGAAGAACAGGTCGAGGCGCTCAAGCGCTGGTGGCGCGAGAACGGCAAAGCGGTCATCACCGGCCTGGTGCTGGCGGTGGCCCTTGTCCTTGGCTGGCAGTGGTGGCAGGCGCGCCAGGAGGCTCAGGCACATCGAGCCGGGCAGGTCTATGCCGAACTGCTGGCCAAGCTGGACCAGGCCCCGGCCGAGGCCCGTGCCCCCGCCGAACGCCTGCTGAACGAATTTGCCGGCAGCACCTACGCCGACCTTGCCGGGCTTGCGCTCGCGCGCATCGAGGCCGAGGGCGGTCAGACGGATGCCGCGCGCACCCGCCTGCAGCACCTGACCGCCCATGCGCGGGATGAGTCGGTGCGCGCCCTCGCCAGCCTGCGCCTCGCGCGCCTGCTGTGGGGCGCGGGCGATGCCGAGGCGGCCTTAAAGCAGCTCGAAAGCAAGCTGCCGGACGCCTTCCGTGCCGAGGCCGACACCCTCCGCGGCGACGTGCTGGTGTCGCAGGGAAGGCTGGACGAGGCGCGCAAGGCCTATGACGCGGCGCTGGCCCAGGCCGCCCTGCAAGGGCAGGAGACCGGCCTAATCCGAATCAAGCGTGATGATCTGGGAGGCTCCACTGATGGCACGCCTGTGCAAACGAATTGAATGGCTGTCCATGGGGCTCCTTGCCCTCGTGGTCGCCCTGGGAGGCTGCAGCGGCAAGCGTGACCATGTCGAGCCGCCGGCCAAGCTGACCGACTTCCAGGCGAGCTTCACCCCGCGCGAGGCCTGGTCCGCATCCATCGGCAGCGCGGATGGCGGCGGGCTGCTCAGCTTGACCCCGTTCGTCGCCGAAGGCCTGGTGGTCGCGGTGGACGCGCGCGGCCAGGTGAGCGCCTTCGACGCTGCCAGCGGCACCCTGCGCTGGCGGCGCGAGGTCGGCTTCGCCGTCAGTGGCGGCGTGGGCGGCGGCATGGGGCTGGTGCTGATCAACGGCCGCAGGGGCGAACTGGCGGCACTGGACCTCGCCAGCGGTGAGCCGCGCTGGCGCGTGGAGACCGGCAGTCTGGCCTACGCCCCGGCCGTGGCCGGGGCCGAACGCGTCGCCTTGCGCGGGGCCGATGGCCGCCTGCTGGTGCTCGACGCGACGAACGGCGAACGCCTTTGGGCCGACACCCGCCCCGTGCCGCCACTCTCCCTCCAGGGTACCGGTCGCCCGCTGCTGCTCGAGGATGCGGTGGTCGCAGGCTTCGACAACGGCGAACTAAGCGCCTATGCCCTGGCCAACGGGCGCAAGCTGTTCACCGTCAACGTCGCGCTGCCCAAGGGCCGCTCCGAGGTGGAGCGCATGGTGGATGTGGACAGCACCCCACTGCTCGATCGCGGCGTACTCTATGCCTTGGCCTACCAAGGCCGCCTGGTGGCGATCGACACCGCCACCACCCAGACCCTCTGGGCGCGCGAGCTGTCCGGATTCAGTGACCTGGCGCAGGACCGAGGGACGCTTTACCTGACCGACGCGCGTGGCGCGGTGATGGCCATCGACAAGCGCAGCGGCAAGTCACTGTGGACTCAGGAGGCCCTGCTGCACCGCGGCGTGACCGGCCCGGCCCTGGCCGACGGCATGGTCGTGGTGGGTGACCGCGAGGGCTACCTGCACTGGCTGTCGGCCGAGGACGGCCGCCTGCTGGCCCGACTGCGCCCGATCAGCAGCGCACTGACCGCTGCACCGCGCACCGACGGCGAACGCCTGTACGTACAGGGCCGCGATGGCAAGCTGGTCGCCGTGAGCGCCCGCCCAACGCCCTGAGGCCGTCTCCGCTCGTCCGATTGCCGTGTCGAAGTCTCGTCTCCTGGCCCCCTGGGCGCTGCCGCTCTGGGGGCTTCTGCTTTTGGCCCTGCTCGCCTGGCTTGCGCCGCGCCAGATCGGCAAGCTCGCCGAGCAGGCCCTGCCCGGCGTGCTGGCCGAACTATCCCGCAGTCTCCACGGGCAGGCAACGCTCGAAGCCTATGCGCGAAACTGGCGGGATGCCCGGGCGAAGATCCTGCTCACGCACGCGGGACTGCGCGATCCCGTCGCCCTCGAGGTGAACCTGCGCCACGGCCCCTGGCTGGGCGAGGGTGGTTTCGGCTGGCTTGCGGCCCGCATTCCCTGGCCGGAGGAGGGTGGGATCGTGCCCTTCCCGCCGGGCGAGCAGCTCGAGCTGCGCCTTAAAATGGACCTGCTCGGCCACACCCGGCTGTGTCTATGGCGCCTGACGGGCAAAACCTCCGACAAGCTGGGCGAGGTGTGGATCGAGAGCAACGCCGTCCGGAACGGCGCGAGAGCGCCACAACAAGCCCCCCTCAGGGCGGAATCCAAGGATGGATTCGGCCGCGATCTGGCCAGTCTGATCGGCGAGACCCGCCTGCCCGGCCTGGTACTCAACACCCGCTGGGGCGAGGTACGCCTGGCCGAAGTGGACCTGCGGCTGCGGCTGGAGCGGCAGGAAGACGGACTGGCGGGCGTCATCGGACTGGATGCCCGACGCGCAGGCCTCGGGCGAGGCGACGGGGCCTGGCTGATCGAACAGCCTTGGCTGGACCTGACCCTGGGAGACCGGGACCGGCTGGAGTTGCGCTGGACCGGCGTACGGGGCGGCCAGACCTTAGGCAAGCTGGATGCGGCCATGCGCTGGCGAGACGTCAACTGGACCGCCCTGCGAGCGAGTCTTGATCCGCACGCCCTGCGCCTGAACGACCCGCCGCGCCTGCGTCGTCAGCTGGACCGCCTCGGCCTCGCGCTGGGGGAGGGCGAGATCGTGCTGGAGCGACTGGCCCTTGAGCAGCCCTCCGGCCGGCTCGATCTCGAAGGCCTGCTGCGCGGCCGCGATGCCCCGACCGGCCTGCGCCGCCTGCACCTGGACCTGCGCCTCGGTCTGACGCGACCCATGGCCGTGCAACTGCTTTGCGCCAGCCGGTGGGTGCAGGATACAGCGGGGGCGGAGCGCCTCTTGTCCGCCCTCGAGGAACAGCACATCCTGGTGGACGATGACACCATGCTGCGCGGCGCCCTCACCCTGTGGGACGGTACCCTGACCCTCTCAGGCCGACCAATGGTGCTGGAGGATGTGCTGGCCCCCCATTAAGGAAACTCTGAAAAAATCCATCCATGGATTTTTTCAGCGCGTCTCGTCGCGGCGCATGTCCGCGACGGACTCCGCGAATCAACGACGGAACGCGTTGTTCGCGTTGGGGCATCCTGCCCCAAACGGGAAATGCTGAATGATTCAGCGCTTCCTTGAATTCCGACGGCATGGACTGAATATTCATGCCGCATCATCCACGACATGATGCCGGACATCCCCCGGCGCGTACGGAGCGAATCCACGCATGAAACCCGTCATTGCCCTGGTGGGGCGCCCCAACGTCGGCAAGTCCACCCTCTTCAACCAGCTGACCCGCTCGCGCGACGCCCTCGTCGCCGACCTGCCCGGCCTGACCCGCGACCGCAAGTACGGCAGCGCACGCCTCGGCGATCGCGATGTCATCGTCATCGATACCGGCGGCCTGTCCGGCGAGGAGGCCGTGCTCGATGCGCGCATGGCCGAACAGACCTGGCGTGCGGTCGACGAGGCCGACGTGGTGCTGTTCCTGGTCGACGCGCGCGCGGGACTCACCGCCGCCGACGAGCAGGTGGCGGAGCAGCTTAGGCGCAAGAACAAGCCCATCCTGCTAGTCACCAACAAGATGGACGGCGCCAACGAGGCGGCGGTGCTCGGCGAGTTCAGCCAGCTTGGCCTGGGGGAGCCGGTCTACCTGGTCGCTGCCCATGGCCGCGGCCTGCAGGGCCTGACTGAGCGCCTCCTCGCCCAGCTGCCCCCTCCCCCCGAGGCCATGGACGACGACGCCATCGACGCCGCCGGGATGAAGGTCGCCATCATCGGCCGCCCGAACGTCGGCAAGTCCACCCTAGTCAACCGCCTGCTCGGCGAGGAGCGGATGGTGACCATGGACATGCCGGGCACCACGCGCGACTCGGTGTTCATCCCGTTCGAGTACAACGGCAAGCCGGTCACCCTGATCGATACCGCCGGCGTGCGTCGGCGCGGGCGGGTGAACGACATGATCGAGAAGTTCAGTGTGGTGAAGACCCTGCAAGCCATCGATGCCGCGCAGGTGGTGGTGCTGGTGCTGGACGCACGCGAGGGCATCGTCGACCAGGACCTGCACCTGCTCGGCTTCGTCATCGAGCGCGGCCGCGCCCTGATCGTCGCGGTCAACAAATGGGATGGCCTGACGCCCGACCACCGCGAGCGGGTCAAGGCCGAGCTCGACCGCCGCCTGGCCTTCGTCGACTACGCCGAGACCCTGTTCATCTCCGCCCTGCACGGCTCCAACGTCGGCCTGCTGATGGACAAGGTGGAGAAGGCGCACGCCTCGGCCGGCATCAAACTCGCCACACCGAAACTGACTGAGGCGCTCGAGGTGGCCCAATTCAAACACCAGCCGCCCTTGGTCAACGGACGCCGGATCAAGCTGCGCTACGCCCACCAGGGCGGCCGCTTCCCGCCCACCATCGTCATCCACGGCAAGCAGACCGACCGCCTGCCGGGGGCCTACAAGCGCTATCTGGAAAAGTTCTTCCGCGACCACTTCAAGCTGTACGCCACCCCGGTGCGGCTGGAGTTCAAGACGGACGAAAACCCCTACCAGCCTGAGCAGCGGCGCAACACCAAGTCGCTGATGGAGCACCTGAAAGAGAAGCGGGAGCGCCGTCTGGCGAAGAACAAAAGGCGGCGCGAGGGGAAATAGGAACAGGCCCCTCGCTACGGACCGAGAAAACCATCATCGGCCCGGGGACGGGCCTCCTACCAAGCCGTTGAAAAGAGTCTTTCAACGGCTTGGTACACCGCCGAGCTGTAGGAGCGGCGCCCTGCCGCGATGAGTGCATGGAGGGCTGACCGCCCTCGAGGGTTATTCGGCCTTGAGGGTATCCATCAGGTCGATCATGAACTCGGTCTCCTCCTGGTCGACCGCCTCCCAGCCCTGGAAGCCGAGGGCCTCGAGCACACCGGGACCTTTCTCAAGCTCCCCCATGTGCACAAGCAGATTCTGGATCTCCCCCGCGGAATCCATCAGCCGCGGGCCAACCAGGAAGGCGTGCTGGATGTCGGAGATCTGGCTGGTGACCAAGGGACGCAGCTGCTTGCGCACCACGTTGGAGAGGCCATCCCAGGCATCCTTGAGGAAGAAACCGACATCCGCCTCGCCCTTGAGCAGGGCCTTGGCCACCAGCACGTAGCCATCGGCGGCCACCGCCTGGACATTGGTCTTGTTGAGGTCGGCCGGCTCCAGCATGATCATGCCGACCAGGTGGATGTCCGGGTCGTCGGTGCTCACCACCCGCACCCCGGGCGCAAGGTCCTCGACCTGCTGGACCGGGCTGTCGGCCGGCACCGCGATCACGCATTCATCGGCGATGCCGAGCGGACGGGTCACGGCGCGGAAGCCCTTCTCGCGCACCAGCATGGCGGCATCGAAGGGGTTGGCGTAGATCAGGTCCACCCGATCTGCGCGGATGGCCGCACGCTGGGCCTCGAAGCTGTCATACATCTCCAGGTGGATGTGCAGACCGAGGTTGCGCTGCAGCCAGGTGTTGAAGATGTACCAGCCAGAGATGTGGTCCGGGGAGAAATCGGGGCTGACAGTCAGTTGGTAGACGGTATCCATATCACTCCTCCGGGCCTTCCCAGCGGCTGCCTTCTTGCTGCTTGAGCTGCTTGTAGAGTTCGATCGCAGCCCTGATCTTGCCGCGCGAAGGCTTGCGTCGCACCGAGGTGTAACCCACCACCTTGCCGTCCCGCACGTTGGGGATGACGGTAGCATAGACCCAGTAGAACTTGCCGTCCTTGCGCAGGTTCTTCACATAGCCGTGCCAGATCTTGCCGGCCTCGACGTCGTCCCACAGGCCCTTGAAGGCCACGGCCGGCATGTCCGGGTGGCGCAGGATGCTGTGTTCAGCCCCCAGCAATTCCTCACGGGTGTAACCCGACATATCGACGAAGGACTGGTTGCAGTGGGTGATGATGCCGCGCGTGTCGGTACGGGAGACGATCAGCTTACCGTCCGGATAGGGCACCTCCTCGTCGGTGACCAGCAGCTTGCGCGGTCCAACGCCGTAGAGGTTCAGGGTGTACTCGCGATACGGACCAGCGACAAACGCTGGCTGCATGTCCTTGAGCATCTTACAGATCCTCGGAAAAGGCATGCCCGCAGCATGCCCGGAGAAAAGCAGTGATCAATCCCGTCCCGGTACAGGACGGGAAGGCTCGACCGGTCGTTTAGATGACCTTGGCGACCGCCTCGGCGGCCCGCTTCACGTCGAGGAAGATCAGGCCCAGCTTGGCCTGCGGTTTGGCCAGCACGGTCAGCACCGCATCCTCCCCGGCGTGGGTCATCAGGATGTAGCCCCTATCCCCCTTGATCAGCACCTGCTCCAGACCGCCACGGGCCAGCTCCTTCGCCGTGCGGTCGCCTAGGGAGAGCAGCGCCGCGCTCATCGCCCCCACCCGGTCCTCGTCCATGCCCGCAGGCAGCAGGGCAGCCATCATCAGGCCGTCGGTGGAGACAATGGCGGAGGCCTCAATGTCGGCCGAGGAACCATTCAGCTCGGATAGAATGGAAGTCAGCATGTCAGCGCGCATGGGATGTTTCCTTTGCGTAGAGAGCCCAGTGGGGGCGGATTACCAAGTCTCCTTGCAGGTGATGCCTTCGGAATGATACTCCGAGCCCACATGCAGGGTGATGATCTTTTTGCCGGTCACAGCCTCAACCGTGCCGTCAATCAAGCCAAAGCCAAAATGGCAGAGCGCGTGCTTTCCGGCCTGGATGCCGCGTTCGTTCAGTACCAAACCAATCTTGCAGCCGGACAGCGTGGCGGCATGCCCGTCCAAGGTGATCGCATCCATGAACTCCTTGTCATGGAAGAACTTGGCGACCAGGGCGCGGGCATCGTCTTCTGTGCCCACATGCCCTTCGCCAAGACGCTTACCCAGCTGCTTGCCCGCATAACGGAACACGCTGACGGCACCCTTTTCGCCGATCAGCGACTCCACCTGCCCGGCGATGTCGGCCAGCAGGTTGACGATCTCGCGCGTATCCATCGCGCATTCTTTGCCATTCATGATATACACCCTTCTTTATAAGGACATAGAAAGATGAGAATAAAACATGTCCATATGAATTTTTTATGATTATACGCGGATCTTTCAATAAAGATGCTGCAGCCTCCGGCCATCATCCACGCAGGTTGCGGATAACCCCAAGGTCATCCGGCTGTACCCGGACCAGGCGGTCCATGTGCAAATCCCGCAGGATCACCGCCCCCCGTTCGTCATCGGCCATGTCCAGCAGGATCGCTCGCAGCGCGTCGAGTTGGTCGGCGTGTTGCGGCGCAAGCATGAAGCAGTGGTAGACGCTGTGCTCGGCGGTCTCGCTCACCACCCGCACCTGCTTGCGGGAGAGCTTGCTCATGCCCTCGTAGAAGTCCTTGTAGAGGATGCCGAAGCGCGCCTCGCCCTTGTACAGGGCCTGCACCACCCCCATCCAGTGGGCCGCCGGCTGCAGCGCCTGGGGGGCGATGCCCGCGCGAGCGAGCGATTTGAGTGCCACCTGGGTGACCAGCATGCTCGGCACGGTGACGACGCTCGCCTGGTGGAAGTCCGCAGCCGTGGCCTCGCATTCGGCACAGGTCACCAGCACGGCCTCGTCAAAAAGATTGCCGGCACGCACCAGCGGCAGGTAGCCATGCCCATCAAGAAGCTTCAGCGCATGCTGTGGATTGGCATAGACGAGGTCCGCCTCCGCCATCTTCGCCTGAAACTCGGCGAAATCCAGGCTCTGCTCGAAGTGCACTGAGCGACCCGTGCGCTGACTGAGGTACTGGGCGAACAGGAACCAGCGCTCCGGGTTCTTGGCGGTGTCGTGCGGACAGACCATCATCGTGAGCCGCTGCATGGCCAGATTCCTTTTATAAACAAACATATCAGCCGCCGTAGCGGCGGAACAGCATCCAGATCAGGTCCAGAGTGGCCGCCTGATGGAGGTTGGGCGTGCCGCTGATGATCAGCACGAACCGATAACGCCCGATGAACAAGGGCCAGAAGCCCATCTCGCTCACCCCGCCGGCATTGACCACCGCCCAGGCGCTGGTATGCATACCAAGGTTACCCTCCAGCAGGCCGACATGGCGGGTGTGGAGGGAACCGAGGTCGGCGGACAGGCCGGCCAGTTCCTCGGCCGTCTCGTGGTGAAAGCCGTGGGTGGCCAGGTAGAAGCCCTGCTCATCGGCCAGGAGTGCCTTGCCGCGCCCGGCCAGATCCGCCAAGATGCCGGGCAGGGCGGTTTCCAGACTGCCCTGCGGGCTGTGACGCGGCTCGCGCAGGCCCTGCACCAGGCCAAGCTCCTGCAGGCGAAAGATATGCTCAAGTGCTTCCTGCTCATTGTCCAGGCCGGTGATCTCGTGCAGCGTTGCTCTGGTAAATACAGGGGTTTCAGTCCGATTGAAAAGACGAACGAGAGTGGCGCGCGCGGGATCATCCAGCGGACTTGAGGCCGCGTAATAGGCGCCCGCCGACGTGGGGGCGATATGTAGCCCGGAAAGCAGTTCGTACTCAGCCATCGTCACGGATCCCTGGATCGATCGAATAAAGGAGGGCCTGTACCAGCAGGGCCATGTCGCGCTTCTTGCGCGCGTCCACCTCGAAAATGGGGGCCTTGTAGCCAAGGCTGGCGAGATGCTCGTTGTAACGGGATAGCTCAGGCTCACTGCGTTCGTCCATGCGCGTCACGCCGATCACCAGCTGGGTTTGATCGATGAACTCGCGGAAGGCATTGACATAAAAACCCATGTCCTGAAATGGATTGACGCGCGTGTTATCGAGCAACAGGACGAGCCCCAATCCGCCCTCAGTCAAGATATCCCACATGAAGTCGAAGCGCTCCTGACCGGGAGTGCCGTACAGATGAACCCGCTCGTTGTCATCCAGTTTCATCAGGCCGTAGTCCATCGCCACCGTGGTCTGCGGCTTGCGGTTGGCGGTCATGTCGCTGGCATCCTCGTCGGTGCTGACGATGGGGATGTCGCTGAGAGTGCGAATGGCGGTGGTTTTTCCCGCCCCCACCGGGCCGGCAAAGATGATCTTGTGTTGCGCCATGGACGAATCCTTATCAAATACTTAGCCGAGGCCGAGCTTGTTCAGCATGCGCTTGAACAGCCCACGCCGATTCTCAGAAGCCGCCTGCACGGGAGGCGGGTTTGTGCCCACACCGGGGATGGCACTGACCTGCTCGATCAGCCCTAGGGACTGACAGGCGGTGAAGAAGCTGAACACATAGCGGTACGGCAGCCCGAGGCGCTCGGCGGTCGCCCTCAGCCCGGTGGGCTGCTTGACCCACAGCGCAGCGATTTGCATCGCGCCGGGCACGAGTTGCAGGCGGGTCAGATTGGGCCAGGCACGCAAACTCACCGGCGCGTCGAGCGATATGCCGCTGGGCACCCGGCCACGTGCAGTCCACAGGGCGACGCTCCACAGGGTGATATCGAGCCGCTGCAGACGAGGGTCGGACGAAGTCGTGATCGGGGTCTCCTCCAGTGGAATGGCATGCACATGCATCGGCGTCTGCCGACGCGAGCGCACACAGAGGGGGCGCAAGTACGGCTCACGCATCTCGGTATACAAACGGCGTTGATCAGGGCAGATGATGAGCGGATACCCCAAGCCTTCCAACGCGACCGGCGTGCCCGCAGCTTGGGCCGCACTCACAGCCTCACGCATGGCACCGAGCAGGGTATCTTCTGGTTCGAAGAACAACTCGGCGTGCCGACGGACATCGCGATAAACCTCATCCGCAAGGTCACCGCAGCATTCATGCACGCGGCGCTCCTGCAAGGCCAGCTCAGCTGCGCGGGCAGCGCGGCCTTCTTCATCCTCGCTGCGCCGGGCCGATGCAACCGGTGGCACGGACTGGGGCTTGGCGTCCATGGGAGGCGCGGGCGCAGGTGCCTTGGGCGCAGGTGCCTTGGGCGCAGCGGCCATCGCCTCCGCTCTCGCCTGGCTGCGCCGCAGGGCCTCCAGGGTCTGCAACTCTGTGCGTATACGCCCCACGGCGTTGATGAACTCGTCGGCCCGGATCGGCTTGGGCACCCAGATGCTGTGGCGCAGCTGCCTCTCGCGCACCGAAAGCACCAGCGCGGGACCGGAGAAGCGACGACGGACATCCAACCACAGGCGCTCAGCGCCCACCCCGTCGAGGTCCACCACGACAGCCTCCTGCTGACCCTCGGGCACGACCACGCAGCATCCGCGAGCGGGGCCCGCGAGGAACATGCTGAACATCTGCGCGGCACGCTCGTCCATGCCATGCAGGGTCACCTTGAGCGGAGCGGAAGTCTTCATGATAGGCTCGGGTTCAGGGAGCGACCGCGGACCAGACCTCTGGCGCGCGACCGAAATTGATCAGCATCTGCTCGCGCATGGCCTCCATGCGATCGAGCTCGCCCATGCGGGTGTAGAGGTCCAGCAGCTCGCCGGCGACCCCCGGCTGGTCCGGATCCATGAGGAGCGCATCCTCGAGGGTCTCCAGGGCCTGTTCGAGCTGACCGTACTCGAGCAGTTCGCGCGCCTCCTCCAGCGGGGTGCGCTCCAGCGCGCCCGCTTGTGCCTTATGGCGCAGCACGAGCTGGTCGGTGCCGCAGAATCCGGCCCGCAGGAGCGCACTGCGCACCCGCGCGATGGCCGGGTCGCAGGCCTGGATGCCGCTCTCCAGCTGGCGCTGGAGAAACGCCAGCGAAGCGGGGTTGAGCAGCGGTGCGGCGAGATCGAGCATGCGCTGCTTGAGGGCTAAACCCTTGTCACCCAGGGTGATGAGCAGGTCCACCAAGGCGCCGTACAGCGATGCTCCATCCTGGTGCCGGATCAGGAGCAGGATGCGTTGCACATGACTGCGCAGCTCGCGGGGATGGTTCACGATGCGATGGCCGAGGTAGTGCAGGGCGCCGTCGACGTCGTACACATGCCGAAGCATCAGGCTGCCATGGCCGTGGATGGCCATGTGGGGGTCAAGTGCAAGATCCGCGACCGGCAGGCTGGCGGGTTCCCCCTTGAGGCGGACGAGCGGGAGGGGCGTGTTCATGCAGCACCATCTTCCATATGGAACTTATGTCCCCATTCAATCACGGTCTTTCACGGTTTGTCACCTCCTGCCCCCACCAGGCGATACAGGCCGCGATCACCAGGCCAGCGCAGACTTCCTTCATGCCAACAGCCCCTCGAGGGCCAGGCGCGCCGCACCGCAGGCGGGGATGGCTTCCGGGCAGGACTTAACGGGCACGCCAAGCAGACGAGCGCGGAGGGCGGTCCAGACCGGATTGCGCGCCCCGCCCCCCATGCTCAGCACCCGCGCGGGCCAAGGGGCACCGAGCTCATGCAGGCGGCGGTAGCCATCACGCTCGATGCGCGCCATGCCCTCGAGCAGGCCGTGGAGGAAACGGACATCATCCTCGGGGCGCGGGTCCAGACGCGGGGCGAGACCGGGGGCGGCGATGGGGAAGCGCTCGCCAGGGCCGGGCAGGGGATAGTAGTCCAGGCCGCTGTCCTGCTGGGGGTCGATCCGCGCGGACAGGGCCTCGAGCACCGCGTCATCGAAATACTGCCGCAGCACCGCGCCGCCGCTGTTGGAGGCCCCCCCGGCCAACCACAGATCGCCCAGCCGATGGCTGTAGACGCCGTATTGCGGGGCGAAGACCGGACGGTCGGAAAAGACCTTGAGTGCGAGGGTGGTGCCGAGCGTGGTGACCGCGTCGCCGACCTGCGAAGCGCCGCTCGCGAGGGTGGCGGCGATGCTGTCGGTGGTGCCGGCGACGATGACCAGCTCCGGCGAGAGCCCGAGCACCCCGGCCATCCCAGGATTCACCCGTCCAAGCGGCGTGCCCGGCGCGTGCGCCAACGGGAGGCGCGCCCGGTCGATCCCAAGCGCATCCAGCCAGTCCGGCCAGCGGCGCTCCAGCACGTCATAGCCGAGCTTGAGCAGGTTGTTCTCATCCCCGAGGTCGAAGCGGCCGAGCAGGCGGGCGGCGAGCCATTCGGCCTGGTGCAGGGTGCGGGCGGCGGCGGGCAGCCCCCGCGCCCTGAGCCAGAGCAGCTTGGCGAGGCTTGCGCTCGCACCGTGCGCACCACTCTCGCGCGGGGCGATAGCGGCAATGCGCACGGCCTCGCCCTTGGCGCGGGCGTCGTGGTACATCAGTGCGGGATGCAGGGGGCGGCCATCGTCGTTGCAGACGACCAGGGTGCCCGAGGTGCCGTCGATGGCAAGCGCGCGCAGGGCGCCGAGGTCGACCCGGCGGGCCAGTTCACCCAGCAGGGCGTGCAGGGCCGACCACCACAGCTCGGGGTCCTGCTCCCAGCCTCCGTCGGCCGCCTGAAGCGGGGCGGGCAGAGGGACGGCGGCTTCGGCCAGGCGCCGCCCCTCAACATCGAGCACGCAGGCGCGCGCGCCGGAGGTGCCGAAGTCGATGCCGGCGACCCAATCCATGCCTGAGCGACGGCTGACGACAGGACGCAGAGGGGGCGACAGCTACGGCAGGTCAACCTTGACCGGCGGCAGCCAGCCTTCCTTGCGGTGCTCGGCGACCACGGTGGTGTAGATACCGCCGCGCACGTTCCACTCGCCGGTCACACGCATGTAGCGCGGCTCGGTGGCGGCAACCAGATCGGTGAGGATGCGGTTGGTCATCGCCTCGTGGAAGCCGCCCTCCTCACGGAACGACCACATGTACAGCTTCAGGGCCTTGAGCTCGACACATTTTTGGTCGGCGATGTAGTCAATGTAGATCGTGGCGAAGTCGGGCTGGCCGGTCTTGGGACAGAGACAGGTGAACTCCGGCACGCGGATACGGATGGTAAAATCCCTCTCCGGATTGGGGTTGGCGAAGGTTTCCAGGTCTTTGGACGGGCGGGTAGACATGATTTTTTCTCGGGTTCTGGACTGAATGGCGCGGATTATAAGCGAATACGCCCAAGGCCTGCGCCAGCATGAGGATCGGAGCCCCGCATGCGGCTAACCGCCCTGCGCCTCGCCGGCTTCAAGTCCTTCGTCGACCCCACCGAGATCCGCTTTCCCTCCGAGTTGGTGGGGATCGTGGGCCCGAACGGCTGCGGCAAGTCCAATACCCTGGACGCCATCCGCTGGGTGATGGGCGAGTCCTCCGCCAAGCACCTGCGCGGGCAATCACTTGATGACGTGATCTTTGCCGGCAGCGGTCAGCGCAAGCCCCTCGCGCAGGCCTCGGTCGAACTGGTGTTCGACAACAGTGCTGGACTACTCAAAGGGCCGTGGGCACGGCCGGGTGAGATCAGCGTGCGCCGTGTCCTCACCCGCGATGGCCAGTCCAAGTACTTCCTCAACGGCACGCGCTGCCGGCGCAAGGACATCGCCGACCTGTTCCTCGGCACCGGCCTCGGCGCGCGCAGCTACGCCATCATCGAGCAGGGCCAGATCAACCGCCTGATCGAGGCGCGCCCGGAGGAAATGCGCGCCACGCTCGAGGAGGCGGCTGGCATCTCGCGCTACAAGGAGCGCCGGCGCGAAACGGAGAGCTCCATCCAGCACACGCGCGAGAATCTCGCCCGCCTCGACGATGTGCGCGAGGAACTCGGCCGCCAGCTCGAGCGGCTCGAACGGCAGGCCAGGACCGCCGAACGCTTCCGCCAGCTGCAAGCCGAGGAGGGGCGGCTTGAGCTGGCGCTAAACGCCCTGCAGCTGCGCCGTCTGCAAGAGGAGCAGCGGGCCGAGGAAGCGCGCCTCGCCGAGGAGGAGGCCCATCTGCTCGCTGCCCAGGCTGCCCTGCACGAAGGCGCGACGCGACTGGAGCAGGCCCGCACCCGCGAGGCCGCATGCCAAGAGGCCCTGCACCAGGCCCAGGCCGCCGCCTACGCCCAAGGGGCCGAGGTAGCGCGCCTGGAGCAGGCCCTGCGCCATGCGCGCGAGATGCGCGAGCGGGTCGGCCAGGAGCTGCGCACCCTGGAGCAGGAGGCGGCCATGCATGCCCGCCTCGAGGACGAGGCCACCGAGGCGCTGGCCCGGCTATCGCGCGAGCGCGAGCGGGCACGCGAAGGTATCGCCGCGCTCGAGACGGCCAGCCTTGAGGCGCGGGACCGCCTGCACGCGGCTGAGGCGGAGGCGCTGCGGGCACGCCAGACCTTCGAGGCGGTCCAGGCCCGTGCCCAGGAACCGGCCCAGCAGATCCGTGTGGAGCGCACCCGGCTGGAACATGCCGAACGGCAGCAGCGAGCCCTGCTCGATCGCCGCCAGCGCCTACGCATCGACCAACTCGAAACGGACGTACGCCGGCTGGAGAGCGAGCTGGCCGAGGCCCGCGTCGCCTTCGATGCACAGGCCCTCGGCGCGGAAGCCCTTGAACAGACCCAGGCCGAGCTGGACGCAGCCCTGCACGAGGCGCGCGCCACCCTGGCAGCGGCCGAGGGCGCGGCGGAGGCCCTGCGGCGCGAGGAGGCGGGGGTGGCCGCCGAGCTGCGCGCCCTGCGGGCGCTCGAACAGGCGTTGATCAGCGACGCGTCGCCCGCCCTGCGCACCTGGCTCAAGCAACAGGGCTTGGGCAACGAGCGCGCCGAAGCACGGGTGACTCCCGCCCCGGACTGGGCCACGGCGCTGGATGCCGTGCTTGGTGAGGCCCTGCAGGCCGTGCCCGTGGACTCGCTCGATGCGTGGCGCGAACGGGCGGGTGAGGCGGGGGCACGCGGCTTGTGGCTGGTGGAGACGGCCCCCGAGCCGCCGACTGGCGACATCCTCCGCGGTGATTGCGCCGCCGCCCTGCTGGGGGGCTTGCGCCCGATCGGCTCCCTCGCCGAGGCCCTCGCCCGTCGCCATGAGCTCGCCCCTGGGGAGGTCTGGCTCACGCCGCAGGGCGAGCAGGTCAGCCGCCATGCCTGGCGGCGGCCGCCGGCCCATGAGGCGGGCTCGGGCACCCTGGCCCGTCGCCTGCGCCTGGCCGAGGTCGAGGCCGCGCACGCCGCCCTCCGGCCGCGCCTTGCTAAGGCGCAGGCCATGGCCCAGCAGGCGCGCCAGGCCCTACAGGGGCTGGAGACACGCCAGGCCACG
>JBMFOY010000025.1:4733-18080 GCA_049969375.1 Halothiobacillaceae bacterium | reverse complement strand
GGAAACGCTGAATCATTCAGCGTTTCCCGTTTGGGGCAGGACGCCCCAACGCGAATCGAATAACAAGGACGAGAACCTCGAGCCGAAGTCGTCGATGGCTGTGGAGCTTCTGCTCGATGCTGCAGAAGTCAGGTGACTGACTCCCGTGGGATTCGACGTACAATTCCCCCACCCTGCCACAATCTCGTGATGGAGCCCCGCATGTCCGTGGACACTTCCCGCCGCAGCTTTCTTGCCGCCATGAGCAGCCTGCCGCTGCTGGGCCTGTTCGGCGCCGAGGCGCGCGCCGCTCTTGATACCGCCGGCCTCAAGTTCGGCGAGGCCAAGCCGTTCGACTTCGACATGCTGATCAAGATGGCCAAGGACATGGCCGCCCAGCCTTATAAGGAGCCCACCCGCCCGAACCCTGAGGCGGTCAAGAAGATCGACTACGACGAGCAGGGCAAGATCAAATTCAAGTATGACCGCGCCCTGTGGAAGGACGGCCCCTCGGCCTTCCCGATCACCTTCCGTCCGGTCGGCTACTATTTCCAGAAGACTGTGCGCATGTTCGCGGTGGAAAATGGCGAGGCGCGCGAGATCATCTACCAGCCGGACTACTTCAGCTTCGGCCCGCAGAGCCCGATGAACGACATCCGCCCGGGCGAGTCCGCCATCGCCGGCTTCTGGGTACAGGAGTCGCGCCGCATCGGTGACTGGACCCGGCAGGAGCCTTGGGCCACCTTTCAGGGCGCTTCCTATTTCCGCGCCGTGGGCGAGCTTGGTCAGGTGGGCATGTCCGCGCGCGGCATTGCCCTCAATGTCGGCGCGGCCGAGCCGGAGGAATTCCCGGATTTCCGCTCCTTCTGGTTCGAGCCGGCCCTGCGCGAGGGCGACCCGCTGATCATCTACGCCCTGCTCGATGGCCCCTCCATCACCGGGGCCTACCGCTTTGCCCTGCACCGGACCAGCGGCGTGGTGATGGACATCGAGAACCACCTCTTCCTGCGCAAGGACGTGGAACGTCTCGGCATCGCCCCGCTCACCTCCATGTTCTGGTATGCCGAATACCCCGCGGCCCACGCCCACGACTGGCGTCCGGAGGTGCACGATTCCGACACCCTGGTGATGTGGAATGGCGCGGGAGAGCACCTGGTCCGCCCGCTCAACAACCCCACCCGCATCATGTTCTCCTCGTTCATGGACGAGAACCCGCGTGGCTTTGGCCTGGCCCAGCGCGATCGCAATTATGAGCATTACCTTGATGGCGTGAACTACGACAAGCGCCCCACCACTTGGGTCGAGCCGCTCGGCGACTGGGGGAAGGGCCGGGTGCAACTGGTCGAGATCCCCACCGATGATGAGATCTACGACAACATCGGCGTGTTCTGGGTGCCGGAAAAGCCCGCCCGCGCGGGCACCAGCTTCAGCTTCAAGTATCGTCTGCACTGGCTGGCCGACACGCCCTACTTCCCGAAGAAGGACCTTGCCCGCGCCGTCGCCCTGCGCATGGGCCGCGGTGGCGAATTTGGCAAGGAGCGCCCGGCCAACGCCAAGAAGATCGTCATCGAGTGGGATGGCGAGATCCTCAAGTCCATCCCTTGGGGCGTGCGCCCGACCGTGGTGGTGTCCGCCTCGCGCGGGCAGGTCTCGCTCACCCGCAGCGAGGCCATCTGGTACACCCCGCGCTGGCGCTCGGAATTCGACATCACCGTGGATGGCAGTGAGCCGGTCGAACTGCGCTGCCATCTGGAGCTCGACGGCAAGCCGATCACTGAGACCTGGCTGTACCAGTACCATCCGTAAAGCGCACGCCGCTGGACCTCATCGGCCCGGGAGGGCTCTTGCATGCGGTCTGTAGGAGCGGCGCCCCGCCGCGACAATGCAAGCGTTGCGATCGGCTGAAGCGGACCGCCGCACTTCTTTCCATGGCTCGCATCGCGCGGGCCGTTTTCATTGATGGGAATGTCCATATGAGCACCCCTTACCGCGCCCGCTATCACCACTTTGCCCTTGCGGTGGAGATCCTCGAGGAGATCGCAAAAGGTCGTATTCCGGCCGACCAGGTCATCCACCACCATTTCCGCCAGCGCCCGCAGATGGGGGCGCGGGATCGCGGTGTGGTGGCGGAGAGCGTGTACGGCGTGCTGCGTAGCCGCCGCAGCCTGGCGTGGCGGATGAAGGTGGACGAGAGCCAGTGGAACATGCTGGTGGCTGGCTTCCTGCTCGACCAGGGCTGGGCGGACCGCGAGTTCGTCATCAAGTGGCTCGGCGGGGGCGGCGCGGCCGATGCCCTCGACCGCCTGAAGCGCAACCTTGATACGGCCCCGCTTGCGGTGCGCGCCAACCTGCCGGACGAACTGGCCGAGCGCCTGCTGCCCGTCTATGGCGAACAGGGCCTGCTGGCCCTGATGCAGGCGATGAACCAGCCTGCGCCGGTCGACATCCGTGTCAACCCGCTCAAGACCGACCGCGCGACCCTCCAGAACATGCTGGACGAACTCGGCTTGCCGACCGAGCCCACGCCCTACGCCCCGCATGGCCTACGCCGGCATGATCGCCGCCCGTTGTTCAATCTGCCCGCCTTCAAGGACGGACTGTTCGAGCTGCAGGACGAGGCCAGCCAGTTGGTTGGCCATCTGGTCGACCCCAAGCCCGGCGAGCGCGTGCTCGACCTGTGTGCCGGGGCGGGGGGCAAGACCCTCCAGCTCGGCGCCCTGATGCAGAGCAAAGGTCAGCTGTGGGCCACGGACATCTCGGCCCACCGGCTGGAAAAGCTGACCCCGCGCATGCGCCGCGCCGGGCTGTCCAACGTGCGCCCGCTGCCGATTGCCGGCATGAGCGACACGCATCTCAAGCGCGCCAAGGGCACGTTCGACCGAATTCTGATCGACGCCCCTTGTTCTGGTACCGGCACCTGGCGGCGCAACCCGGACCTCAAATGGCGCCCGCTCGACCTTGATGCCCTCAACCGCACCCAGCTCGAATTGCTGGAGGGCAGTGTGCGCCTGCTCAAGCCGGGCGGCCGCATCGTCTATGCCACCTGCTCCATCCTGCCGGAGGAGAACGAGCGTATTGTCGACCCATTCCTCGTCCGGCATCCGGAATTCAGCCTGCTTCCAGCGGCAGAGATCCTTGCGGCACAAGGGATCGACGTGCCCGGCCAGGGTGCCTGGTTCCGCCTCGACCCGGCACGGCACGGCACGGACGGGTTTTTCGCGGCCGTCCTTGAGCGTCGGGGCTAGGGAAACGCTGAAAAAATCCATCCATGGATTTTTTCAGCTTGTCTTATCAAGGCGCCTGTCCGCGACGGACTCCGCGAATCAACGACAGAACGCGTTGTTCGCGTTGGGGCATCCTGCCCCAAACGGGAAACGCTGAATGATTCAGCGTTTCCTTAGCGACTCCAGCACGCCGCGGGGCTGCGAGAGCCTTGGTGATTGAGGGTAAGGGGGCTGCAGCTGGTGTTCCCCGCCTTATCGTCGGCCTGTTTCCCCTGGGCCACGGCCTGGAGGGTATAAGATGCCCCATCAGGCGTGCCGTTGAAGCTGAAGGCATAGAAGTCTGCGAGATCATTGCGGCATGACGTCTGCGGCAGATTCGCGTTGGCGTAGGTCATGTTGCTGGTGTAATAGCGCTCCATCCATTGAGCGAGTTCCTGCAGGCAGCCCTGCGCGGCGGCTCTCCGTGTCTTGAGGACATACTGCTGGTAGCTCGGGTAGGCAATGGCGGCGAGGATGCCGACAATCGCCACGGCGATCATCAACTCGATGAGTGTGAATCCCTTGCTTGATTTCATGGCGTGATTCCGGGGGGCTTCATGGGGCGGGGGATGAGCCGACACGGGCATCATCCAGGACGAGCAATTCCAACCGGCCATCCGGGCCTGACTTGAAGGATAGCGGCCGACCCCGGAACCTGTCGAGGCGCGCAGCCAAGTCACCGAGCTGTCCTGCGGGCATCCCGGTGATCTGCGCTGAAGTGACGACGACTCGCGTACTTGCCGGATCGATACGGTAGAGACGCCCGTGGATATTGAGCGTCATGGTGGCCGGGTCGAAGCCATCCAAGTTCCCACCCTCCTCAAGCAGGAGAGGCATTGGACCTCGCGGCTCTTCGGCCTGGACGCAGGGCAGGGCCAGCAGGGAGAGCACCCCCCCCAGGGCTGCGAGTTTGGTAATGCGTGAAAGGTATATTCCGAGCATGGTCATTTGCCTGTGCATGATTCCGTATCTGCGGTATTTAGTCGATGACGATTTCACGCCAACCGATGCGTCTTGGGGTGGTGGCGCCGCCAAGATTGATGCGCACGCGTCCAAAATTACCGGTTGAGCCCGAAACGAAGCACTGGTCCCCGATGCACACCGAATCGGTGGGTATGCCCACGCCAAGGTCGATCGAGGCGATAGGATCGTTATTGCGCTGATCGCTGGCGTCGAATTTCCCATCGTCGTTGACATCGAAGAAGATGAATCCAAGGTTTGCCCCCGTGAAGGGGTCGATGGCATTGATGTAGCCGCGTCCACCCGGTGTGCAGCTGTCCCCCTCGGGGATGCGGCTGCTGGCCATCAAGACCGGGTTGATGGCTTTCAAGAAGGTTTGCGTGCCGATCATGCGCTCGCCTTCGGCGAGGTTATTGGTCACAAGGTCCGCATACCAGCCCTGCATCCCCACCATGTCGTTGGTACTGGCCTTCGAGAAGGTCCGGACCAGCTTGCCGCTCTGGGTTGTTGCCATGTCGATAGTGCGCTGGCGCAACTGGGAACGCCCGCTAATGGGGGAGCCCTCGTCGATCAGGCCATACCAGCTTTGCACGCTCTTGTCATTGGGGTCATTGGTGGTCAGATAGCGACCCGTGCCGAAAAAGACAAAGGTCTTGCCGACATGGGGGCCCGTCGTGGTGTTCTTGATCGCCAAGGGCGCGCTACTGATCGGTTGGCGCTGGCCATTGCCATTCTTGGCTACGAACAACGGCTGGCCGCCCAGGGCGAGGCTACGGGCGGTAAGATCGAATTTCCACAGATTGCCCAGCTGGTCCCCGGCATAGGCGACATCGACATCACCGTCGCCGTCCGCGTCGTAGACGCCGGGAGTGGACAGGCCGTTGCTCTGGGTGGATGAGCCTACGCGCGTATCGATCTTGGCGTCGATGCCGCCCGTCGCCGGGTCGATGACGTAGAGCACGGCCCGCTCATTGCTGCTGTTGATGCCGTTGCCGGTGATGACGCGCCAGCCCAGGCCGTCTACCTTGGCGATGATCGGCTTGCCGAGGATGTAGCCCATATCGGGGTCGCTGTTATCCGCGGTGCGGTCCCAGAGTACGTCTGTCTTCTGGAAGCTGCCAGGGGTGGTGACGTCCAGCCCGAACAGGCCTTTGCCGCCGCGCCCCAAGGCAGCGACAAGGAAGGCTTTGCCGCCTGTCTCCGCAGGATCGCTGACCGCTATTTCGCCGTCGACGAAATACTTGTGGCTATAGTTTGGGTCTGAAAGTTGCCTCAGATAGGGATAGGCCCCCAGGGGGACGTAGGCAAAGCGTTCTTCCCCTGTGCGAGCGTCGAAGGCGTGCAGCATGCCGTCGTTGGCCCCCACAAACAGGGTATCCGTGGCCTTGGAGTAAACCGGCGACGAGTCGACGATATCGCCCAGCCGCCCTTCGCGGTTGCGGAAGATGCCCCCCTGATTCTGCTCCTGGCTCTGGTCGCCGCGCAGATAGTCGAGCACGCCCGGTGACGTGAGTTCGGCTTGCTGTGTGCTGTCCAGCTGGCTCCAGGTGAAGGAGATTTTCGTCCCGCCGGAGGTCATCGAGAAAATGTTGCGCCCACTGGCGTCGGGCAGCAGGCTGGAGGCGTTCCAGCTTGGTGTGGATGCTGCCCCGCTCTGCGTGACCGCGTAGGCCAGGAGCTCACCTCTCCACACACCGGACTTGTAGCGGGCCTGATACACCATGCTGCCGGTATCGATCTTGGTGCTGTTGCCCGCGACGTTGGAGGCAGCGGCGACACGGTTCGCGATAGACCCTAGAGTTCGCTTAAGCCCTTCGGCGAACTCTTGTGGAGTTTGCGCCGCGATGAATTCCCCGTGGCCATTGACCGTGGCATGCCATAGGTCGTCCGACTTGGCGGCATCGGAGCTGGTCGGATTGGGCCAGCTCTTTGCGCCGGAGGTCAAGGCGGGCAGGTCGGTCTGGGGATCGAGGCTACCGGTCACCCCCAGGGAGAGGGCATAGGTGGTCATGTGCTGCCAGAAGGCCGGGTCGGCCGCGGTGGTGGCGACATCGTTCTTGAGGTCGGGGCGCAGGTCGCGTTTCCAGTACTTCATGGCGACGTCAGCGAGGGAGTCGCTCCAATCATCCCGGAAGGGGTTGGCAGCCGTGTACTTAAAGGTGGTCTGGCCGTCCGCGTGGGTGAGCGTGCTGCCATCCGAGTTATCCACGTTACCCACGGAGCCACCGTTGATGTTGCTGTCGTCCCAGTAGGCATCCGTGGTCAGGATGGTGAAGTTCTGGCGGCAGGAGGCTGCAGGATCGGGGCGAAAATAGTCGAGGTTGGTTTCCATCTGTTTGCCGACGGCATCCAAGCCCGAGCGCAGGGGGGTACCGAGCGTGTCGATCGGCGTCTGGAACAGGCGGGTATAGAAATCCTGCCGCTCGGGAGCGTTGAAGCCATTGTTATTGGGCGGGGGGTGCTTCCAGCCGGTTTGGTGGATGGTGGCGAAGCCGACGCGGTAATTGTTGCCGAGGGTGCTGAAGGCAATGCTGGTGCCCGCGCGCACGGCGAGGATCCGGGAGCGGTAATAACTAAACCAGTTGGCGAAGTTCTGTAACTCCTCGCCCACCGTGCGCCCCCAGGGGGTTTTGCCAGTGATCTTCTTCTCTGTGTTGCTATTTTTGGCCAAGTCCCACTCGTAAAGAAAGCCGTCTCGATATTGATATCGAATGTAGTTTGTTTTAGCCGTCTTGGAGCCTGTTCCTTTGTAAACGTAATAGGTCACTGGCCAAAAGGTATGCGTAGTCCATTCCTGCTTGTTCCAGTAGGCCGATCGGGTTTGCTGTGCCGTGAGGTCGAGGCTGCCCCGGCCTGGTTCATAGGGATTGAAATAAGCATTGGTCGGCGACGCGTTGGGGAAGCTCGTGCCGTTGTGATTGACCCACGGAACGTAGTTTTGTTGCGGGTTATAATAGACGACGTTGATCGTCGATGAGCGCAAATAGACAGCCCTGTCTGTGTCTGTGTCAAATTTCATGACGGTGTAGGGGTACATCGTTCCGCCATAGACGTGAGCTCCCCCATAGACCTGGCCTTGCCCTTCGCCTGGTGGCGGAAACATGTAGTAAGCGTACAGGTAGTTTTCCGGCATGATTTCCCATTGCATGCTGCCGGAGTCATCAAGCATATAAAACAGGTTTGGCGCGACGGAGGATCCCGTCTGGAGCGGGACGGCCGGGATGTCGAGGGCGCCGAAGACAAGGGTGGGTAAATGACCGATGCCCAAAGCCAAAACGAGGGGGGCGAGGCGAAGTTTCATGGCACGGCTTCCTCAGTTCGTCAGGAAAATGGACTGTAGAACGACGTTTGCACGCCCCTGGCCCGGATTGCTGCGCGCTGTGATGCGGTAATGTGTGCAATTCGCAGGGCTGGAGGTGTCGCCCGGGGTGCAGGGAAAGGTGTTGCCTAGATACTCGACGAAATATTGGGGGGTGCCTGCGATGTCGCTGATTTTGGCTGCATTGACCCAATAGCCGAAATTTGGATCGAGCCAGCGGGACGTGCAGTCGGGGTCGGGTTGCGCACACAGCCCCTGGGCGTTGCAGGGAGATGTTTCGCAGTTGGTGTTGGCGTTCGTGTACAGTCCGGCGTTGGGAAAAGCGGCGTTTTTTGGGGAGGCTGTCGACTGCGCAAGGGCCACGGCCTCTCCGGCGCGCAGGGCGGCTTCGGCCGCCTGGAACGCGAGGCTGCGGTCATAGCTTGCCGCAGCCATTTTTTCTTCCATGACCGTCGTCCGCACGCTGCTGATACCGAGGATGCTCATGATCAGCAGCAGGATCAGCGCCACGATGAGCGCAGCCCCCTGCTGATGGCGGAGCATCCCGACGGTCACGCCCGCCAGGGGCTTCCGGCATGGGGGCCGGAGAGGATGTCGATACGCGACGCGCGGCGCTTGTATGCGGAGCGTCGTCCGAAGGTGGGAATCCATGGATGGGCTCCACCGCAGGATGAATGGGCGGGTCATGGCACATACTCCCGATTGCGCAGGCTGATGACGTGCATGAAGGGGCGGATAATCGCGTTACCGTCGACGCCTACCCGATCACCCGTTTCCATGGTGAGGGTGACGCGCGCGGCGATGACGTCATCCCAGTCGGCGATGGCGGAGGCGGCGACGTAGCGATTGGCCAGTGTCGGCGGGGTTCCTGGTGCCGCAGTGAGGTATTCGATCTGCATGTCCGTGACCCCGTCGGCGATTTCTTGCGCCTGAGGTGAAGGGGCGCCCGTGAAGCCCAGCCGATAGAGGGACCGCCCCCCACGCGAGTTGTTGCCGATATACCAGAACGATGCGCTGTAACGTGCGATCAGGCCACCGCTCGCGAAGCTCTTCGGCGTGCCATTGGCGGTGCAGACGGTCGGCAGCCCCAGGCCCTTGCTGCAGTTTCCGGGGTTGCCCGTGCCGGTGTTGTGAACGATGATGGTCACATTGGCCTGGTTGGTGTTGGTTACGTTGGTTACCTGGAAGATGGCAGCGGACTGGCTGTCGCAGGCCATGACGATGTCACCGTCCTGGATGCCCTGGTTGGCCATCTTTACCTTGAATTGCGCGGCGTTCGCGTTGTGATCGGTGATGACCACACCCTCGAACAGGCTCGCCGTGAGCACCAGCACGCCATCCGTCCCGGCGACCCGCTGGCCCGGGTCGCTGCCAAACGATTGGGGGCCGGCCTGGTTGCCGTCGTAACCGATAAGCGGGCCGTTGCCCCAGCTCCACCAGCCCCCGCCACCATTGAGGACATTCGCGACTGCGGTTGTGCCGCAGGGAGTGCCTCCGCTCTCACGCATCTCCCGCGCCAGCGCTTCGAACGCAAAACGCGCATTTTCCTGCAGCCGGGCCATGTTCTCGGCTGTGCGAAAGGCCTGCTGGTTGGTGATGAAGACGCTGATGACTGCTCCGATGACCAGCAGCCCCAGCACAAGGGCGATCATCAGCTCGACCAAGGAGAAGCCTCGCGCCTTGTTGCGAGAGCCATCCCTGGATTCCGCCCTTCGGGGTACGGTCGTCGAGATCCGGATAGCGTTGTTGTCGATCCCGGTGATCATAGGCGGGTCCTCGTTTCGATCATCTGGCTTGCGCTGCCCGCGGTTCCGCGCGAGTCGTCCCAGTAGATCCGGACTATGCAGTCGGCACCTTGGCAATCGATCTCGCCGCACGAGGTGGGATGGTCTCCAAGCAGATCCTTGATGGCCTGCAGCCACACATGCTGGTCATGGGAGACCAGGTTGCCGGCGTCTGCGACCACGGCGCATGTCTTGCCCAGGTCATATTGCCCGCTCACGGCCGCCGCGCGGTTCACGCGCATGGCGTCGAGCATGAAATAGCTCAGCATGACCGCCTGGCTGCGTGCGAGGCTGCTCTGGCTGTTCTTCAGTGCATTGGCCTGGAGGGCCGCGATGCCCAGCAGCCCGATGGATAGGACGAGCGCGGCGACCAGGACTTCGATGAGTCCGGCGCCGCGCTGCATCGAGGGACGGGACGGTGTCTTCATGACGTGTGCTTGGTCGATCAGGGGGAGGGGCAGGTTGCCGCGATCCCGGTCGGGCGCTGGATGATGGCGCGGCCGGTGCTGTTGATCACGATGTCGCGTGCACGGTGATCATTGTCGAGGCTGCTCGACGTGGAGCAGACGCGGATCGTCCCGGCGAGAAGGCCGCCGTTCATGAGTTTGCTCGCGCCATCGGGGGTGAAGGAGACGTAGAGCGCAGTGGCGCTGCCGCTTCCTCCTGCGATGACGATGTCTGGGGCAAGGTGCCCACCGCCCCTGACGAGGATGTTGCTTGCAGCGTCGACCTGCGGGGGCGTTTGCGCCACGGGATCGGTGAAGCTCATCCAGCCATCGCCCCAATCGGTGGCGGCGGTGGTATCACACTGGTTGGCCGCACTTCCGGCTTTGCACAGGGTGACGCGTACGCCGCGGCGGATGGCTTCTGATCGGGTGTGCTGAATGGTGGCCAGCAGTTCGTTGGCCGCCGCAGTCAGGCGGGTGCTGGCCATGGTGGACATGAAACTCGGCACAGCGAGGCCCACGATGATGGCCATCACCGCGATGGTCACCAGCAACTCGATCAGGGTGAAGCCGGTGAGGTGTTGGCGAAAGGCGTGTTTCATGGTTGCGCAGGGATGCATCATGTTTTGCATGGATTATGGTGTGTGAGGGTGCATGCCGGTGGGAGGTGGGGGATGAGCGGTCATTGTTTTGCGACGAGCGGTACACGCTGCTTGGCCTGCCGCGAGGAGGTGGTGCTCCATGGCCTGATTCTCGGGGTGGGGGTGGCCTTGCTGTTGGCCTTTGCCCCTGGGGCTGGGGGCGAACCATGGGTGCGCTTGGGGCTTTTGGCGCCGCTGGTGACCTGGGTGGTGGTGTTGTGGCTTGGGTCGTTGTGTGTCTGGTGCCGCAGAGGCTGGGCAGGGTCCGGGCATCCGGCGCTGTGGTTTGGACTCTTGCTGTTCTGGGCCCAGGCCACGGTTTGGGGGGCACATGCCATGCTTGTGCCGCTGGATGTGCCTTTACCCGAGCTCTCGGTTTTTTTGCTGCACACGGGGTTGCTCGCAGGAGTGGTGGGGGGCATGGGGTGGCTGGTGGTGGAGGGCTATGCGCGGCTGCTGGCAAGCAAAGCGCAGGTGGCACAGGCGGAGCTGGCTGCCCTCCAGGCCCGGGTGCGGCCGCATTTTCTGTTCAATGCGCTGAACACCGCCGCAGCCCTGGCCCATGAGCGGCCGAACTTGGCCGAGCAGGTGCTGGAGGATCTGGCTGGGCTGTTGCGTGCGGCGCTGGAGATGCCGAGGTTGGTGCCACTGACGGATGAATTGGCCTTGACTCGGCGTTATCTGGCTATTGAAGCGCTGCGCATGGAGGATCGGTTGCGGGTGAGGTGGGAGGTGCCTGAGCCTATGCCCGAGGTGGCGGTGCCTTCGCTATCCATCCAGCCCTTGGTGGAGAATGCGGTACGTCATGGGGTGGAGGGTTTACGCGATGGCGGGGAGGTGGTCATCGCGGTGTCCGAGGAGGGGGCGGAGGTGGTGGTGACGGTGCGTAATCCCGTGCGATGCGTCGAGGTGAGCCCCTTGCTCCCCAAGGCGGATGGACAGGGCTACGGGGTGGGCCTGGCCGGGGCGCGGGCGCGGCTTGAGGTCCTGCTGGGTGGGCATGCGCGCTTGGATGTAAAAGTACAGGGGGGCATGTTTGAAGCCCGGGTGGTGCTGCCGCGGAGGGTTGAGGCATGAAAGTGTTGATTGCGGATGATGAGCGTCTGGCGCGTGAGCGCCTGGTGCGGCAGGTTGCGGCCCTCGGGCATGAGGTGGTGGGGGAGGCGGCCGAGGGGGCGGTCCTGTGGCCTTTACTCGAGCGCACCCAGCCGGATGTGGTGCTTTTGGACATCGCCATGCCGGGGGAGGATGGCTTAAGCCTTGGGGCAAGGCTGAGCCGTCTGCCGCTACCGCCGGCGCTCATCTTTGTGACCGCTTACCCCGAGCATGCCCTGCAGGCCTTCGATGCGCATCCGGTGGATTACCTGCTCAAGCCGGTGAGCCTTGCGCGGTTGCAGGCTGCGCTGGAGGTGGCAGGCAGGAGCAATCGGGCACAGCAGGCGCGCTCGGAGGTGCCCATGCACCTTGCAGTGCGGGTGGGGCGTGAGCTCAAAGTGGTGCCCATCGAATCGGTGCGGTGCTTTTTGGCCGAGGAGAAATACGTCACGGTGTGCACGACAGAAGGGGAATACGTGCTCGATCAGTCCCTGCGCCAGCTTGAGGAGCAGCAGGGCGAGCGTTTTTTGCGTGTGCATCGCGCGGCCCTGGTGGCCAAGGCGGCCATCCAGGGGCTGGAGCAGGATGGCGAGGGGCGGCACTGGGTGCATCTTGCGGGTGGGCGGCGGATTGAGGTCAGCCGTAGGCAGCTTTCTTGGGTGCGTGAGTGGTTGGGCGGGGGAGGGGCTGGATGATCGATGTGGTCTTGTTTGAGCCGGAGATTCCGCCGAATACCGGCAACATCATCCGCCTGTGCGCCAATACCGGGGCCTCCCTGCACCTGATCGAGCCGCTCGGCTTTCGCATGGAGGATGCGCAGCTGCGCCGCGCCGGGCTGGACTATCACGAGTATGCCTCCGTGCGGGTACACCCCTCCTGGCCGGACTTCCTCGCGACCATGCTTCCTGCGCGGGTGTTTGCCATGACCACCCGCGGGCAGACCAGTCCGTTCGAGGTGCGGTTCGCGGAGGGGGATGTCCTGCTGTTCGGGCCGGAGTCGCGCGGCCTGCCGCAGGGCGTGCTGGACGGCCTGCCCGCTGGGCAGTGGCTGCGCCTGCCGATGCGCGCGGGCTCGCGCAGCCTGAATCTGTCCAACGCGGTGGCGGTGACGGTGTATGAGGCCTGGCGGCAGCTCGGTTTTCCGGAGGCGGTATGAGCCTTGATGCCCTGTCGTTGCGCCCCATCGGTGTGGTCCGCACGCCCTTCCGCGAGAAGTTCGGTATTCCCCGTCAGGGGGGGATGGTGGACGAGGTGCGCGCGGTCGTCGAACTGATGCCACCCTATGACCGGGAGGAGGCCTGGCGCGGGATCGATGGGTTCAGCCACCTGTGGCTGATCACCTGGTTCCACGCCGGCAAGGGCGAGAGGGGCCTGACCGTGCGCCCGCCGCGCTTGGGGGGCAATGTCCGGCTTGGGGTGTTCGCCACGCGCGCCCCTTACCGCCCCAATCCGATCGGCCTTAGCCTGGTGCGGCTGGAGGCCGTGGAGCAGTGGGGGACTGGGGTGCGCTTGGTGGTGCGCGGGGCGGACTTGCTCGACGGCACGCCGCTGCTCGATGTCAAACCCTATCTTCCTTACGCTGACGCGCTGCCGGAGGCGGCGGGCGGGTTCGCGATGGATGCGCCCGGCGAGCGTCTGCGGGTGGTCTGGGGCGAGGTGGCACGGCAACAGTGTGCCCGGTGGGCGGCGGTGCATCCCGATCTGCCCGCTCTGGTCGAGGCTTTGCTTGCGCGCGACCCGCGCCCGGCTTATCAGCAGGATGCCCCGGGGCGGGTCTACGGGATCCGTTTGTACGACCTGGATGTGCGCTGGTCCGTGGCCGACGGCGAGGCGCTCATCATCGAGATGGTTTCGCAGGCC
>JBMFOY010000025.1:0-4723 GCA_049969375.1 Halothiobacillaceae bacterium | reverse complement strand
CGGTACCTTGACCTGAACCTGCGACTCCGTGAAGGGGGGCGGTGAGCAGCGACATGGCTTGCCCGTGGTTGGGTAGATGATTTACCCGTCCTGCTCCTGGCGCAAGTTCCGCCGCAGCAGCTCGTCCACCGCCGCCCTGGCGGGGAGGTCTTCGTACAGGACCTTGTACACGGCGTGGGTGATGGGCATCTCCACACCCAGGCGTTCAGCCAGGCGCCAGGCCTCGCGTGCGGTGGGCTGGCCCTCGACGGCCTGGTCGATGATGGCGAGCGCCTCGTCGACGCGCTTGCCTTCGGCCAGCAGCAGGCCGAAGCGGCGGTTGCGCGACTGGTTGTCGGTGCAGGTCAGCACCAGATCACCCAGGCCGGCGAGGCCCATGAAGGTCTCCTTGCGGGCACCCGCATGTACGCCGAGGCGCATGATCTCCGCGAGTCCCCGGGTGATGAGGGCGGCGCGGGTGTTGGCGCCAAAATGCAGGCCATCGGCGATGCCTGCGGCGATGGCGAGCACGTTCTTGAGCGCGCCGCCCAGCTCCACCCCGATCACATCATCCACCCGGTAGGCGCGGAAACGCGGGTTGTGCAGCCATGCGCACAGCCGCTCGGCGAAGTCGCAATCGTGGGAGGCGACGGTGACGGCGGTCGGCAGGCCGGCGGCGACCTCGGCAGCGAAGGTCGGGCCGGAGATCACCGCCGGCGGGGCGAGGTGAGGCAGCTCCTCGGCCACGATCTCATCCAGCCGCTTGGCGCTGTCGACCTCGAGCCCCTTGGTGGCCCAGGCCAGCCGGGTGGGCGGGCGCAGATGGGGCGCCAGGTCACGCAGAAAGGCGCGGAAGCCCTGGCTTGGCACGGCGATGAGCGCGAGGTCGGCCGCGTCGAGGGCCGTCTCGATGTCGCCGGTGGCGGTCAGGGTGTCGGGAAAGGAGGCGTTGGGCAGGTAGCGGCGGTTGCAGCGCTCCGCCTGCATGCGCACCATGGTCTCGGGGTGGCGCCCCCACAGGCGCACGCGGTGGCCGTTGCGGGCCATCAGGATGGCGAGCGCGGTGCCCCACGCCCCGGCGCCAAACACGGTGACGGAGATGGGGCTGGCCGGGGTGTCCCCCGTCATGGCCTGGCTCATGGCGCTGCTCCCATGGCGCGCTGTCGCGCGTCAGTGGGTGAGGGGCTGGGCCGCCTGGGCCTCGCGCTGCTGCAGGTGCTGGAGGTAGAGCGCGTCGAAATTGATCGGCTGCAGCAGCAGGGGCGGGAAGCCGCCTTTGGACACCAGGTCGGCCACGGTCTCCCGCACGAAGGGGAACAGTTGGGTCGGGCAGACGCTGCCGAGGATGTGACCCAGCTCAGCGCCGTCGAAGCCGGTGACGGTGAAGATGCCCGCCTGCGCGACCTCGGCGAGGAAGGCAGTCTCTTCCTTGCCGTCGATCATCTGCGTGGCCGTGGCGGTGACGGTCAGGGTGACCTCGTACACGTCATTGGCGAGCTTGTGGGTGGCGTTGCCCACTTGTACGCCGATGTTCGGCTGCCAGTCGGCGAGCTTGAAGATGTCCGGCGCGCGGGGGGACTCAAAGGAGACGTCCTTGAGGTAGATGCGTTGCAGGAAGAGGGCGCGCTGGGGTTGTTGGGCGTCGGTCATCGGGCTGTCCTTGGAAGGCGTTCAAAGAGGGATATGCTGCCGCAGCCACTGTACCAGCTGGGGCAGGGGCATGGCGCCGCTCTGGCGGGCGATCTCGCGGCCGCCGCGGAACAGGGCCAGGGTGGGGATGCTGCGGATGCCGAACTGCTGGCCGATCATCGGTTCGCTCTCGGTGTCGACCTTGGCGATGCGCAGGCGCGGCTCGAGCGTACGCGCCGCCTCATCCAGCACCGGGGCCATCATGCGGCAGGGGCCGCACCACGGCGCCCAGAAGTCGACTAGCACGGGCAGGTCGTTGCGGCCGACGAAGCGCTCGAAGGTGGCCGAGGTCAGCTCGACCGGGTGGCCGGTGAACAGGGGCCTGTGGCAGCGGCCGCAGCTTCCGCCTTCGCTCAGGCGGCCGACCGGCACGCGGTTGACGCCGCCGCAGTGCGGGCAGACGACATGCAAGTTGTCATTCATGCGGGATCTCCTTCATGGGCGTGTCCGGCCAACGGGCGGGGAATAACAGGTCGTCAAGTACGCCCTCGCGGTCGAGCGCGAGCAGGTCGGTGTAGCCGCCCACCGGGTGGCCATCGATGAAGACCTGCGGGACGGTGGAACGGCCGGAGCGTTCCTCCATCTCCTGCCACAGGTCGGCATCGCCATCCACGACGATGGACTCAAACTTTACCCCCTTGGTGTTAAGGAGGCGTTGCGCCATCGTGCAGTAGAAGCAGGCGCGGCTGAGGTAGACGGTGACGTCCGCCTGGGCCATGGACTTACTTCTTTTTGACCGGCAGCCCGTCGTGCTTCCAGGCCATGATGCCGCCCGCCAAATTGTAGAGTTTGGTGAAGCCCTGTTTGGCGAGCAGGTTGCAGGCCATGCCCGAGCGGTTACCGGTACGGCAGTAGATGATCACTGGCCGATCTTTCCAGGATGCGAGCTGGTCGATCTTACTGCCCAGCTGGCCGAGCGGGATGTGCTTGGCGTCACGCAGGTAGCCTTCGCGGTATTCGTTGATCTCACGCACGTCGAGCAGCAGCGGCTCCTCGTGGCTCATCATGCGCGAGGCCTCGGTCGGACTGATTTCAGCGTACTTGCGGGTGAGGCGCGAGATCTCGGTGGCGATCAGCATGAACAGGATGCCGACCGCGGCCGCGGTCAGCATCCAGTGGCGCTGGAGAAAGTCGAGCAAATCCATGCGTGCTTACTGAGGACGGCGCACGCCCATCTTCTCAAGGATGGTGTCCAGCGGGCAGAAGCGGGTGAAGCCGCTTTGGAACAGGTTCAGGCCGACGAAGGCGGTCAGCCACAGCCAGCTGACCTTGCTCATATCGACCTGGCCGCTGAAGTGGGCGAGGGCCAGGGTCAGCAGGATCATGAAACCGGCAACGATGCGTACAATGCGGTCGGTGGTCATTTCTTGGACTCGTTAAAAGGTGCTCAGGGGGAATGGGGACAGAACACTTCCTGCATCATGCCAATCAGGCGCAGGGTGCGCGCGTCACTGACGCGGTAGTATACCCGGTTGGCGTCCTTGCGCGAGGCGAGGATGCCCTTGTCGCGCAGGATGGCAAGATGCTGGGAGATGTTGCTCTGCGTGGTGCCGACGGCGTCGACGATATCCTGCACGCTGACCTCGCGGTCGCCCAGCACGCACAGTATCTTGAGCCGCAAGGGATGCGACATGGCCTTCAGCGAGCGCGAGGCGCGGTCGATGTCTTCCATGCGGGTCATCAGGCGCGGGGCGCAGATGTCGGTATCGTCATGCACCATGGGTGTATTCCTGGCGTGGCCACAGGTCAAATTAGAATATTGTGATAAATGGTAAACCTTTTCCCGCGAACTGCCCATGCGCTCGTCGTGCTCGTCCTTGTGGGGGGCTTCGCGGCTTCGGCCGAGGCGGATGATGCCGCGCAGAAGGCCAGGGAGCTCAAGGCGTTGCAGAAGGCCCTCGAGTCCGCACGGTCCGAACTGAACAGCCTGAGCGCGCTGCGTAACGACGAGGAGCGGGCCCTGCGCAGCCTCGAGAATCAGCAGGCCGGTGCGGCCCGCGCCCTGCACGAGGCGCGTGAGGCGCTGGCCCGGCAGCAGGCCGATCTCGAGGCGCTGCGCGCCCGCCAGGCGGCGCTGGAAGGCTCCATCGCACGCGGCCGGGAGGGGCTGGCTGCGAGTGTGCGCGCCCTGTATGCCCTGGGGCCGGATTCGACCCTGCAGGGGGTGCTGAGCCCCGGGGGGCGTGCCGATAAGATGCGCATGGAGGGCTATCTCGCGGTGTTGCGTGACCGCCATGCCCGAACCTTGTCTAACCTGCGCGCGGATCTGGACGAGAGCGCGCGCGTCGTGGCTGAACTCGAGAGCGGGTTGGCCCATCTCATCGCACTGGAGCGCTCGGCGCGCGAGGAGCAGCGGCGTCTTGACGAGCTTCGGCAGAAGCAGTCTCAGGCCATCGAGGCCCTCGACGCCCGCCTGAAGGCGGGCGAGGCACGGGTCGAGCAGATCAGGAGCGACCAGCGCGACCTCGCGCGGCTGGTGAAGAAGCTGGAAGAGGCGGCCAAACAGCCGCCCCCTTCTCCGCCGCCCAAGGCCCAGCCACCTTCGCTGCGTAGGCCGGCCAAGGACAGCGGGGACACGGTGGCCTCCAGGGGCGATGTCGCCCCAGTTCCGGCGGGCACGGCGGGAGGCATCCCGGTGGCGGGGCGCCTGACGCGCAAGTATGGCGATCCGACCGGACTGGGGGGGCTGCGCTCCGACGGCCATTTCTACGCCGCGGCGGAAGGGGCGCCGGTGCGTGCGGTCGCCGATGGGCGCGTTGTGTTTGCCGACTGGATGCGCGGCTATGGCCAACTGATCATTCTGCAACATGCGGGAGGCTACCTCAGCCTCTATGCGCATAATGAATCGATCTACAAAACCGTGGGGGCAAGCGTGCGACGCGGCGAGGTGATCGGTGCGGCGGGCCGCAGCGGCGGAGCACGCCAGACGGGGCTGTATTTCGAGGTCCGGCGTGGCGGTCAGCCGATCAACCCCGCCCGCTGGGCCGCCATGCAGGGCAGCTAGGGAAACGCTGAATCATTCAGCGTTTCCCGTTTGGGGCAGGATGCCCCAACG
>JBMFOY010000024.1:0-18526 GCA_049969375.1 Halothiobacillaceae bacterium | reverse complement strand
CTGCGGGAAGGTCGGCCAGTCCTGGTAGCGCGGCAGGTTGTTGAAGATTTCCATGTCCGCGAGCACGTTCACATAGGCGAACTCCACGCCGCAGGCCTTGATGGCCTCAGCCGCGCGGCTGGAGTAGCCACACATTGGGAACTGCGGCGTGCCTTTCATGAAGATCACGATGGGATTGTTCTTAACGATCTCGTCGATCTGCTGGAGGATGGGGTCCATGGTGGATCTCATGTGGTTGACTCTGACGGTCAAGTATGGGGATCCCCCACGCCCGTGACAAGCCGTACGGAGTCCCTGGCATCCCGGTTCCTGGCGAACCTACAGCCACAGCATGCATCCCATCTCGTAGGGGTGGGTCAGGGCAGGATGCCAAGGGACGATGCGGATGCGGTAGACTTGCAGCCCGGCGAGCGAGGGTTGCATTTTCAGCGTGTACAACTGGCGCCCCTTCTCGTCCTGGCCGTCGGCCTCGAGCAGATAGTGTGAGTCCAGTTCGAAGTGCGCGCTGTTGCTCATCCGGCCGAACTGGCATTCTACCCGCACATCCTGGGCCGACAGGCCATCCACATCGACCGCTACCTTGATCTCAAGCGTTTCACCATGACGCAATTGGGGCGGGGCAACGTCCACGCGCTCGGCGCGGATCTTCGGCCACGTCATACGGACGCGGGCCTTCCATTCGGCCAGTTCGCGCGCCAGCCGCCCGCCCTCTGCATGGAAGGCCTTATGGTTGCGTAGGGCGGTCAGGTAGAACCTGCGGGTGTAGTCGAGCACCATGCGCTCGCTGTTGAAGCGGGGCAGAATGCTGCGCATCGAGGCCTTGGACAGCGCGACCCAGCGGCTGGAAAAGCTGCCCTTGTCGCGGTGGTAATACAGTGGCACAACCTCCTTGCGCAGTATCTCCATCAGGTCATGGGCCTCCTGGCTGTTGCGGTATTCGGCGCTGTATTCCGGGCCGTGGGGGGGAATGGCCCAGCCGTTGTCACCTTCAAAGCCCTCGCCCCACCAGCCATCCAGTACGCTCAGGTTGATCACGCCGTTCATGCCGGCCTTCTGGCCGGAGGTGCCGCTGGCCTCCAGCGGGTATTCTGGGGTGTTGAGCCAGACGTCCACTCCGGTCACCAGTTTGCGGGCGAGGGCCATGTCGTAGCCCTCCAGCAGCAGGATGCGGCCGAGGAACTCGGGCCGGTGGGCGATCTCCCAGATCGTGCGGATCAATGCCTTACCAGGCTCGTCGGCTGGGTGTGCCTTGCCAGCGAAGATGAATACCACAGGCCTCTCATCGTCACTGACCAGTCGTGCCAGCCGCTCCAAGTCGTTGAACAGCAGGATGGCGCGCTTGTAGGTGGCGAAACGGCGGGCAAAACCAATCACCAGCACGTCCTGGTCCTGCTGGGTGATGACGCTCAGCGACTTGCGGATCACGGCCTCGCTACTGCCGTTGCGGCGGTGCTGATCGCGAATGCGCTGGGCGACGTCGTCCAGCATTTCCCGCTTCAGCGACTGGCGCAGGCTCCAGAAGCGGTGGTCGGGAATCTGATCCAGCGCCTCGTGCCAGAAGTCCCGGTCGCACAGGTGGAGGCGCCAGTCGCGCTGGCGCTGGTCGAGCAGGTTGGCCCACTCGCGGGCGAGGAAGGTGCTGACATGCACCCCGTTGGTTACGTAGCGGACTGGATTCTCTTCCGGTTCGATCTGGGGCCAGAGCTCCTGCGCCATCTTTGAGGCCACTTGACCATGGATGCGGCTGACGCCGTTGTGTTGGCGCGAGCCGCGCAGGGCAAGCGTCGTCATATTGAAGCTGGAAGGGGAGGCGTCCACGCTGCCCAAACGGATGAAGCGCTCGAAGTCCAACCCCATCTCATGCGCAATGTCACGAAAATACTGCTCCATGAGCCCGATGTCGAACACATCGTGTCCGGCTGCGACCGGTGTATGGGTGGTGAAGATTATATTGCTCGCAGTCAGCTCCATGGCGGCCTCGAAGCTCATGCCCTGAGCGACGTATTCACGGCAGCGTTCGATGATGAGGAAGGCGGCATGTCCCTCGTTGGCATGCCACACGCTAGGATGCATGCCAAGCGCCCGTAGGGCACGCACACCACCTATGCCGAGCAGGATCTCCTGCTGGATGCGCATCAATTTGTCCCCACCGTACAGCTGGTAAGTGATGGCGCGATCCTGGGGGCTGTTCTGCGCAAGGTCGGTGTCCAGCAGGATCAGGCGCACCCGCCCGACATGCGCCTGCCACAGCTTGACCGCGATCTGACGGCCTGGCATGGGCAGCCAGAACACCAGCTCCTTGCCGGTCTCATCGAGGATGGGACGGATCGGCAGGTCGTCGAAATTGACCGGTAGGAACGATTCGACCTGCTGCCCTTCGGCATCAATGGTCTGGGTGAAATAACCCACCCGGTAGAGCAGGCCCACCGCCACGAAGGGCAGCCCGAGGTCGCTCGCCGCCTTGCAGTGGTCGCCGGCCAGGATGCCAAGGCCGCCCGAGTAGATCGGGAAGCTCTCGTGGAAACCGTATTCCGCGCAGAAGTAGGCGATCAAGTCTCCCTGCGGGTCGAGGTGCGCGGCGATTTCGGGGTGAGGCGGATCGCTGAGGTAACGTTCGAACTGAGCGCGGGTCTCCTCCAGGTCGAACATGTAGGTCGGGTCGGCCAGTGCCGCATCCACGCGCTCCTGGGCCACCCGGCGCAGGAAGATCTTCGGATTGTGGCCGCAGGCCTCCCATAGTTTGGCATCCATGCGGAAGAACAGGCCACGGACCTTCCGGCTCCAGCTGTAATAGAGGTTGTCGGCGAAGTCATGAAGACAGGCCAGGGCAGGGGGAATGTTGGGCTGGACTTCGAGAGCGTAGAGCGAGCCGGGCATGGGTTAGGTCCTGTGCAATGCGTCCATCACAGGATCATGGCGCAAAAACGTGACGATTCAATCTCCGCTCGTGCCAGCGTCTGTAGAGTGGGCACAAGGACTGATGGGAGACGGGTATAGCAGGGTGTTGAAAAAGGGCTTCCTGCCCTTTTTCAACTCGCCTTGTCGCTGCGAAAGCTCTTGGGCCTATTCAAGCTTTGCGGTACCAAGCCGATAAAGGCTCGCAAGCAAGGTTTGGCAGAAAAGATCCCGTCAAGGCTAACTAAAGCTTCTCCAGACTCTGCCGATAAGGTTCTTGACCACATTCAACTGCGCCTACGCGCAAGCACCAAGGAGACCTAGCCATGGCTAACGTCGTCAACACCAACATGATGTCCATCAACGCGCAGCGTAGCCTGTACAAGACGGACATCCTTCAGAAAACCGCCATGGAGCGCTTAGCCTCCGGGTTGCGGGTCAACAGTGCCAAGGATGATGCTGCGGGCATGTCGATTGCTGAGCGGATGAACTCCCAGATTCGTGGCATGACCGTTGCGGTGCGTAATGCCAACGATGGTTTGTCGATGGCGCAAACCGCCGAGGGGGCGATCACCGAACTGCAAGGCATGCTCCAGCGGATGCGTGACTTGACGGTGCAGTCGATGAACGCCACCAATACGGGCTCGGACCGCACTGATTTGAACACCGAGTTCCAGCAGCTCAAGCAGGAGATCGGACGCATCGTTGGCAACACCGAGTTCAACGGCAAGAAGATCCTCAATACCTCGGGCACCAGCTATCAATTCCAGGTGGGGGCCAATACGGCGAGCAACAACCGCATTAAGGTGTCCCTTGCCAATCTCTCAACGGCTGGTGCCACCGGCATTGGTAGTGCAATGGCTGCTGGCATCCACATCTCTACCGCTACTGGCGCTTCCGCAGTGGCCAAGGGTAACTCGGTGATTGCTGTTTTGGATGGTGCGATTGGCAAGCTCAACAACCTGCGTGGTCGTCTGGGTGCGGCGCAGAACCGCTTCAATGCCACCATTTCCAACCTGCAGAGTTCCATTGAGAACCAGAGTGCGGCGCGTTCCCGCATTATGGATGCTGACTTCGCTGCCGAGACTGCGAACCTTAGCCGCGCCCAGATTCTGCAACAAGCGGGTACGGCGATGCTGGCTCAGGCCAACCAGGCACCCCAAGCCGTTCTTGGGCTGTTGCGGTAATCGCGGGGCAGCTTGGCTTTAGCTTGCTGAGGTTCTTTCCTTGGGGCTAAAGCTTCTCCAGACTCTGCCGATAAGGTTCTTGACCACATTCAACTGCGCCTACGCGCAAGCACCAAGGAGACCTAGCCATGGCTAACGTCGTCAACACCAACATGATGTCCATCAACGCGCAGCGTAGCCTGTACAAGACGGACATCCTTCAGAAAACCGCCATGGAGCGCTTAGCCTCCGGGTTGCGGGTCAACAGTGCCAAGGATGATGCTGCGGGCATGTCGATTGCTGAGCGGATGAACTCCCAGATTCGTGGCATGACCGTTGCGGTGCGTAATGCCAACGATGGTTTGTCGATGGCGCAAACCGCCGAGGGGGCGATCACCGAACTGCAAGGCATGCTCCAGCGGATGCGTGACTTGACGGTGCAGTCGATGAACGCCACCAATACGGGCTCGGACCGCACTGATTTGAACACCGAGTTCCAGCAGCTCAAGCAGGAGATCGGACGCATCGTTGGCAACACCGAGTTCAACGGCAAGAAGATCCTCAATACCTCGGGCACCAGCTATCAATTCCAGGTGGGGGCCAATACGGCGAGCAACAACCGCATTAAGGTGTCCCTTGCCAATCTCTCAACGGCTGGTGCCACCGGCATTGGTAGTGCAATGGCTGCTGGCATCCACATCTCTACCGCTACTGGCGCTTCCGCAGTGGCCAAGGGTAACTCGGTGATTGCTGTTTTGGATGGTGCGATTGGCAAGCTCAACAACCTGCGTGGTCGTCTGGGTGCGGCGCAGAACCGCTTCAATGCCACCATTTCCAACCTGCAGAGTTCCATTGAGAACCAGAGTGCGGCGCGTTCCCGCATTATGGATGCTGACTTCGCTGCCGAGACTGCGAACCTTAGCCGCGCCCAGATTCTGCAACAAGCGGGTACGGCGATGCTGGCTCAGGCCAACCAGGCACCCCAAGCCGTTCTTGGGCTGTTGCGGTAACATCAGGGTAGCTTAAGTTATCCTGGTGAGGGGAGGTGGATGACACCTTCCCCCTCCTCAGAGGAGGGATATCAATGCTTATCAATCCCAACCCATTACAGCCTGTCTCCTTGGCTGGCGCTCAGAAGCCCTCCGAGGGCAATATGGGCGCCGCAATGCGGCTGGAGTCGGCCTCATCCGCGCGGGCCGCCGCCGTTTCTTCCTCGGCCCAGGCTACATCGGTCACACGCTCTAAAGATCCGCTAAAGTCCGATGTCCAGAGCGCGCAACTTGAGGCGAAGGATCTTGACCAGGCCGTGAGTCAGGCGAAGGAATATATTCATTCCGTCCGCAGAGACTTGAACCTCAATTACGACGAAGAAACCGGATTGCTCGTCATCAAGGTCGTCGATAAGGATACCGAAGAGGTCGTACGACAGATTCCGGCCGAAGAAATCTTGGCCTTTCTTCACAACATGCTCAAAATTTCTGGTGAGCGTGAAGGTGTATTGCTGAAAGAAAAAGTGTGAACGGCCACGATTTCATGCATTGAATCCGTGGTTTTGGTTTTCTACAAAGATTTCCTTGGGGTGCTCGCATGGCCATTACATCCACGGGGCTTGCCACCGGCATGAACATCAGCGGTATTGTTCAGCAGTTGGTAAATGCTGAAGGGCGGGCAGCCAAGGGACTGCTCGATCGCCAGCAGGCGCGCGTTGATACACGGCTTTCTGGCCTGGGTAAACTCAAGGGGGCGCTCTCTTCGTTCCAAACAGCGCTCAAGAAGTTTGGGGATCTAGATGCCCTCAGCACCCGTAAAACGACCTTGAGCAATGATTCGGCATTGGCCTTGCAAGCTGATCGAACCGCTGCCGTTGGTTCTTACAGCATTGAGGTTATCAGCCTTGCTCGGGCGGAAAAGATGGTGTCCTCAGGCTGGGCTTCGGTAAACGCCGTGGTGGGGACAGGCACCTTGACGCTGAGCGTGGGGGGCAACAGCTTCAATGTGACCATCGACTCATCGAACAATACCTTGGCGGGCATTCGTGATGCGATCAATCGCGACAGCAACAACACCGGGGTGAGCGCGACCATCGTCAACGCAGACGATGGCAGCGGCGGGACGGTAAGCAAGCTGGTTCTCACCGCCAAAGAGACAGGCACCGCCAATGCCTTGAGCGTCAGCATCCATGATGACGATGGCAACGACACTGACGCTTCTGGGTTGTCCGGGCTTGCCATGACCCAGCTGGTTTCGGCGCAGGATGCGGTGATCCGGGTCGATGGCCAAACCGTGACGCGCTCGTCCAACACCATTGGTGATGCCGTCACAGGGCTGACCTTCAACCTCAAGGCGATTACAACCAGCCCGGTCACCGCGCAGGTGAGTGCGGATAGCGAGGCGGTCGTGAAGGCATTGCAGGGTTTCGTTGACAACTACAACAGTCTGCGGCAAGTCATGAGTGATCTTGGGCGGTATGATCAAGCCACCAAGAAGGCGGCCGAGCTGACGGGTGATGCTTTGCTCCGTAACCTCCAGCAGCAGCTACGCCGCGATTTAACCTCCAGTGTTTCCGGTTTAAGCGGAAGTGTGGATTCCCTTGCGGACATTGGCATTGAGATTGACCGTTACGGTGCGATGGCGCTCAATAGCGCTAAGCTTGGCGAGGTCATGAATGAGAATCCTGCAATTGTGTCCGAACTTTTTGGTTCTGCCGACGGCATTGCCACCCGAACCCTTGCCAAAATTGACGAATACCTCAAGTCAGGGGGAATACTGGATACTCAGACCCGCTCACTGAACAATCAGAAAAAACAGATCGACGATCGTCGAGCCGCGCTTGATGTACGGCTAGGCAAGCTCGAAGAACAATATCTTAAGCAATTCAACACGATGGACAAAATCGTTGCAGGCTATCAAAGCACTGGCAACTACCTGTCCGCTCAGCTTGCTGGCTTGTTGAAGTAAAAATTGCAGGAGTCATTCGATGTATATCTCTCCCCGTTCGATGGGTGCCAGTTTCTATTCCAATGTTGGTTTGCAGTCCAGCATCCATAATGCCAGTCCGCATCGGCTCATTCAGATGCTTATGGATGGGTTTATCGAGCGTGTCAATGTGGCCAGGATTGCCATGGAACGCGGTGATAACGCGCTGAGGGGAGCACAGATCTCCAAGGCTATCGCCATTTTGGGGGGGCTCAAGGATGGTCTGGATTTCGAAAAAGGGGGCGAGCTTGCTTCGAATCTAAGTGAGCTCTACTCCTACATGGAATTGGCCCTTTTCGAAGCCAGTGCCAAGAATGATCCAGAGCGTCTTGAAGAGGTTAAGCGCCTGATGCTCGAGATCAAGGGGGCGTGGGATGCCATCCCGGAAATAACCAGCGCCCCTTGAGTCTAGAGGCATGAGCACTTGTCGCGAGGAGATGCAGGCAGTCATGGCGATCTCCCGTGAGTTGCTCAAGATCATCGAGGATGAGGCGAAGCCTATAGAGCACATTGAGTCCTTGGTGGCAGAGCGGGAAGAGCGCATTAGGCGTTTTTTCTCATCCCCCATCGAGCCGGGGCTGCAGTCGGAGGTTGCCGCGTGGATTCAAGAGCTTATGAGCATGGATCGGGAGGCGATGGACGTTCTCGCTCAGCGCAGGCAGAAGTTGCAAGAACAGTACACGATCATGCGACGCCAGATGAGGGGGGTGGTCGAATATCAGCAAACGGATGACATAAAAGGGTGATCAGGCGGATGGAGTCGATGCTTCCTGCATTGCGATTTCAACCGCTTTTCGCATCGCCTGCACGCCCTGCTCATGGAGTTTATCCCCTAGCATGTGGTCAAGCACCCATAGCGCGCCTTCATACGCTTGATGGTCGATGAGGTGTCTTGTCAGACGGAGTTTGGCTTGGACGTCGTCAGGAAAGCGCTCGATATGGCGTTGGTAGGCCTCTACCGCTTGGATAGGATCGCCGACAATACGCAGCATTTCCGCATACTGTAAAGTGTACTGCTCGGAGATGGTGGCCAGACATTGGAGGGCATGCAGTGCTTGTTCAGCCTGTCCTTGATCGAGGCTCCAGTCTGTCATCCGCAGCAGGGCATCCTCACTCAAGCGAATATCCCCATGTTCGAGTACTTGGGTGTAGGCCTCGAGAGCGGAATCCATATTCCCTTCAAGCTCGTGCACATAGCCTTTGACCAAGAGTATAAAGGGGCGTCCTCGGGCATGGTCGTGGTGTTTTTTGAGGGCGGTTAAAAGCCCCTTGAGCGCGTCGGTCTTGCGGCGAGAAAAAAGCTGTCGTGCGCGGATGCGCGCCGCACCAAGGTCGGCATGGGCCTGGGCGCGCTGCATATGTAAGGTTTGTTTGCGCGCAAGGTCCTGCGCAAACTCCTGCTCCAGCGTTTCACGGAGGGCTTGATCTTCCGGGGACAAGGTCATGGCCCGCTCCGAGTGGCGCTGGATCCATACCCGGATGCGACCTGGGATGTTGTCATGGTGCCAGCCATCGGCGATTTCGGCCAGAGAGACGTCGGCATCTTCCTCGCGGATACGCAATTTCAGCCGTCGTTCGGCCTCCTTGAGGAGCTCCATCAATCGCTCGGTACCGCTTAGATAGGCCGTGTAGTAGTCGTGGCCGATGGCCTTGGTATCCTCTGCGCTCATGGTTTCATAGTCTATGAAGGGGCGCATTGCCCTTAGCAGAGAGCGCAGCCCCATGCGCCTGACGATCATGCTTAAGTGGCTGTGTTTTTTGCTGAGCGTTTTTTCGATCCGATCCAGCTTTTTTTTCAGACCGCTGCTCTCAATCTGCCCGCTGTTTGGATTGAACATCGAATCGTTGATATAGAGAGCCTCTTTGATCAGGCTGTGTATGATCTCCAGTTCATGCCGAATGCGTGAAAATTCGCGCTCCAGTGCCCGATAGTGAGCAAGACGCTGTTTTTCATGAGTTGCAGGCAGTACACGCGCAAGCGTTGCAGGAACGTCAATAGACTCTATCGGAATCGGCAGTTCGTCCTGGCGGATATGTTGAATAGCCTCGATCCGAGCAGCCCCGGGAGATGGATTGATAAGTACGACACCCTTGCTGCTCAGGTAACGGGCTTGCTTGCCTAGGATGTCGATGGCCGTGGCGAAATCGGGCGTGGTACTGGCCTTATGGCCAGCATAGGTCTCCACTTCCAGGTGGGTGAGGTCGAAACGAGGACCGGCTGCACGTTCGTTGCTGCCAAGGGCGTGGGTGTAGCCTTCCTGGGTGAAGCAAAGATCTACCCCGCCGAGAATGATGGTACGAAATCCCATCTCAAAAGCGATCTGGAGGGTAGTATTGGTGACCGTCGGTCCCGGGGCGTTGAGCGGGTTGCTGGGGTTGAGCTTGGAGCTCCAGGGCAAGAGTTCACCGAGATATAACGCGCGGTGTGGCCATTGCGCCAGCAATCTGGGGGCGATGTGGTACTGATGGATCAGGGTCGTCCGCGCATCGAGCATAAGCATCGGTTTGCTGATGTCATAGCTAAGCTCGGTGGGGTCGACCGAGAAGATGAAATCCGGGGTGATGCCTACCTCCATAAGGCGTGCGGCGATTCTGGAGACTGCAAGCACGGCGAGCTTATCTCGGTGTTGAACCACCCAAGGCAACAGTTCGTCGAGGGATGGGCCGCCTGCGAGCAGGACAGCGGTCCTTCCGGCGAAGGCCTGACAAAGGACCTGGGCAGCTTGCATGTTATCTGCGGCATTTTGCAGTTGACAGATGATGAAAGATTCATCGCCAAGCTGAACCACGGTCTGCCAGCGCAGCTTGTCCAACTCTTCCTTCAGCTCCCAGGCAAGCTCGGTGTATCCCGGGTGATGTTGATCCTGAGCGGCCATGGATAACACCACCTTGACTGAGTCAAGGTAGAGATACTCCTGGAGTTGCAACGCTGAGGCCTCTTCCATCCAGCGAGAAACTTCCGTGCAGCGGATGGCGGCATCGTCATGTTGGCAACGCCCCTCCTTAAGAAGGAGGGCATGGGTATCCGGCAACTCGACGAACAGGTAGCGGCTGCCTGATGGGCGTGGCAGGGTGTGGACATACTCATATAGCAGTCCAGAATCCGACCCGGCGATGATGTAGAGGGTGTCATTCTCCCGGAAGGTTGTTTGGAAGACCTGCTCAAAGGTTTGCAGGGCGCCGAAACGGTCAAAAGCGTGCCGGTTGACGCTGTAGAGGTAGCGATCGCCGAAGGCATTCTGGACGAAGGACTCCTGTGAAGCGATTGGATGTTCGCAGTCGTCCGGGGTGGAAGCAGGAGATGAAAGGGGCGATGGGGGAGTCATCCAAGGGATTCCGTGTGAAGTCTGCTCATCATCATAGGCAAGCCTTCGGCCTTCGGCTATGCTGCTATCGGAGTTGCCCTGTTGCAGAAACCTTGCCCATGACTGCTCAAGTTGCTTGCCGCGCCCTCGTAACCGGAGCCGACGGGTTCATCGGCTCACACCTCGTCGAAATGCTGGTTGCCCGGGGCTATACCGTGCGTGCATTGGCCCAGTACAACAGCTTCAACCACTGGGGGTGGTTGGACGATGTGTCATGTGGGGACGCAATAGAGGTGGTCAGCGGTGACGTCCGGGATGCCCATTTCTGCCGCACCCTCATGCAAGGGGTGGACGTGGTGTTCCATCTCGCAGCGCTGATTGCCATCCCTTATTCCTATGTTGCTCCCGAGAGTTATGTGGACACCAACGTGCGGGGTACGCTGAATGTGTGCCAGGCGGCGCTGGAGGCGGGGGTGAAGCGGGTCATTCACACTTCGACCAGCGAGGTCTATGGTACAGCGCGTTACGTGCCGATCGACGAGCAGCACCCACTCCAGCCACAGTCACCCTACAGCGCCTCCAAGATCGGGGCAGATGCGATAGCACAGAGTTTTTATCACAGCTTCGCCCTGCCTCTTACCGTGGCCAGACCATTCAATACCTACGGCCCGCGCCAGTCAGCCCGCGCGGTGATTCCGACCATCATCAGTCAGATTGCCGCAGGCAAGCGCAGTATCGAACTAGGCGATCTTAGCCCGACACGCGATTTCAATTACGTTGAAGACACCTGCCGCGGTTTCATAGCCCTGGCGGAGTGCGATGCAGCCATCGGCGAGGTGGTCAATATCGGCTCAAACTATGAGATCTCCATCGGAGATACCCTGCAGCTGATTCGGGAGTTGATGGGGAGCGAAATCGAAGTGATCCACGATGCGCGCCGCCTGCGCCCCCAGGGGTCCGAGGTGTTCCGGTTGTGGTGCGATAACGGCAAAATCGAACGCCTCACCGGATTTAAACCGCAGGTAGGTATTCGTGAAGGATTAGCGCGCACCATTGCCTGGTTTACCAATCCGGATAACCTCAAGCGTTACAAGACTGACATCTACAATGTTTGAGTCCTTTATCCGCTTCGTTCGCGAACTCTACGGCGAACCGCATGGGAGTATCCCACTGCATGCCCCCATGATGGGGGAGGCGGAGAAGGCGAAGGTGGGGGAAGCCATTGACTCCAGCTTCGTCTCCAGCGTCGGGGCCTTTGTGACCGAGTTTGAACGGCGGGTGGCTGATTTCGTTGGCAGCCGCCATGCGGTAGCCACCGTCAATGGGACAACGGCGCTGCATGCGGCCCTGATTGTGGCGGGCGTGCGGGCGGGGGAGCTGGTGCTTACCCAGTCGCTGACTTTCGTTGCGACCTGCAATGCCATCCATTACTGCGGGGCGGAGCCAGTGTTCGTTGATGTGGATGAAGACACGCTCGGCCTATCCCCCACAGCGCTCGCCGCCTGGCTTGATGAGCATGCCGAGCGGCGCGAGGACGGTGCCTATGCGCGAGCCAGCGGACGTAGAATCCGCGCCTGCGTGCCCATGCACACTCTCGGCCATCCAGCAAGGATCACAGCCATTGCCGAACTTTGCGCCGCGTGGGGCATATTGCTAGTGGAAGATGCCGCAGAGGCCTTGGGGAGTACATATCAGGGGCGTCATTGCGGCACCTTCGGCCGCCTCGGCATCTTGAGTTTCAATGGCAACAAGATCATCACCACGGGTGGCGGCGGGGTGATCCTGACCGATGATGCGAACTTGGCTTGGCGTGCGAAACATCTGACCACCACCGCCAAGAAACCGCATCCTTGGGCCTTTGAACATGACGAAGTGGGCTTTAACTATCGCCTGCCTAATCTCAATGCCGCCTTCGGTGTGGCGCAGATGGAGCGCTTGCCGCAGCTCTTGGCAAACAAGCGCGAAGTGGCTGAAGCCTATACCCGCTGGTGTGAAGCGCAGGGCTTGAACTTTGTGCGTGAGCCTGCAGGTGCACGCAGCAATTACTGGCTGAACGCCCTAAGGTTTGGTGATGAGATGGAGCGTGACGCTTTTCTGGCGGCCACCCATGCAGCCGGGGTAATGACCCGCCCACTGTGGATGCCCATGCATCGCCTGCCTATGTATCGCGGAGCTTGGCGGGGGAGTCTGGCAGTGACCGAGCGCTTGGCCGCCACGGTGGTCAATATCCCAAGTTCGGCCTGTCAGCGAGGAGCATGATATGCCGCAGCGCAGGGTTGCGGTCGTGACCGGCACACGGGCAGATTATGGCTTGCTCTACTGGCTGATTCACGACCTGCACGCCTCACCAGATTTCGAGCTTCAGCTCGTGGTGACCGGTATGCACCTGATGCCTGAATTCGGTCACACGGTGGAGGTCATCGAACAAGATGGCTTTCCTGTTTCAGCACGGGTTGATCTTGATTTGCACTCGGATGCTTCAGTGGCGGTGGCACGTGCCATGGGGGTGGGTATGACCGGGTTTGCCGAGACCTTCGCCCGACTTCTCCCCGAGTTTGTAGTCATCCTTGGTGATCGTTTCGAGATGCTCGCCGCTGCGACCGCGGCCTTCGTCCAGCGCATTCCCATTGCCCATATCCATGGTGGAGAGGTGACGGAGGCTGCATTGGATGAGGGGTTTCGTCATGCCATCACCAAACTTGCAGCCCTGCATTTTACGGCGGCGGAACCCTATCGGTGCCGGGTCATTCAGATGGGAGAGCCACCGCAGCGGGTCTTCAACGTGGGTGCACCGGGCCTGGATCACCTCCTCCGCACCTCCCTTCTCGACCGTGCAGCTCTTGAACAGGCCCTCGGTTTTGCCCTTGGGCCGCAGACCTTTCTCGTCACCTTCCACCCGGCCACTCTGGACATTGAGGATGTCACAACCCAGTGCCATGCCTTGTTAACAGCTCTGGATGCCTTCTCCAGTGCGCGTATCGTGTTCACACGGCCGAATGCCGACCCAGGTGGACGGGCGATCATCCCGCTCATCGAAGACTACGTCGCTCGGCATCCTGAGCGTTGCCGCCTATATGCCAGTCTTGGCCAGGTGCGCTATCTCTCCCTGCTGCGCGAGGCATCCGTGGTGATCGGCAACTCCTCCAGTGGCATCATCGAGGCCCCGAGCCTCGGTACGGCCACGGTGAATATCGGCGACCGCCAGCGGGGACGGCTACGGGCGGGGAGTGTCATCGACTGCAAAGCCACTGCGGTGGAGATTGAGGCTGCCATTCAGCGGGCCATCAGTCCTGGCTTTCAGGCCAGCCTAGCTCATGTGGTCAATCCTTATGGGGCAGGCAATGCTGCTCAGCGTATGCTCGACATCCTTCGTCGAGCGGAACCTGCCGAGCTTTGGCGCAAACCCTTCTACGATCTACCCATGGAGTGCCCATGAGGCCTGTGCTGGTCATCGCTGAGGCCGGTGTCAACCACAATGGTCAGGCCGAGCTGGCCTTCGCTCTTATCGAGGCGGCTGCGCATGCCGGCGCGGATGTGGTTAAGTTCCAGACCTTCAAGGCCGAGTCCTTGGTCACACCCTCCGCGCCCAAGGCCGTTTATCAGCAGCAGGCAACCGGCGGGGGCGAATCGCAGCTAGAGATGCTCAAGCGGCTGGAGTTGCCCTATGCCTTGTTTCGTGAACTGAGAACTGAGGCTGAGCGCCAAGGACTGCGTTTTCTCTCTACGGCCTTCGATGGCGAAAGCCTGCGCTTTCTTCGCGATGAGCTGGGCATGGACGTGCTTAAAGTCCCCTCTGGGGAGCTGACCAATGCCCCCTTCCTGCTCGACCATGCGCGCAGCGGCTGCGAACTGATCGTCTCCACTGGCATGGCTTCCTTGGCGGAGGTGGAGGAGGCGCTGGGGGTGATCGCCTTTGGGCGCATTGCTGGAACCGAGGAGAAGCCCTCCCCGCATGCCTTCAGGGCAGCCTATGCTAGTGCCGAAGGTCAGGTCGCCTTACGCCATGGGTTAACCCTCCTGCATTGCACCAGCGATTACCCCACGGCCCCAGAGGCGGTGAACTTGCGTGCCATGGACACCTTACATACCGCCTTTGGTGTGCCCGTAGGCTATTCCGACCATACCTTGGGCACGGCGATTGCCCTGGCTGCGGCAGCGCGTGGGGCGGCCGTCATCGAGAAGCACTTTACTCTTGATCGTTCTCTGCCGGGGCCTGACCATGCCGCCTCGCTAGAGCCTGCAGAGCTGGAGGCCATGGTCCATGGCATCCGCAGCATTGGTCAGGCTTTGGGCGATGGCATCAAGCGTCCGACACAGGCGGAGCACTCCACCGCCCAGGTGGCCCGCAAGAGCCTGGTTGCTCGCACGCACATTCGTGCTGGGGCCCCCCTCGGATCGGAGAACATCACCATCCTAAGGCCGGGGACGGGGATGCCCCCAATACGCTATTGGGAGGTGCTAGGTCGTTCCGCCTCGCGTGATTATGAAGCGGGCAGTCTGCTGGATGAGTAAATCAGTTGTCATTTTGGGGCATGGTGGCCATGCGCGGGTCGTGCTGGACGTTCTGCGTTGCCTTGCATGGCCCACTGCCGGGATTCTGGCGCCCGATCGTGCTCCGGGCGAGGATTGGCAGGGTTTACCGGTGCTGGGCGATGACACATGGCTTGAAGGCGAGGAGGCGCGCAAGCATGCCTATGCCCTTGGTATGGGCATGCTTCCGCACCGCACGGGGGTGCGCTCCGCCCTCTACCGACGGCTGCGCGGCCTGGGATTTGACATCCCGACGCTGATCCACCCCTCAGCAATTGTGGCACGGGATGTGCACTTAGGAGGTGGGGTCCAGGTCATGGCTGGGGCGGTCATCCAGCCGGGCGCGACGATCGGCGAGGATGTTCTGCTCAATACCGCCGTTCGGGTGGATCATGATTGTCAGATCGGGGCGCACACTCACCTCGCTCCAGGGGTCATCCTGTGTGGCGGAGTCACGGTGGGCGAGGGAGTCTTTGTCGGTGCGGGGGCTGTGCTGCTGCCGGGCGTGCGCATTGGCGAAGGGGCACAGGTGGCGGCTGGGGCGACGGTTCGCCGCGATGTTCCACCCAGGGTTCGGCACATTCCTGCGCATCCAGACAAGCCTTTGTAAGGAGAGAAGTTCATGAGCTTCGATTGGCGTACTATCTTGCTGAGTCCCAAGGACAGCATCCATCGTGCCATCGAGGTTATTGATCTTGGTGCTAAACGGATTGCGCTGGTGGTGGATGATGCGGGTAAGTTGCTCGGTACGGTCACCGATGGAGACATCCGCCGCGGCATCTTGCGTCATTTGCCGTTGACCGCGCCGGTGGTCGAGGTCATGAATACCCAGCCGCGGGTGTTGTCGCGCCACTACAGGCGTGAGGAGGCCATGCGCCTCTTGGGCAGCGCCCAGGTGCTCCAGGTTCCCATCGTAGATGAGCAGGGCGTCCTTGTTGGGTTAGAGACTCTGACCGACCTGCTCAAGCGCCCTCGGCTGGAGAACCCCGTGTTCCTCATGGCAGGCGGTTTTGGTACGCGCCTGCGGCCGTTGACCGATAGCTGTCCCAAGCCCATGCTCCCGGTGGCGGGCAAGCCCATGCTTGAGCACATCCTTCAGGATCTGATCGACTACGGGTTCTATCGCTTCTATATCTCGGTGCACTACCTGCGCGAACAAATCATCGAGCACTTCCAGGACGGCAGCCGCTGGGGCGTGAATATCCACTACATCCACGAAGATAACCCCCTTGGCACGGCGGGCTGTCTTGGGCTGTTGCCGAAGGAGGCGGTGCAACGTCCCATCATCGTGGTCAATGGCGACATCATGACTCGAGTGAACTACGAGGCCTTGTTGCAGGACCACGACCGCCACACTCCGGCGGCCACAGTCTGCACTCGCCAGTATGACTTCCAGGTGCCCTATGGTGTGATTGAGCACGAAGGGCAGCGCATCCTCGACATCATCGAAAAACCGGTGCACCACTTCTTCGTCAGTGCAGGGATTTACGTCCTTGCCCCGCAGGTCGTGCATGCCATGGAGCCTAAGGTGCGGGTGGATATGCCTGACTTGCTCAAGCAGCAGATCAGTGCAGGACGGGAAGTAAGGATGTTCCCCGTGCATGAATACTGGCTCGACATTGGGCGCATGAATGATTTCGAGTTGGCCCAACAGGATGCGCTGCATGTCCTCCGGCATGGCTGATGTGGATCATCTGAACGTCCTCGCGCTCATCCCAGCGCGCGGCGGGAGCAAGGGGCTGCCGGGCAAAAATCTCCGCGCTCTTGGGGGTAAACCCCTGATCCAGTGGAGCATCGAGGCCGCACAACGTTCGCGCTTTGTGACTCGCGTCGTCGTCTCCAGTGACGACCCCACCATCCTGACTGCCGCGCGGGCAGCGGGGGCGGAAACACCCTTCGTCCGTCCTGCGGAGCTTGCGCAGGATGATACCTCGAGCATCGACGTGGTGTTCCATGCCCTTGACCAACTGCCCCCCTTCGATTGGGTGGTGCTTCTGCAACCCACATCGCCGCTGCGCACCTCTGAAGATATCGACCAGGCCCTCGCACGCTGTTTTGCTGCGAACGCACCGGCCTGCGTGAGCGTGACGGAGACACCCGCCTTGCCCTGGTGGATGTTCAGGCTGGATGCGGCTGGGCGACTGGTATCCCTTCTGGACGAGGGACAACGCCCACAACGCCGCCAGGATGCGCCAACGCTCTACAGTCTCAATGGCGCGCTCTACGTGGCGCAGGTGGAATGGTTGCGACAGAGTCGTCGTTTCCTGACCGATGAGACGTTGGCCTATGTGATGCCCCCTGAGCGTTCGGTGGACATCGACACGGCCTTGGATTTTCGGCTGGCGGAATGTCTGCTAGGAGCTCAGGCCGTCCCTTGAGCGATGCGGCGCAAGGTCGGCACCGCAAGTTTCGCCCGATCGGCCAGTTCCAAGGCCCGCGCCAGACGCGCCGGGGCACTCCGTCCCATACACTTATGCGCCGGATCCCCGGCAAAGCCCTCCAGCATCCCCTGGATCAGCCGCTCGCGGTCAAAGGTCCGGCCGGTGAGCCATTCCTGCAGGTCGATTACCTCGTTTGCGACCTCCCGCGCCAGGCTTTCATGATCACGCCACAGCTCCTCCACCGTGCCGCCAGTGACCAGGCCGGCGATGTTGGTGGTGAGGATGTAGACGTTCTTGCGCACCAGCTCCCAGAGCATGGCGTTCATATCAGCGACCTCACGGGCAGGCAGATCCACCTTGGCCATGGCCCTGACGATCAGCCCCGCATGTGGGCCATAGACGGGGGAGGGGAGCAAGGGCTTGCTGTCTTGCCCCTTCTTCTTCTCGAACCAGACCGACATGATGGTCGGGTGGGACAAGCCGTGGGGCTCCCAATCGCGCGGCAGCAGTTCGTTCTGTAGCAACACCAGGCGGTCGCGCCAAGTTGCGGGCATATCCCTCAGGCAGGCCTGCAGGTCGGCCTCGCCGACGGCCAGGATTACGGCCTGAGGCTCGGGGTTGAGGGTGTGGGCGGTGGCGAGCGGCATGTCGCGGTTGACCGGATAGACCGGGTGACCCAGGCGCAGCAGGCCGCGTGCTAGCACAGCGCCGATCTCGCCGATGCCGATGATGATGATGGGGTCGAGCATGGGGGCAATCCTCATTCGTCGTCAGTGAACATCAGGCAGCCGCGGGTGTACAAGCGGTGAAGCAGGGGCCAGATCGCTTCGCCATGCGCATCAACGGCCTCCGCGTCGAAGTGCTGTTCGCGGCAGAGCATCTCCACCATCCCGCGCTCGGCCTCGGGCAGCTCCACGCATTCGCCGTCCATGAAGAACAGGACCTTGCTCGGCTGGGGGATGAAGGCAAGCCGGGCGGCGGGCACGCGACGCAGCACCGTGCCGTCCTCGACCATCTCGCGCAGCTTATCGAGGCTCAGCGGCTCATTGTCCGGGAACAGGCCGCCGAGGTTGAGGTTCCGCTCGGTCAGCCATTCGCCCAGGATGCGTTGCAGGGCGGCATCGTCCGGGGTCAGGGCCTCGCGCACCAGGCGGGTGAGTTTGGTCAGGGCGGCGGCGCTGATCTCGCCCGGGTTGCCTTGCGGGTCGAGGTCCGGGTCGGCATAACGCAGCTTGGGCGGAATGCGGTCGACCAGCGCCTCGGCTACCGCGCC
>JBMFOY010000023.1:0-18716 GCA_049969375.1 Halothiobacillaceae bacterium | reverse complement strand
GGGAAACGCTGAATTTTTCAGCGTTTCCCTAGGTTCGATTTTTGCGCAGCAGAAACATAGTATGAAAGGAGCATGACTTTCCGGGAGAGGCGCTATGCGCGTCCTGGCCTTGTACAGCGTCAAGGGTGGGGTGGGCAAGACCACCACGGCCGTCAACCTCGCCACCCTGTCTGCCCTGCAGGGGCGGCGCACCCTGCTGTTCGACCTCGATCCACAGGGCGCGGCAACCTGGATGCTGGAGGGGAATGTGCCGGAGGGTGGGGTACGCCGTGCTCTCAAGGGCAAGGACCTCGACGAGCGATTGATCGCCACCCGCTACCGTGGCCTGATGCTCTGGCCCAATGGCCCCGAACTTGCCAATCTTGCGCTCGAAATGGCGGAGATGAAGCACTCGGGCGAGCGCCTCGCCCGCCTGCTCGAGCCGCTAGCGGGGCGCTTCGACCATGTGGTGCTGGACTGCCCCCCCGGCCTCGGCTTGATGGCCAACAACATCTTCGCCGCGGCGGATGAGGTGCTCGTGCCGCTGATCCCCGCGCCACTGTCCCTGCGCGCCGCCCTACAGGTGCGCGAGGCGTTGGCGGCGCGTGCCAAGGCCCCCCGGATGCAGGCCTTCCTAAGCCTGGTTGACCGCCGCCGCAGCCTGCACCGCGACTTCGTCGACCAGCACGGCGAGGCGTTGCCCGAGCTGCTGCCCGAGGCCATCCCCGCCAGCAGCGAGATCGAACGCCAGACCGTCAGCCGCGTGCCGGTGGTCTACGGTCAGCCGCGCTCGGAGGCCGCGCAGGCCTACTACCGCCTGTGGCGCGCGGTGCACCTGCCGCTGGCGGATTGAGGGATGTGGGGGCGGCGAAAGGTCGGCTTGGTGTCTTCTGTAGGCGCGCCGCCCCGGGCGCGACAAGCCATGGATGGCTTGCCCGAACATCAATCACGCTAAGTGATTGATGTTCGGAGCCTGTCGCGGGCGTGTACCGCGACAAGGCGAGTTGAAAAAGGGCAAAAAGTCCTTTTTCAACGCCCTGTTAGCCCCCACGCATCGGCCCGAGGGCGTGGCCTCCTACAGGGGCTGTGGGCCTGCGGTCGATGGGCGGGCATCGTTGTAGGCACGGCTTCAGGCCGCGATAATCCACCCTTTCATGTGTCACCTGCCCACCACCATGTCCCTACACGTCATCATCCTCGCCGCCGGCCAGGGCACGCGCATGCGTTCGTCCATGCCCAAGGTTCTGCATCCCATTGCGGGCCGCCCTATGCTCGAACATGTGCTGGACGCTGCCGCCACCCTCGCGCCCGAGCGGGTGCACGTGGTCATCGGCCATGGCGCGGACCAAGTGCGCCAGCGCTTGGCCCACCGCGAGGTCGGCTGGGCCATGCAGGCCGAGCAGCTCGGCACTGGCCATGCGGTCATGCAGGCCATGCCCGCCATTCCCGATGATGCGCGGGTGCTGATCCTCTACGGCGACGTGCCGCTGATCCGCCCAGACACCTGCCGGGCGCTGCTCGAGAGGCTGGCTCGCGCCGATCTCGCCCTGCTCACCGTCGAGCTTACCGATCCGCACGGCTACGGCCGTATCCTGCGCGGGGCGGACGGACGGGTGGTCGGCATCCGCGAGGAGAAGGACTGTGCGCCCGAGCAGCGCGCCATCCATGAGGTGAATACCGGTCTCATGGCCGCGCGTGCAGGGCAGCTGCGCGCCTGGCTGGGGCGTCTTTCGCGCGACAACGCGCAGGGCGAGTACTACCTGACCGACGTGGTCAGCATGGCAGCGCAGCAGGGCGGGGTGGAGGCCGTCCTCGCGCAGGATGCGAACGAGGTGGCGGGGGTCAACAACCGTGCCCAGCTCGCCCAGCTTGAGCGCGTCTACCAGGGGCATCAGGCGCGCCTGCTGATGGACGGGGGCGTCACCCTGGCCGACCCCGCAAGGCTAGACGTGCGCGGCCGCGTGGTTCCGGCGCGCGATGTGTTCATCGACGTGAACGTGGTGCTGGAGGGGGAGGTGGTGCTTGCCCCGAGGGTCAGCATTGGTCCTGGCTGCATCCTTAAGGATGTTGTGTTGGGTGACGGGGTTGAGATTCGCGCCTACAGTGTCATTGAGGGGGCGCACATCGGCGCGGGCGCCGTGATCGGCCCCTTCGCCCGTCTCCGCCCCGGCACATCCCTGGCGGACCACGTGCACATTGGCAACTTCGTCGAGGTGAAGGCCAGTCACATCGGCCCGGGCAGCAAGGCCAACCACCTAAGCTACATCGGGGATGCTGAGGTCGGCGCCGCCTGCAATATCGGCGCCGGGGTCATCACCTGCAATTACGATGGGGCCAACAAGCACAAGACCGTGATCGGTGACGACGTCTTCGTCGGCTCCGACACCCAGCTCGTCGCACCCGTGACCGTGGGCGCGGGCGCCACCATCGGCGCCGGCAGCACCATCACGAAGGATGTTGCGGAAGGTTCACTCGCCCTGTCGCGTGTACCACAAACCAGCCGCGAGGGCTGGAGGCGGCCCAGAAAAGCGTCACGTTAGGGATTTGAACGGCACTCGAAGCCAAGACCTGCTTTGGAAGGCCAAAAGTGGGATGTCAGAGCGGGTTGTTCAGAGTTTCCCTAAACGATGACGGCGTTGTGATGCAACGGCAAGACGGATGTTCCCACCAAACCGGATCAAACTGAACTGCGACCTCGGCGAGGGCTTCGGTCCGTGGCGCATGGGCGAGGATGCGGCGGTGATGCCGCTGATCGACCAGGCCAACATCGCCTGCGGCTTCCATGCCGGGGATCCGCTGACCATGCGCCGCACGGTGCGCCTCGCCCTTGAGCACGGCGTCGCTATCGGTGCCCACCCCGGCTACCCGGACTTGGTCGGCTTCGGCCGCCGCTCCATGCCCATCGAGCACGACGAGCTGGTGGCCTTGCTGCGCTACCAGCTCGGCGCGCTGGAGGTGATCGCCCGCGCCGAAGGCGGGCGGGTGGAGTACGTCAAGCCGCACGGCGCGCTGTACAACGATATGATGCGCGATCCGTCCCTCCTGCGCGCGGTGCTGGAGGCCGTGGCCGGCCTAGAGGGGGGGCTCGCGCTGATGCTGTTATGCCGTGCCGATAACGCCCACGCCCTGGCGCTTGGCGCGGAATACGGCGTGCCGCTGCTGTTCGAGGCCTTCGCCGACCGCGCCTATGCCCCGGACGGGAGCCTTTGCCCGCGGAGCCAGCCGGGCGCGGTGCATACCGAGGTCGCGCTGATCGTCGAACAGGCCCGGCGTCTGGCCCACGGCGAGCCCATTCCGCTTGAGGACGGCACATCGCTCGTTCTGCGCCCCGACTCGCTGTGCGTGCACGGCGACAATGCACAGGCCCTGGCTGCCCTGCGGGCCATCCGCGAGGCGCTAGGGCCCCGCGCATGATGCCCCCGCGCCTTCAGATCGAGGTTGCCGGGATCGATGCCTACCTGATCCGCCTGGGCGAGGCCATCAACCCCGCGCTAATCCCCTGGGTGCGGGCCGCCGCCCTGCGCCTGCGCGAGCAGCTGGGCGAGCGGCTGGTCGAGGTGGTGCCAAGCTATACCACGATCCTCGCCCAGTATGACCTTGTGCGCGATGATGCCGAATCGATGCGGCGCGACATCCTCGCCGCGCTGGAGGGGCTGCAGCCCGTCGCCGCGAATGAGGGCCGGCTGCACGAGATCCCCGTCTACTACGCGGAGGAGGTGGGCCCCGACCTGCCCCTGATCGCCGCCCGCGCCGGACTCTCGACCGAGGCGCTCGTCGCCCTGCACAGCGGCCGGGACTACCCGGTGTTCGCGGTCGGTTTCGCGCCCTGCTTCGCCTACCTCGGACTGCTGGACGAACGCCTGGCCACCCCGCGCCTCGCCAGCCCTCGCCCGCGCGTGCCCGCCGGCAGTCTCGGCATTGCCGAGCGCCAGACCGCAATCTACCCCCTGACCTCGCCCGGCGGCTGGAACCTGATCGGTCGCACCCCACTGCGCCTGTTCGACCCCGCCCAGCCTTCGGTCTGCCGCTTCGAGGTCGGCGACCGGGTGCGTTTCGTGCCCATCGGACGCGACGAATACCTTGCCTTGGGCGGACGGTTGGACGAACGCTCATGAGCCTGCGGGTCATCAAACCCGGCATCCTCGCCCTGCCGCAGGACGGCGGGCGTCGGGGCGTGATGCACACCGGGCTCACCCAGGGCGGGCCGCTGGACCTGCACGCCTGGGCCTGGGCCAACCGCCTGCTCGACAATCCGTGGGGCGCGGGCACGCTGGAGATTCACTACGGCGGGCTGGAGCTTCAGGCCGAGGACGACCTGTGGCTTGCCCTCACCGGGGCGGACCTCGAGGCCCGGATCGACTCGACCCCGCTCGCCCCCTGGCAAAGCTTCCTGCTTCGGCGCGGGCAGCACTTGCGCTTTGGCCGGGCACGCCATGGCCTGCGAGCCTACCTCGCCGTGGCGGGCGGCTTCGCCATAGACGGCCCCACCATCCCGCGCGAGGGGCTCGGTGGCCTGCACGGCAACGGCAGATCCCTCGCCATCGGCGACCGCCTGCCCTGCATTCCCGGGCTTACGCGCCGACCGCGCGCGGTACCCAGCCGCTTCCGTCCCGATTACTCCGCGCTCCTGACCCTGCGCCTGATCCCGGGCGCGCAGTTCGGGGCCTTCGGCACAAAGGCACGGGCCCGCCTTTTCGGACAGACCTGGCACCTCTCCCCGCGCTCTGACCGGATGGGCGCGAGGCTCGAAGGGGCACCGCTTAAGTCCCCGTCCGGGTTGGTTTCGGAGGGCATTGCCCTCGGCGCAGTGCAGGTCCCGCCCGACGGCCAGCCCATCATCCTGCTCAACGACCGCCAGACCCTCGGTGGCTATCCCAAGCTCGGCGCCATCCATCCGCTCGATCTCGCAGCCCTGGCCCAGCGACCGTCCGGCACCGAGCTGCGCCTGCGGCCCTGCACGCTGCAGGAGGCGCAGGCAAAGATGCGCATCTTCCTAAGCTTCTTCCATACCCTCGCCGCTCCCACCTGAGGGACGCGGACCGTTACACTTGGAGCGTTACAGCCAAGCCTGGCATGCCCCGCCTGTACCGCAACGCAGCTGCCATATCCTTGTGGCAGGATGCAGGATAATGCGTTGAGGGAGGTCAGGCGGGGAGCCCGCCCTGCCTGTACAATACCCGAATCGAGGTGTGCGCATGCCATGGATGGCTTGCACGAAGATCCATCACGCTAGGGACACTCTGAAAAAATCCATCCATGGATTTTTTCAGATCGCCTCGTCGCGGACATGCGCCGCGACGAGGCGAGTTGAAGAGTTGAAAAAGGGTACGATGCCCTTTTCAGCGTCCTGTTTTTCATTTTCAGCATCAGCCGTCGGCAAGGGTCGCCCATGAAATTCCGCTTCCCCATCGTCATCATCGACGAAGACTACCGCTCCGAGAACGCGAGCGGCTTCGGCATTCGCGCCCTGGCCAAGGCCATCGAGGACGAAGGCGTCGAGGTCATGGGCGTCACCAGCTACGGCGACCTCTCCACCTTCGCCCAGCAGCAGAGCCGCGCCTCGGCCTTCATCCTCTCGATCGACGACGAGGAATTCAACTCCGGCAACCCGGAGGAAGAGCTGCATGTGGTGCGCCAGCTGCGCAGTTTCGTCGAGGAGATCCGCTTCCGCAACGCGGACATTCCGATCTTCCTCTACGGCGAGACGCGCACCTCCAGTCACATTCCGAACGACGTGCTCAAGGAGCTGCACGGCTTCATCCACATGTTCGAGGACACCCCGGAGTTCGTCGCCCGCCACATCATCCGTGAGGCGCGCGCCTACCTCGATACCCTCGCCCCGCCTTTCTTCCGCGCCCTGACCGGCTATGCGGCCGATGGCTCCTATTCCTGGCATTGCCCCGGCCACTCCGGCGGCGTGGCCTTCCTGAAGAGCCCGGTGGGGCAGATGTTCCACCAGTTCTTCGGCGAGAACCTGCTGCGCGCCGACGTGTGCAATGCGGTCGAGGAACTCGGCCAGCTGCTCGACCACACCGGCCCGGTGGCGGCCTCCGAGCGCAACGCCGCGCGCATCTTCCATGCCGACCATCTGTACTTCGTCACCAACGGCACCAGCACCTCGAACAAGATGGTCTGGCACAGTGTGGTCTCGCCGGGCGACATCGTCGTGGTGGACCGCAACTGCCACAAGTCGATCCTGCACGCGATCATCATGACTGGGGCGATCCCGGTATTCCTCACCCCGACCCGCAACCATTTCGGCATCATCGGCCCGATCCCGCTGGAGGAGTTCAAGCCGGAGAACATCCAGAAGAAGATCGAGGCGCACCCGTTCGCGCGTCATATCGCGAACAAGAAGCCGCGCATCCTGACCATCACCCAGTCCACTTATGATGGCGTGCTGTACAACGTCGAGGCCATCAAGGAGTTGCTGGACGGCCATATTGACACCCTGCACTTCGACGAGGCCTGGCTGCCGCATGCCGCCTTCCACGAGTTCTACGGCGACTACCACGCCATCGGCGAGGGACGGCCGCGCTGCAAGAAGTCGCTGGTGTACTCCACCCAGTCCACCCACAAGCTGCTAGCGGGCCTCTCCCAGGCCTCGCAGATCCTAGTGCAGGACTGCGAGGAGCAGCGCTTTGACCGCGACGTGTTCAACGAGTCCTACCTGATGCACTCCTCCACCTCACCGCAGTACGCCATCATCGCCTCCTGCGACGTGGCGGCGGCGATGATGGAGCCGCCGGGCGGCACCGCGCTGGTGGAGGAGTCCCTGGTCGAGGCGCTCAACTTCCGCCGCGCCATGCGCAAGGTGGACGAGGAATGGGGCTCGGACTGGTGGTTCAAGGTCTGGGGCCCGGATCACCTCCCCGAGGAGGGGCTCGGCCGACGCGAAGACTGGATGATCAAGAAGGGCGACCGCTGGCACGGCTTTGGCGATCTGGCCGAGGGCTTCAACATGCTCGACCCGATCAAGGCCACCGTGATCACCCCGGGGCTCGACGTGGACGGCGACTTCGCCGACTGGGGCATCCCGGCCGGCATCGTCACCAAGTACCTGGCCGAGCACGGCGTGGTGGTGGAGAAGACCGGTCTCTACAGCTTCTTCATCATGTTCACCATCGGCATCACCAAAGGCCGCTGGAACACTCTGGTCACCGCCCTGCAGCAGTTCAAGGACGACTACGACAAGAACCAGCCACTGTGGCGCATCCTGCCCGAGTTCGTCGCCAAGTACCCGGTGTACGAACGCATGGGCCTCAAGGACCTGTGCCGCAAGCTGCACGACATGTACAAGCAGTGCGACGTGGCGCGCTTGACCACCGAGATGTACCTCTCCGACATGGTGCCCGCCATGCGTCCAGCCGATGCCTGGGCCAAGATGGCCCACCGCGAGATCGAGCGGGTGCCCATCGACGAGCTGGAGGGACGCATCACCGCGAGCCTGGTCACCCCCTACCCGCCGGGCATCCCGCTCTTGATCCCGGGCGAGCGCTTCAACAAGACGATCGTCGATTACCTCAAGTTCGCGCGCGAGTTCAACCGCCAGCTGCCAGGGTTCGAGACTGACATCCATGGTCTGGTGGCCGAAGAAGTGGACGGGCGAATCGTCTACCACATCGACTGCGTGAAGGACTGAGAGAGCGGTAGCGCAACGATGCCAGAGGGGGGCCGTAGGAGGCTGCCCTCCGGCCGATGCGTGGGGGCCTATCGCGCCGGGGCGGCGCTCCTACACAGCCTCCTGATAGCTCCCCCTGGATCACGGGCAACAAAAAAGGAGGCCAGGCCTCCTTTTCATGCAATCCTTGGGAAGGATTACTGCGAGACGTTGCTCCGCACCCCGCGGATCTCGCGGATCCAGCGCAGGCGCTCGGCACCCTCGATCAACTCGTTCTGCAGGCGGAAGTAATCCACCTCAGCGCCCTCGGCGATGGCCCCCTTGCTCTCGAGGGCCTTGAGACGGGCCTCCTCTGCGGCGAGTTCGACGGCGCGGGCATCTTCTTCACGCAGGGCGCTGTCCGCGAGGATGGTGATCTTGAAGGGTTGCACCTCGATCACGCCACCGGAGACGTAGTAGTGGCTGACGTTGTCCTTCTCGTCGGTCACGCGGACTTCGCCCGGCTTGAGGGTCGCCAGGAGCTGCGTGTGGCGCGGCGTGATGCCGATTTCACCACCCGTGGTGGGGGCGACCACGAAGGTCGCCTGGCCACTGTGGATGGGCTTGTCGGCACTCACGATGTCCACATGGATGGTCATGGCCATACAGCCTCCTGATTACTTGGCGGCGAGCTTGGCGGCCTTCTCAACCGCTTCGTCAATGCCGCCGACCATATAGAACGCCTGCTCCGGCAGGTGGTCGTACTCGCCTTCCAGCAGGCCCTTGAAGCCACGCAGGGTTTCCTTCAGGGAAACGAAGCGACCCGGGGCGCCGGTGAACACCTCGGCCACGAAGAACGGCTGGGACATGAAGCGCTGGATCTTACGCGCACGGGCCACGATCAGCTTGTCCTCTTCGGACAGTTCATCCATGCCCAGGATGGCGATGATGTCCTTCAGCTCCTTGTAGCGCTGCAGGGTCTTCTGTACGCCACGGGCGATGGTGTAGTGCTCATCACCCACGATCTGCGGATCGAGCTGACGGCTGGTGGAGTCCAGCGGATCGATCGCCGGGTAGATACCCAGGGCGGCGATGTCACGGGACAGAACCACGGTCGCATCCAGGTGCGAGAAGGTGGTCGCGGGGGACGGGTCGGTCAAATCGTCCGCCGGCACGTACACGGCCTGCACGGAGGTGATCGAGCCGGTCTTGGTGGAGGTGATGCGCTCCTGCAGGACGCCCATCTCCTCGGCCAGGGTCGGCTGGTAACCCACCGCGGACGGCATACGGCCAAGCAGGGCGGAGACTTCGGTACCGGCCAGGGTGTAACGGTAGATGTTGTCGATGAACATCAGCACGTCACGGCCTTCGTCACGGAAGTACTCGGCCATGGTCAGGCCGGTCAGGGCGACGCGCAGACGGTTGCCGGGCGGCTCGTTCATCTGACCGTAGACCAGAGCGACCTTGTCCAGTACGCCGCCTTCACTCATCTCGTGGTAGAAGTCGTTGCCCTCACGGGTACGCTCGCCCACACCGGCGAAGACAGAGTAGCCGCTGTGCTCAACCGCGATGTTGCGGATGAGCTCCATCATATTCACGGTCTTGCCCACGCCAGCGCCGCCGAACAGACCAACCTTGCCGCCCTTGGCGAACGGAACCAGCAGGTCGATCACCTTGATGCCGGTCTCGAGCAGGGCCGTGCTAGAAGCCTGCTCATCGAACGCAGGCGGTTTCTGATGGATGGCGCGGCGCTCTTCGGTGGCGATCGGGCCCGCATGGTCGATCGGCTGACCCAGAACGTCCATGATGCGGCCCAGGGTGGCCTTGCCCACCGGCACCGAAATGGGGGCGCCGGTGTTGCTCACGGTCAGGCCGCGACGCAGACCTTCGGAGGCGCCGAGGGCGATGGTACGCACCACACCGTCGCCGATCTGCTGCTGAACTTCGAGGGTCAGACCGGTGCTGTCGACCTTCAGTGCGTCGTAAACCTTCGGCACGGCATCACGTGGAAACTCCACGTCGATGACCGCACCGATGATTTCGCGAATCTTGCCAGAACTCATGTTCGGTTCCTCATCATCAATACGTAAGAATTCAAGCCTTTAGCCGACCGCAGCCGCGCCACCGACAATTTCCGCAATCTCTTGGGTGATCGCGGCCTGACGCGCCTTGTTGTACTTCAGCTTCAGGTCGCGGATCAGCCCGCCCGCGTTATCGGACGCGTTCTTCATGGCGATGCGGCGAGCAGACATTTCACAGGCCACGTTCTCGATGGTCGCCTGGTGAACGCTGGCCGCGACGTAACGCTTGAGCAACAGATCCAGGACGTCCTTCGACTCGGGCTCGTAGATATAGTCCCAGCGATGCTGCAGTTCGGGCAGGTCCACCGGCACGAGCGGCAGGATGCGCTCGATCACGGGGCGCTGGGTCATGCTGTTGACGAAGCTGTTGCGTGCAATCCAGATCTCATCCAGATTGCCCGCCTCGAAGGCGTCGAGCATGACCTTGACCGCCCCCTGCACCCTCACGAACTTCGGGCGGTCGCCCAGGCCCGTGATCTCGGCCACCGGGTTAAAGGCCCCGCGCTTGACGAAGGCCACACCCTTGCTGCCGATGGCGCAGACATCGATCTCGATATTCTGATCGGCCCAGCCTTTCATGGTCTTGAGGGCCTGCCTGAACAGGTTCACGTTCAGGCCGCCGCACAGACCACGGTCGGTGGTTACCAGGATCATCCCCACACGCTTGACCGGACGCTCCACCATGAACGGGTGGCGGTATTCCGGATGGGCGTTGCTGAGGTTGGCGATCACCTCCTTGACCTTCCTCAGGTAAGGACGGGTCGCCTCCATGTTTTCCTGGGCCTTGCGCATCTTGCTCGCCGCGACCATTTCCATGGCCTTGGTGATCTTACGCGTGTTTTGAACGCTCTTGATCTGCGTACGGATTTCTTTAGCGCCGGCCATGACAGTCGCCTCGCTTACCAGACACCGTTGGCTTTGAAGGCCTCGAGGGTCTTCTTCAGGCCAGCGGAGATATCGTCGTTGAGGTTACCGTCACTGCCAATCGCTTCCATCAAATCCTTCGCGTTGCTGTGCGCGTAGGCGTGCAGCGCGGACTCGAAAGAACCGATTTTCTCGACCGGCACGTCGTCAAGATAGCCCTCGTTAGCGGCGAACAGCGAGAGGGCCATTTCCGCCACGGACAGCGGCTTGTACTGAGCCTGCTTCATCAACTCGGTCACGCGCTTGCCGCGCTCGAGCTGACGGCGGGTAGCCTCGTCCAGGTCGGAGGCGAACTGCGAGAACGCCGCCAGCTCACGGTACTGGGCGAGGTCGGTACGGATACCGCCGGAGAACTTCTTGATGATCTTGGTCTGGGCCGCACCCCCCACGCGGGATACGGAGATCCCCGGGTTGATGGCAGGACGCAGACCCGCGTTGAACAGGTCGGTCTCGAGGAAGATCTGGCCGTCGGTGATGGAGATCACGTTGGTCGGAACGAACGCGGAAACGTCACCCCCCTGAGTCTCGATGATCGGCAGCGCGGTCAGCGAGCCGGTCTTGCCCTTCACCTCGCCGTTGGTGAACTTCTCGACGTAGTCGGCATTCACGCGCGCAGCACGCTCCAGCAGACGGCTGTGCAGGTAGAAGACGTCACCCGGATAGGCTTCACGGCCCGGCGGACGGCGCAGCAGCAGGGAGATCTGACGGTAGGCCCAAGCCTGCTTGGTCAGGTCGTCGTATACGATGAGCGCGTCCATGCCGCGGTCGCGGAAGTACTCACCCATGGTGCAACCGGCGTAGGCAGCCAGGTACTGCATGGAGGCCGGGTCGGAGGCACTGGCGGCCACGACGATGGTGTACTCCATCGCGCCGTGCTCTTCCAGCTTGCGCACGATGTTGGCGATGGTCGAGGCCTTCTGGCCGATCGCAACGTAGACGCAGTAAACGCCCTTGCCTTTCTGGTTGATGATGGTGTCGATGGCGACCGCGGTCTTACCGGTCTGACGGTCACCGATGATCAGCTCACGCTGACCACGACCGATGGGGACCATGGCGTCCAGCGCCTTGATACCGGTCAGCAGCGGCTGATCGACGGACTTGCGATCGATCACGCCCGGGGCGATGACCTCGATCGGAGCGGTCAGCTTGGCGCCGATCTCGCCCTTGCCGTCCACCGGACGACCGAGGGTGTCGACCACGCGGCCGAGCAGTTCCTTGCCGATGGGCACTTCCAGAATGCGGCCGGTGCACTTGACCTGGTCGCCTTCCTTCAGGTGGCCATACTGACCCAGAACGATCGCGCCGACGCTGTCGCTCTCAAGGTTCATCGCCACACCGAAGGTGTTGCCCGGGAACTCGATCATCTCACCGAGCATGACGTCCGTCAGACCGTGGATGCGTACGATACCGTCGCTGACGCTGACGATGGTGCCAACGGTGCGGGCATCCGCACCGACTTCGAAACTCTCAATCCGCTGTTTGATCAGGGAACTGATTTCAGAAGGATTAATCATGAAAATAACTCCTTAGCGGACCACAGCGTTTGCCAGGCCCTGCAGGCGACCCCGCATTGAACCGTCGATGACCAGATCCCCCGCGTACACGATGGCGCCGCCGATCAGGGATTCGTCAACTTCATTGGCCAGGGCGATGACCTTGCCCAGACGCTTGCCAAGGGCCTCGACCAGCTTGGCTTGCTCCTCGGCGCTCAGCGGCTTGGCGGAAACCACACGCACGTCCATCCGGCCCTCTTCGGCGCGACGGAGTTCCTCGAATTCCGCCGCGATCAGCGGCAGAAGGGCAAGACGCGCATTCTCACCCAACAGGCGCACGAGGTTTTCGGCCTCGGGCGTAAGGCGACCCTGCGCGACGTTGAGCATGAGTTCCGCCAGCTTGTCGCGACCGATGACCGGCGAGGCGATCAGGCGCCCCATGTCGGCATCGTTGGCGACCGCTGCCAGGAAGGCCAGCATCTCGGACCACTTGGCCTGCTGACCCCGTGTCTGGGCCACCTCGAAGGCGGCACGGGCATAGGCGCGGGCGGCTTTTGCGATCTCGGACATGGTGCCCCCTTAGACGCGGGCCACGAGGTCGGCGAGCGACGCTTCGTGTGCCTTGGCGTCCACTTCGCGCTGCAGGATGCGCTCGGCTCCAGCGACCGCAAGCACGGCGACCTGCTTGGCGAGCTCCTGCTTGGCGCGCTCGACTTCGCGGTCGATCTCGGCCTGTGCACCGGAGAGGATGCGGTCGGCCTCGGCCTTGGCGTTGTTGCGGGCTTCGTCAATGATCTCGTTGCTGCGGGCATTGGCCTGGGCCAGCATCTCGGTCGCCTTCTCTTTGGCTTCCTTGATGATCTGGACCGCACGCTCCTCGGCCAGTTTGAGCTCGTGCTTGCCACGCTCGGAGGCGGATAGGCCATCGGCGATGCGCTGACGACGGGCCTCCATCATGGCGGACAGCGGGGCCCACAGGAATTTGTTCACCAACCAGATCATCGCCACAAAGGCGATCATCTGGGCAATCAGGGTGACCGTAATGTTCACGGTTGCCTACCTCTCTAGGGGACACAGGAAAACTGCGCGCGGACACCCGGGCCCGCACGCCAGGATTCCCCGTGTCTTAGCCGCCGACAGCCTGGATGGCGGCCTGCAGGGCGCCCACGAACGGGTTGGCGAACAGGAACCACATGGCGAAGGCCAGGATGATGAACGGGAAGGATTCCATCAGACCAGCGAAGATGAACATGTTGACCATCAGCTGCGGACGCATTTCCGGTTGACGGGCAATACCTTCGAGGGTCTTGGAGCAGATCAGGCCCCAGCCAATGGCCGAGCCCAGGCCGGCAGCGGCAAGAATCACGCCCACGCCTACAGCAGTGTAGGCATAAATCATGGCGATCATGTCAGCGTTCATCGTCGGTTCTCCTTACGGATTTTGTTGAAGGTGAAGGGTTGAGAAGGTGGTTGTCATCAGCGACTCAGTGGTCATCTTCGGAGGCGTGCGCCATGCCCAGGTAGACAATGGTCAGCACCATGAAGATGAAGGCCTGCAGCGTGATGATGAGGATGTGGAACAGCAGCCACCCCAGATCAAGCACAACCTGCAGTGGGAACCAGATCAGCAGGGCCGCGCCGATCGTCGCCGCGCCAGTCAGCAGGGCGATGAGCAGGAATACCAGCTCGCCGGCGAACATGTTGCCGAAGAGTCGGAGGCCAAGGCTGAGGGGCTTGGCCAGCTCCTCGATGGCGGTCATCACAACGTTGACCGGCACCAGGAACTTGCCGAAGGGGTGGAACAGGAACATCTTGGCATAGCCGACGATGCCCTTGACCTTGATGTTGTAGTAGACGGTCAGGAGGAACACGACGCCCGCCATGGCGAGGGTGGTGTTGATATCGGTGGTCGGCACGATCTTGAAGTACTCAAGCCCTGCGCCGTGCAGGATGGCCGGGATCAGGTCGACCGGGATCAGGTCCATGAAGTTCATCAGCCACACCCAGACCAGCACGGTCAGGGCAAGCGGGGCGATCAGCTTGTTGTCCTTGCCGCCAAAAGAGTCCTTGACTTGCTTGTCGACGAAATCCAGCACCATCTCGACGAAGTTCTGGAAGCCACTCGGCGCGCCCACCTGGAGGCTGCGCCCCACGCGCATGGCCGCAAACACAATCAGGGCGCCCAGCATGACGCTGACGATCAGGGTATCGAGATTGAGGGTCCAGAAACCCTCGCCGACTGACCAGTTGGTAAGGTGGTGCTGAATGTACTCGACGGACCCACCGCCCGAGTTCTCCGCTGCGCTCACGGTTGTACTCCCCAAATCCAAGCTTGACGAAAACTAGCGCCGCGCGACAGCGAGGAACCCCAGCTGCGCGAGCACGAAACCTGCGAACAGGGGCAGCGCCGGCAGCTTCAGCAACCCCATCCCGACACCGAGCAGGCCGATGAGGAGCAGGAAGCGCACGACCGCGCCCACGTACAAAACGAGCATGCTGCCCTTCGGATCACGGATGGCGCGCTGTTCGGCCTTGCGAACCCCGCGCTTGTGCAGCCAGGCAAGCAGCATGCTAACGAACCCACCGTATACCACGGCAAGCCCGTCGAAATCATGTCCGAGCGCCCCCCAGATCACCGCCAGCACCGCGGTGGCGATCAGCTGCGCCAGCATCAGCCGGCGGGCGAGAAGCTCAACCCTGGTCCCGGGCACGATCCTGCATCCTCAGCAGCTGGTGGGCCTTCTGGAAGCCACCCACCAACCCCAGCCCACCGATGATCAGCATGAACAGGGGCCTCGTATCGAGCCAGCCATCGACCAAATAGCCGATGATGAAGCCGGAGGCGATCATCGATACGAACATGTTTCCGGCACCGATGAGCGGCAGGCCCATGGAGGGGGACTTACTCATTTCTGGGAGTCTAACATCGTTTTCTTTTCACCCTCAACCTGCGACCCCAACCCCAAGACCGGCGCGAGCACGGCCCATACGTTCTCCAGGATCAGGCGGTGCCCCTCTGCATTCGGATGGATGCCGTCGGACTGGTTGAGCTGCGGCTGGCCAGCCACCCCGTCCAGCAGGAAGGGGATCGTCACGATCTCCCGCCCGAGTTCGGCATAGATGGCGGCAAACTGGCTGGTATAGACCGAGCCATAGTTGGGCGGCAGGCGCATGCCGGCGAGGATGGGTAGGGCACCCGCAGCATGCACTTGGTCACGCATGGCGTGCAGGTTGGCGCGCAGCGCCTCCAACGACAGGCCGCGCAAGCCATCGTTGGCACCGAGCTCGATCACCACCCAGCGCGGCCGGTGCCGCTCGAGCAGATTGGGGAGGCGTGCACGCCCCGATGAGCTGGTCTCCCCGCTGATGCTGGCATTGACCACGCGCACGTCCACCCCCTTAGCGTGCAAGCGCTCCTGCAGCAGGCTCGGCCAGGCCTGCGCGCGACTCACGCCGTAGCCCGCGCTCAAGCTATCGCCAACGATCAGCAGCACATCTGCCGCACGAGCGGATGGCAGGCCAGCCACCAGCGTGATACATAGAACCGTCAGCACCAGCCATGATCTATGGACAAGGGAACCGAACAAGAAACATCGCATGCAAGCACTCCTCCACACTCGCGGTCTCGGCAAGACCGTGCATACCGCCGACGGACCGCTGCGCCTACTTGAGGATATCAACATCGAGCTTGCGCGCGGCGAGCGCGTCGGGCTGGTCGGCTCCTCGGGCTCGGGCAAGACCACCCTGCTTAGCCTGCTCGCGGCGCTCGACACCCCGACGGAGGGCGAGATCCTGCTCGATAACCAAGCCCTCGGCCCGTTGTCCGAAGACGAGCGCACCGCCCTGCGCGGACGCATGATCGGCTTCGTGTTCCAGTCCTTCATGCTCCTGCCTGGACTGACCGCGCAGGAAAACGTCGAGCTCCCCTTGCGTCTGGCTGGGCGCCCCGCGCCTTCGGCGCGCGCCCAGGAGCTGCTCGCCAGTGTCGGCCTTACGCACCGCATACATCACTACCCGGCCCAACTGTCCGGCGGCGAACAGCAGCGCGTGGCTATTGCCCGCGCCTTCGCCCTCGAACCACCGCTGCTGCTGGCCGACGAGCCGACCGGCAACCTCGACCAGGCCACTGGGGCACGCATCATTGACCTGTTGTTCGAACTCAACCGCGAGCGCGGCGCGACCCTCCTGCTCGTCACGCATGACCCGGCCCTAGCCGGGCGCTGCGACCGCCTGCTACGACTCGACCAAGGGCGGCTGATCACTCCATGAATCAAGCCATGCACCACGGCGCACTATGGTATGCCCGCCGCCAGCGTCAGCGGGCCTTCGGGATGGTCATGGCGCTGGCGATCGGCGTCGCCGCGCTGGTGGCGGTCAGCACCTTTGCCGAACGCCTCTCTAGGGCACTTCAGCACGGCGCGGCCGAGGCTCTTGGCGGCGATCTTATGTTGGTCGCCGACCGTACAATCCCGCCCCACTTCCGCGCCGAGGCCGATCGTCTCGGCCTGCGCAGCGCCTCCTCCACCAGCTTTCCGAGCATGATCCTGGCCGACGGGCGGACGCGCCTGGTCGAGATCAAGGCGGTCAGCCCCGAGTACCCACTGCTCGGTGAACTGCGCGTGGACGGGGCCACCGCCAGCGCACCGGCCGCCGGCCGGGCCTGGCTTGAACCGGATGCCCTTGCCGCGCTCAACCTCGACCATGGCGCCACTTTCAGCCTCGGCCAGCTCACCCTTCAGGCGGGCGGGCGGCTGGACCGCGAACCGGACCGCGCCCCCAGCGTGTTCGCCATCGGCCCACGGGTGATGATCGCCGAGGCCGACCTCGCCGCAAGCGGCCTGCTTGGCTTTGGCAGCCGCGCCACCTTTCGCCTGCACCTGACCGGCGAGGCCGCCGCACTAAAGTCCTTTGCCGATTATGCGCGACGCCACCCCGAGCGCGGCCTGCGCCTCGAGAGGCTGGACGAGACCCGCCCGGAACTGCGTGAGGCCCTAAGCCGCGCGGAAGGGCTGCTGCGCGTCAGCGGCTTGCTCGCCCTGCTGCTAGCCGGGCTCGCCGTCGGCATCGGCATGCAGGACCGCCTGCGCGCCCAGCTCGATGCCGCCGCCACCTTGCGCGCCCTCGGCGCCCCCGCCCGCTTCATCACCACCTCCGCCCTGCTCGCCCTGCTGCCCACCGCCGCGCTCGGCAGCCTGATCGGCGTCCTCCTCGGTTACGCCATCCAACCGCTCCTGCCCCTGCTGCTGCGGGGCGTGATCCCCGCGGACCTGCCCCCACCCGGCCCCATGCCCGCCCTGCTCGGCCTGCTGGCCGGACCGGTCATCACCCTCGCCTTCGCCCTGCCTGCTGTGCTGCGCCTGCGCGCAACCCCGGTGCTGCGCATCCTGCGCCGCCATCTGGAACCGCCCCCTTGGGGCCCCACCGGCTGGGGTGCCCTGGCCGTCGGCATCATCCTGCTTGGGGCGCTGGTCGCCGTCATCGCCGGCCCAACCCGCCTCACCGCCACCGTGCTCGGCGGGGCGCTTGCCCTGGGGCTCGCGCTGCTGCTCCTCGCCAGCCTGCCCCTCCTGCTCGCCCGGCGGCGCTGGCTGCCCGCAGACGCAGCCATCCTCGGCCGCCTGGCCCAACCCGGCCGCCGCGCCCATCTCACCTTGGCCACCCTTGGCCTCGGCCTGATGGCCCTGACCCTCGCCTTCAGCCTGCGCAGCGACCTGCTCGAGGGCTGGGCGGCGCGCCTGCCGACAGATGCGCCGAACCGCTTTGTCATCAACCTGCTGGAGGAGCAGAAGGCGCCCTTCATCAGCCTGCTGGACGAGGCCGGCCTGCCCGCCCCCGTGCTCAGGCCGATGATCCGCGGGCGCCTGCTGAGCATCGACGGCCAGCCGGTCAGCGAGCGCCCGCTGGCGGAGGGCCGGGCGCGCGCCCTCGCCGAGCGCGAATTCAACCTGTCGATGGCCGAGGACCACCCTGCCGACAACCGCATCATCGCCGGGCGCCACTGGCGCGCCGAGGAGGCCGGCCAGCACTGGCTATCGGTGGAGGAGGGCATTGCCAAGCACCTGGGGATTGGCCTGGGCAGCCGGCTCATGTTCGAGATCGCCGGAGAGACCTGGGAGGGCACCGTGCTCAACCTGCGCCAGGTGCGGTGGGACAGCTTCAACGTCAACTTCTTCGTCTCCGCCCCGCCCGGCACGCTGGACGGCTACCCGGCCACCTGGATCAGCAGCTTCCACCTGCCCGACGCCAAGGCCGGGCTCGCGGACCGGCTGGTGACGGCGCTGCCAAACATCACCATCATCGACATCCGCGTCGCGCTGACCCAGGTGCGCGAGGTGCTGGCACGCATTGAGGCAGCGGTGGGGCTGGTGCTCGGCTTCGTGCTGATCAGCGCCTGGCTGGTGCTGTGGAACGCCGCTGCCGGCACGGCCCGCACCCGCCGCTTTGAGACCGCCCTGCTGCGCACCCTCGGTGCCTCGCGCCACTGGCTGCGCCGCCAGTTGGTGGGCGAATACGCCCTCCTCGGCCTGCTCGCGGGGCTGCTCGCCGCCCTGGCCGCCACCCTCGTCAGCGCGCTGCTCGGCCGCCTGATCCTGGAGGAATGGCTGCCCATCTCGCCCCTGCCCTGGCTCGCCACCCCGC
>JBMFOY010000022.1:0-18938 GCA_049969375.1 Halothiobacillaceae bacterium | reverse complement strand
TGATCAACCCGATCGCCATGGAAGAAGGTCTGCGTTTCGCGATCCGCGAAGGTGGTCGTACTGTCGGCGCCGGCGTTGTCTCCAAGATCATCGAGTAATTGAGCATGGCGAAGCAGACCATCCGTATCCGCCTGAAGTCGTTCGATCATCGCCTGATCGATCGTTCGGCTAGCGAGATTGTGGATTCCGCCAAGCGTAGCGGTGCGCGTGTGAAGGGGCCGATCCCCCTTCCCACCAAGACCGAGCGCTTCACGGTCCTCATCTCCCCGCACGTCAACAAGGATGCGCGTGATCAGTACGAGCTGCTGACGCACAAGCGCCTGCTGGAAATTGTGGATCCGACCGACAAGACGGTCGATGCACTGATGAAGCTGGATCTTGCTGCGGGCGTGGACGTGCAGATCAAGCTTAACTAACAGAAAAAACTCTGTTATAGTGCGCGACTCGCTCGACCTGGGGGGTTAAGCCCCTCCGGGTCGATGCATTTTTTGTTGCATGAATTTTGGCTTGGCGCCGGTCAATCGTAATCGGCGCTGTAACGAGGAAAAAAACATGTCGCTAGGTGTTGTCGGTCGTAAGGTCGGCATGACCCGCGTCTTTGATGATGCGGGCGTGTCCGTCCCCGTCACCGTGATCGAGGTGGCACCCAACCGTGTGACCCAGGTGAAGACCATCGAAAAGGATGGTTACACCGCCCTTCAGGTCACCACGGGTGTTCGTCGCGCCACCCGCGTGACCAGCGCTGCTGCCGGGCACTTTGCTAAGGCGGGCGTCGAGGCTGGGCGCGGTTTGTGGGAGTTTCGCGTCGATTCGGATGTGCTGTCCCAGTACGCCCCGGGGGCCGAGATCTCCGTCGAGTTGTTCGCGGCTGGGCAGGCTGTGGATGTCACGGGTACCAGTATTGGTAAAGGTTTTGCCGGTACGGTGAAGCGTCACAACTTCCGTACCCAGGATGCCACCCATGGTAACTCCCGTTCGCACCGTGTGCCGGGTTCCATCGGTCAGCGCCAGACCCCGGGTCGTGTGTGGAAAAACAAGCGCATGGCGGGGCACATGGGTGATGAGCGCGTCACGGTGCAGAACCTGACCGTGGTTCGCGTGGATGCTGAGCGTGGGCTCTTGTTGGTCAAGGGTGCGGTTCCGGGCTCTGACGGTGGCGATCTGATCGTGCGTCCGTCCATCAAGGCGAAAGGGGCGAAGTAATGGAGATCAAACTTCAGAATGGTGGCTCCGTTCAGGTTGCTGATGGCGTCTTCGCCCGTGACTTCAACGAGGGTCTGGTGCACCAGGCGGTCGTGGCCTACATGGCGGCTGCTCGTGCTGGCACCAAGGCGCAGAAAACCCGTGCCGAAGTGAGTGGCGGCAACGTCAAGCCGTGGCGCCAGAAGGGCACCGGTCGTGCGCGTCACGGTTCGACCCGTACGCCGATCTGGCGTACCGGTGGTCGCGCCTTTGCGGCCCAGCCGCGCGATTACGAGCAGAAGATCAACCGCAAGGCCTACCGCGCGGCGATGAGCTCGATTTTCTCCGAGCTGGTGCGTCAGGGGCGTCTGATTGTGGTTGATGCGATCGACGTCGAGGCGCCGAAGACTAAGCTTGTTGTCTCCATGCTCCAGGGTATGGGCCTGAAGGGTGTCACCCTGCTGGTTCCGGAGGTTGTGAGCGAAAACCTGTACCTCGCTGCCCGCAACCTGGGTGACGTGGGCGTGCTGGATCCGAGTGCGCTTGATCCTGTGAGCCTGGTGGGTTCGGATCAGGTGGTCATTACCGTGGGTGCACTGAAGAAGGTTGAGGAGTGGCTGTCATGAATGCTGAGCGCATCCTGCAGGTCCTGCGTGCCCCGCACGTGACCGAAAAGGCTTCCCTGGTGAATGCTGTTGCCGGCCAGCACGTCTTCAAGGTTGCCACCGATGCAACCAAGCCGGAGATCAAGCAGGCCGTTGAAGCCCTGTTCAAGGTCACTGTCGAGCAGGTCCGTGTGGTCAATGTCAAGCCCAAGCGCAAGCGCTTCCGTTTCAAGGAAGGCTCCCGCAAGGCCTGGAAAAAGGCCTACGTGAAGCTGGCTGCCGGTCAGACGATTGATTACGGCGTTGGCGCCTAAGCTTGCGAGGTTCAAAAGTCATGGCACTCAAGAAAGCAAAACCGACATCGCCGGGTCGCCGCGGCGCGGTGATGATCGACAAGTCCCACCTGTGGAAAGGGGCCCCCTGGGCTGCCTTGGTGGAGAAGAAGACCAAGACCGGCGGTCGCAACCACTTCGGTCGCATCACCACCCGTCACATCGGCGGTGGCCACAAGCAGCAGTACCGGATCATTGACTTCAAGCGCGACAAGGACGGTATTCCCGCGGTCGTCGAGCGTCTGGAGCACGATCCCAACCGTACGGCGCACATCGCGCTGCTGAAATATGCCGATGGTGAGCGTCGTTACATTCTTGCCCCGAAAGGCGTGAGCGTGGGTGATGCGGTCGCCTCCGGTGTCGATGCCCCGATCAAGCCCGGCAACTGTATGCCGCTGCGCAATATGCCGGTGGGTTCGATTGTTCACGCCATCGAGCTTAAGCCCGGCCGTGGTGCCCAGCTGGCCCGTAGCGCCGGTGCATCGGCCCAGCTGGTCGCGCGTGAGGGTAGCTATGCCACCCTGCGTCTGCGTTCCGGTGAGATGCGCAAGGTGCACGTCGAGTGCCGCGCCACCTTGGGCGAAGTGAGCAACCACGAGCATAACCTGCGTAACTACGGCAAGGCCGGTGCCAAGCGTTGGCTGGGTGTGCGCCCGACCGTCCGTGGCGTGGTCATGAACCCGGTCGACCACCCGCACGGTGGTGGTGAGGGTCGCACCTCCGGTGGCCGTCATCCGGTCACCCCGTGGGGTGTTCCGACCAAGGGTTACAAGACGCGCAACAACAAGCGTACTGACAAGTTCATCGTGCGTCGCCGCACGAAGTAATCGAGGGATTCCAAGGTGCCGCGTTCATTGAAAAAAGGTCCCTTCGTGGACCACCACCTTTTCAAGAAGGTTGAGGACGCCGTCCAGTCGGGCAACAAGCGTCCCATTAAAACCTGGTCCCGTCGCTCCATGATTCTGCCGAACATGGTGGGTCTGACCATTGCCGTACACAATGGCAAGCAGCATGTGCCGGTCCTGGTGACCGAGCAGATGGTGGGCCACAAGCTCGGTGAGTTCTCCCCCACGCGTACCTTCAAGGGCCACGTGGCGGACAAGAAGGCCAAACGCTAAGGGGTGATGTGATGCAAGCTTATGCCGTACACAAATATGCGCATGTGTCGCCCCAAAAGGCCCGCCTGGTGGCGGACCTGGTGCGTGGCAAGCATGTCGCCGAGGCGTTGCAGATCCTCAAGTTCACCAACAAGAAGGCCGCTGGCCTGGTGCGCAAGGTGATCGAGTCCGCCATTGCCAATGCCGAACACAATGCCGGTGCCGATGTCGACGCCTTGCGTGTCGCCGCCATCTGCGTTGATGAAGGTCCCGTGATGAAGCGTCTGCACGCCCGTGCCAAGGGCCGTGCCAACCGCATCGTGAAGCGCACCAGTCACATCCGTGTGACGGTCGCCGAGAAATAAGGGAGTACTCGTTATGGGTCAGAAAGTACATCCGACGGGGTTCCGTCTCGGCGTATCCACGCAGTGGACATCCACCTGGTTCGCTGACAGCAAGTCGTTTCCGAAGTATCTCAACAACGACATCAAGGTTCGTGACTACCTCAAAAAGAAGCTTGCCCACGCCTCTGTGAGCAAGATCCAGATCGAGCGTCCAGCACGTTCCGCCTTCATCACCATTCACACGGCCCGTCCGGGGATCGTGATTGGCAAGAAGGGTGAGGACATCGAGCGCCTGCGCGCCGAAGTCGCCCCGATGCTGGGCCTGGATGTCGCCAATGTGAAGGTCAACGTCGAAGAGATCCGCAAGCCGGAGATGGACGCTCAGTTGGTGGCTGAGAGCATTGCTCAGCAGCTCGAGAAGCGCATCATGTTCCGCCGCGCGATGAAGCGTGCCGCGCAGAACACCATGCGTCTTGGTGCCCAGGGCATCAAGATCATCATGTCCGGCCGCCTGGGGGGCGCGGAGATCGCGCGTACCGAGTGGATGCGCGAAGGGCGCGTGCCGCTGCACACCTTGCGTGCCGATATCGACTACGGCTTCGCCGAGGCGAAGACCACCTATGGTGTGATTGGCGTGAAGGTGCTGGTCTACAAGGGCGAGGTCTTTGGCGTCCAGGACGCGGCCGCAGCCAAGAAGGCCAAGGGCTGAATGAGGTTTAAGCCATGTTGATGCCAAAACGAACCAAATTCCGTAAGCAATTCAAGGGCAAGAACCGCGGCCTGGCGCAGAACGGCAACGAAGTCAGCTTCGGCGAGTTCGGTCTGAAGTCCATCGAGCGCGGCAACCTGACCTCCCGTCAGATTGAGGCCGCCCGTCGTGCCATCACCCGCCGCGTGAAGCGTGGCGGCAAGCTGTGGATTCGCGTGTTCCCGGACACGCCGATCACCCAGAAGCCGCTCGAGGTGCGTATGGGTAAGGGCAAGGGGAGCGTCGAGTACTGGGTGGCGAAGATCCAGCCCGGCAAGATGCTGTACGAAATCGAAGGTGTAACCGAGGAGGTCGCGCGTGAGGCCTTCAGCCTGGCCGCCGCCAAGCTCCCGGTCAAGACCACCTTTGTGACCCGGACGGTGATGTGATGAATGTTAAAGAACTTCGTGGCAAGTCTGTGGACGAGCTGAATCAGGAGCTCCTCGCCCTGCGCAAGGAGCAATTCAATCTGCGCATGCAGGCGGGCCTTTCCCAGGCCGTCAAGCCTCACCAGGTGCGCCAGGTGCGTCGCGACATCGCGCGCATCAAGATGGTGCTCGGCGAGAAGGCGGAGGGTTGATCATGAGCGAAAACACCAAACGAACCCTCACGGGGACCGTCGTAAGCGACAAGATGGACAAGTCCATCACTGTCCTGATCGAGCGTCGCGTCAAGCACCCGATCTACGGCAAGTACATAACCCGTTCCACCAAGCTGCACGTGCACGACGAGAACAATGAGTGCCGTACGGGTGACAAGGTGGAGATCGTCGAGTGCCGTCCGGTCTCCAAGACCAAGGCATGGAACCTGGTGCGCGTGATCGAACGCGCGACCGCAGGTTGAGGATAAATCCATGATTCAGATGCAGACCGTGCTGGATGCTGCTGACAACAGCGGCGCCAAGAAAGTGCAGTGTATCAAGGTAATCGGTGGCTCCCACCGCCGTTATGCTGGCGTGGGCGACATCATCAAGGTGAGCGTCAAGGACGCGATCCCGCGTGGCAAGGTCAAGAAGGGTGACGTGTACAACGCCGTCGTCGTGCGTACCGCCAAGGGCGTGCGCCGTCCTGACGGTTCCGTCATCCGCTTTGACGGCAATGCCGCCGTACTGCTGAACAACAAGCTCGAGCCCATCGGCACCCGTATCTTCGGACCGGTCACCCGCGAACTGCGTGGTGAGAAGTTCATGAAGATCGTGTCCCTGGCGCCTGAAGTGCTCTGAGCGGGGGGCGATAGATGAATAAGATTCGCAAAGGTGACGAAATCATCGTCATCACCGGCAAGGACAAGGGCCGTCGCGGTACCGTCCTCAAGGTGGGGGCGGACAACCGCATCGTCGTGCAGGGCATCAACCTGGTGAAAAAGCACCAGAAACCCAACCCGATGGTCGGCATCCCCGGCGGCATCGTCGAGAAAGAGATGCCGATTGATATTTCCAATGTGATGCTGTTTAATCCCGCGACCCAAAAAGGGGACCGGGTGGGCTTCCGTACGCTGGACGACGGCCGCAAGGTCCGTTACTTCAAGTCCAACGGCGAAGTCGTTGATGCATAAGGTGCGCCCCATGGCCAGACTTCAAGACTACTACCGCCAGACCGTTGTGAAGCAGCTTCAGGAGAAGCTGGGCATCACCAACGTCATGGCTGTTCCGCGCCTGGAAAAAATCACGCTCAATATGGGCTTGGGTGAATCCGCGCGCGACAAGAAAGTGATCGAAAACGCGGTCGCCGAGCTTGCCGCCATCACTGGCCAGAAGCCGGTGGTGACCTATGCACGCAAGTCTATCGCAGGATTCAAGCTGCGTGAGGGTATGCCGCTCGGCGTCAAGGTAACGCTGCGCCGCGAGCGCATGTACGAATTCCTTGATCGCCTGATCTCCATCGCCACCCCCCGCATCCGAGACTTCCGCGGTCTGAACCCGAAGTCCTTCGACGGTCGCGGCAACTACAGCATGGGCGTGCGCGAGCAGATCATCTTCCCGGAAATCGATTACGACAAGATCGATGCCCTGCGCGGGATGGATATCACCATCACCACCTCCGCGCGTTCGGATGATCATGCCCGTGCGCTGCTCGAGGCTTTCGAATTCCCGTTCCGTCGCTGAGGGTTGAACGATGGCAAAGACTTCTATGCTGATGCGCGAGAAAAAGCGTCAACAGCTGGTTAATAAATACGCCGCCAAGCGTGCCGAGCTCAAGAAAATCATCGCCGACGAGTCGACCTCGTTCGAAGATCGCATGGCCGCCATGGCCAAGCTGAGTGCGCTTCCGCGCGACTCCAGCAAGTGCCGCCTGCGCAACCGCTGCGAGGTGACCGGTCGTCCGAAGGGTGTCTACCGCAAGTTCGGTCTCGCCCGCAACAAGTTGCGCGAGCACGCCATGCGTGGCGAGATTCCCGGCCTGCGCAAGGCCAGCTGGTAATCCGGAGAGCTAATCCATGAGCATGAACGATCCGATCGCCGATATGCTGACCCGCGTGCGCAATGGTCAGGCGGCGCGCAAAGCCGAGGTAAGCATGCCGTCCTCCAAGCTCAAGCTGGCGATCTGCCAGGTGCTGAAGGACGAGGGCTATATTGCTGACTTCCAGGTCAGTGGTGATGTCCGCCCGGTGCTGACCATCAAGCTGAAATACTTCGAAGGCCGGCCGGTCATCGATGCCATTCAGCGTGTCAGCCGTCCCGGCTTGCGTATCTTCCGTGGCGCCAATGAGCTGCCCAAGGTCCTGGGTGGCCTGGGTGTCGCCATCATCTCCACCTCCAAAGGCGTCATGACCGATCGTGCCGCCCGCGCCGGTGGTCATGGTGGCGAGGTGCTCTGCACCGTAAGCTAAGTCATTTAGGTAACAAGCAATGTCCCGAGTCGCTAAACAACCTATCACAGTGCCCAAAGGTGTCGAGGTGGTGCTGGATGGTCAGGTGCTGCGCGTAAAGGGCCCGAAAGGTGCCCAAGACCTCAGCATCAACCCGCAAGTCAAGGTGGAGCTGAACGACGGTGTTATCCAGTTCGCCCCTGCGAATGAGGCTGCGGCTTCCAACGCCCTTGCGGGAACCATGCGCGCGATTGCACAGAACATGGTGACCGGCGTAAGCGCTGGCTTCGAGCGTCGCCTCCAGCTGGTGGGCGTGGGCTACCGCGCCCAGGCGCAAGGCAACGTGTTGAACCTCGCCCTCGGCTACTCGCACCCGATCAACTACCAGCTCCCGGCCGGCGTCACCGCCGAGACCCCGTCGCAAACCGAGATCATCGTGCGCGGCATCGACAAGCAGGCCGTAGGCCAGGTCGCTGCGGAGATCCGTGGTTTCCGTCCGCCGGAGCCCTACAAAGGCAAGGGTGTCAAGTACGCGGATGAAACCATCCTGCGTAAGGAAGCGAAGAAGAAGTAAGGTGCCAGCATGAACGCCAAGAAAGAACAACGCTTGCGCCGTGCGCGCCGCACCCGCGCAAAAATCAGCGAGCTCGGGATGCCGCGTCTTTGCATCCACCGCACCCCGCGTCACATCTATGCCCAGATCATCGCGGCCGATGGTTCGGGCGTGCTGGCCAGCGCATCCACCGTCGCTGCGGATATCCGCAAGGCTGTGAATTACACCGGCAATGTCGATGCAGCGAGTGCGGTGGGGCGTGCCATCGCCGAGAAAGCCAAGGCCGCGGGTGTCGAGAAGGTCGCCTTCGATCGCTCGGGTTTCAAATATCATGGTCGTGTCAAGGCGCTGGCTGAAGCCGCGCGTGAGCACGGTCTGCAGTTCTAAGAGGCATGACGATGAAGGTTGAAGCCGAAAACACCGCCACGGACGGCATGATCGAGAAGCTCGTCGCCGTCAATCGCGTATCCAAGACGGTCAAGGGTGGTCGTATTTTCTCCTTCACGGCGCTCACTGTGGTCGGTGATGGCAACGGCCGCGTGGGTTTTGGTTACGGCAAGGCGCGCGAAGTGCCGGCCGCAATTCAGAAGTCGCTGGAGAAGGCGCGTCGCAACATGTTCGATGTCGCTCTGAATGACGGCACCTTGCAGCACGAACTCAAAGGGCGTCATGGCGCTGCCAGCGTGTTCATGAAGCCGGCCAGTGATGGTACTGGGCTGATCGCCGGTGGTGCGATGCGTGCCGTGTTCGAGGCTGCGGGTGTGCGCAATGTACTTGCCAAGTGCGTTGGCAGTCGCAATCAAATGAACGTCATCCGTGCGACGATCCATGGCCTGCGCCAGATGGGCTCGCCCGAGCGTGTGGCTGCCAAGCGCGGCAAGCGCGTGGAAGATATTCTGGGATAATGTCATGAGCGAGAAAGCCAAACTTAAGGTCACGCTCGTCAAGAGCGTTGCCGGTCGCCTGGAGGCCCACAAGGCCTGCGTGCGCGGCCTTGGACTGCGTCGCATGCATCAGACGGTCGAAGTGCTCGACACGCCTGAGAACCGCGGCATGATCAACAAGGTTTCTTACCTTCTGAGCGTGGAGGCCGTGTGACATGCGCCTGAATGATCTCAAGCCCGCAGAGGGCAGCAAGAAGGCACCGCGCCGTCTCGGTCGTGGCATCGGTTCCGGCCTTGGCAAGACGGGCGGCCGGGGTCACAAGGGGCAGCATTCCCGTACCGGTCATTTCAAGACCGGTTTCGAGGGGGGGCAGATGCCGATGCAGCGTCGTCTGCCGAAGGTCGGTTTCATCACCCAGAAGTCCCTGGTCAGCGCCGAGCTTCCGCTCTCCGCCCTGAACAAGCTGGCGGGTGATGAGGTGACGCTGGAGTCTCTGAAGGCAGCTGGTCTCGTTCGCCGCGATGTTCTCTACGTCAAGGTCGTGCTGTCCGGCTCCATCGGCAAGGCTGTGACTCTGAAGGGCATCAAGGCGACGAAGGGTGCCGCTGAGGCCATCACCGCCGCTGGTGGTCGGGTGGAGTAACACGTGTCGCGAACCGCAGGCATCACTGCGCTGGCTGGAGCCGGTAAGCTTACCGAGCTCCGCCAGCGCATTTTTTTCGTTCTGGGCGCACTGGTTGTGTTCCGTATTGGAACTTTCATTTCCCTGCCGGGCATTGATGTCCATGTCATGGAAGCGTTGTTTGACCAGGCGCGCGGGTCCATTCTGGACATGTTCAACATGTTCTCGGGTGGCGCACTTGAGCGGATGTCCATTTTTGCCCTGGGTGTGATGCCGTATATCTCGGCCTCCATCATTGTGCAGTTGCTCACCGTTGTCGTGCCGCGCCTTGAACAGTTGAAGAAAGAGGGGGATGCAGGGCGTCGCAAGATCACCCAGTACACCCGCTACGGTACCTTGGTCCTGGCGCTTTTCCAGGCCATTGGCGTTGCCATCGCGCTTCAGGGGCAGCAGGTGAATGGCCAGGGGCTGGTCATCAACCCGGGCTATGGCTTCCTTGTGACGGCGACGGTTACCCTTGTCACCGGCACCATGCTGCTGGTCTGGTTGGGGGAGCAGATCACCGAGCGGGGCATCGGTAACGGTATTTCGCTGATCATCTTTGCGGGTATCGTGGCCGGTCTTCCTTCTGCGATTGGCGGCACCTTTGAGTTGGTGCGTACCGGCGAAATGAACCTTTTGGTTCTTTTCATGTTGGTGGCGATGGCGGTTGCGGTGACGGGCTTTGTGATCTTTGTCGAGCGCGGCCAGCGCCGGATCACGGTCAACTACGCCAAGCGGCAGCAGGGGGGGCAGATGGTCGGTGGTCAAACCTCCCACCTGCCGCTCAAGCTGAACATGGCTGGCGTCATTCCACCGATCTTCGCCTCGAGCATCATCCTGTTCCCAGCCACGCTGGGTGACTGGTTCGGGCGCTCCGAGGGTATGGGGTGGTTGAAGGACATTGCGTCCACGCTGTCACCGGGTCAGCCCCTGTACGTGATGCTCTATGCTGCGGCGATCATGTTCTTTGCCTTCTTCTACACCGCGCTGGTCTTCAATGCACGTGAGACGGCAGACAACCTGAAGCGTTCGGGGGCATTCGTCCCTGGCATCCGCCCTGGCGAGCATACAGCCCGTTACATCGACGGCGTGCTGACTCGGCTGACCTTCTGGGGTGCTATCTATATCACCCTCGTCTGTCTCCTGCCGGAGTTTCTGATCCTGTACTGGAATGTCCCGTTCTACTTCGGTGGCACGTCCCTGCTGATCATCGTCGTAGTGTTGATGGACTTTATGGCCCAGGTTCAGGCTCACCTCATGTCTCATCAGTATGAGGGCTTGATGCGTAAGGCTCACTTGCGCGGGCTGGGTGGGCTCGGCAGCCGCTGACAGCAGGCTTAACTTAACCTATTGAATTAATGAGGCGCGGCGACTATAATCCCGCGCTTCCCGTTTTTCCTGGGGGAAAATCATGGCACGTATCGCTGGTATTAACATTCCGGTGAACAAGCACACGGTCATTGCACTGACCTCGATCTATGGTATCGGCCCCACCCGCGCCAAAGAGATCTGTGCCAATGCGGGCGTGCGCCCCGAAGCAAAGGTTCGCGATCTGGCGGAAGCCGAGATCGAGGCCTTGCGCGCCGAGGTGGCAAAGTTCACCGTTGAAGGTGACCTGCGCCGCGAAGTCTCCATGAGCATCAAGCGGTTGATGGACATGGGGTGCTATCGTGGTCTGCGTCATCGTCGCGGTCTCCCGGTGCGCGGTCAGCGTACCAAGACCAATGCGCGTACCCGTAAGGGCCCGCGTCGCCCGGTCAAGAAGTGATCCGGGCTGAATACTTCTGATTACAGAGTAGGATTACATGGCTAAAGCATCGGCTCAGTCGCGCAAGAAGGTGAAGAAAGTCGTCACGGACGGCTTGGCTCACATTCATGCGTCCTTTAATAACACCATCGTCACCATCACGGATCGTCAGGGTAATACCCTGGCCTGGGCAACCTCCGGTGGCTCCGGCTTCCGTGGCTCTCGTAAGAGCACTCCGTTCGCGGCTCAGGTGGCTGCGGAGCGTGCGGGCGAGGCTGCCAAGGCCTACGGCCTGAAGAACCTGGATGTCCTCGTCAAGGGGCCGGGGCCGGGTCGCGAGTCCGCGGTGCGTGCCCTGAACAACGTGGGTTACAAGATCGGAAGTATCACTGATGTGACCCCGATCCCCCACAACGGCTGCCGTCCCCCCAAGCGCCGTCGCGTGTGATGGAGTATTGATCAATGGCACGTTATATCGGTCCCAAGTGCAAACTGAGCCGTCGCGAAGGCACAGATTTGTTCCTCAAGTCCGGCGTTCGCGCGCTGGACAGCAAATGTCATCTGGATCGTGCGCCCGGCATGCATGGTGCTGCCGCCCGCCGTCCGAAGATGTCCGACTACGCCCTGCAGCTGCGTGAGAAGCAGAAGCTTCGCCGTATCTACGGTGTGCTGGAGCGTCAGTTCCGCAACTACTACAAGAAGGCCTCGGGTCTGAAAGGCTCCACGGGCGAAAATCTGCTGCGTCTCCTTGAGTCGCGCCTCGATAATGTCGTCTATCGCATGGGGTTCGCGTCGACCCGCGCGGAAGCGCGCCAGCTGGTGAGCCACAAGGCGATTGCTGTCAATGGCCAGGTGGTCAACATCCCCTCCTATCAGGTCTGTCCTGAGGATGTCATCGCGGTGCGTGAAAAGGCGCGTAAGCAGCAGCGTATCCAAGATTCCATCGAGCTCGCGGCCCAGCGTGGCGGTGCCCCAGAGTGGATCACTGTCGACGCCTCCAAGTTTGAAGGTATCTTCAAGCGTCTTCCTGATCGTGCCGACCTGCCTGCCGACATCAACGAGTCGCTGGTCGTCGAGCTTTATTCCAAGTAATCCTGGGGTCCAGCCTCATGCAGGACAAAATGAACGAACTGTTGAAGCCGCGCACCATCCAGGTGCAAGCCCACAGCCCGCACCAGGCGCGGGTTGTGCTCGAGCCCTTGGAGCGTGGTTTCGGACATACGTTGGGCAACGCCCTGCGCCGCATCCTGCTGTCTTCGATTCCGGGTGCCGCAGTCACGGAAGTCGAGATCGAAGGTGTCGTGCACGAGTACACTGCGCTCGAGGGGGTTCAGGAGGACGTCATCGAGATTCTCCTCAACCTCAAGGGGTTGTCCATCGCGCTGCATGGCCGTGATGAGGCCACCCTCAGCGTGCGCAAGCAGGGCCCCGGTGTGGTTACTGCGGCGGATCTCAAGGGGGATGCGGCGATTGAGATCCTGAACCCGGATCATGTGATTGCCCATCTAAACAAGGAGGGGGCGCTCAACATGACTCTGCGGGTTGAGCGTGGCCGTGGTTATGTCCCGGCTTCCCAGCGTCGTTCCGAGGGTGAGGAGACGGCCTCCATCGGGCGTCTGCGTGTTGATGCGTCCTTCTCGCCGGTGCGCAAGGTGGCCTATGCCGTCGAGCGTGCCCGTGTTGAGCAGCGCACCGACCTCGACTCTCTGGTGCTCGATATCGAGACCAATGGCGCGGTCTCGCCCGAAGATGCGATCCGTAAGGCAGCAGGTATCCTGCGGGATCAGCTGGCTGTGTTCATTGACCTGAAGGCCGAGAGCGTCGAGCGTCCCGCTGTGCGCGAGAGCGGCATTGATCCGGTCCTCCTGCGCCCGGTCGATGACCTCGAGCTGACCGTTCGTTCTGCGAACTGCCTGAAGGCCGAGAACATCTATTTCATCGGTGACCTGATCCAGCGTACCGAGATCGAGCTGCTCAAGACCCCGAACCTGGGCAAGAAGTCTCTGACCGAGATCAAGGACGTGCTCGCCAAGCATGGCCTTTCCCTCGGTGTGAAGCTGGAAAACTGGCCGCCGGCCGAACTCCAAAACCTCTCCGACAAATCCGCCTGATAGGGGCGGAAGTCTGCTGAAGGAATACGATAATGCGTCACCGTAATATTGGTCGTCAGCTGAGCCGCGATGCCGAGCATCGCAACCTCATGCTGCGCAACATGACTAACTCGCTGTTCAAGCACGAGGTCATCCGTACCACCTTGCCCAAGGCCAAGGAGCTGCGTCGCATCGCCGAGCCGCTGATTACCCTGGCCAAGGCGGACAGTGTGGCCAACCGTCGCCTGGCGTTTGCCCGCACCCGTGACAACGACGTGGTCGGCAAGCTGTTCGCTGATCTTGGGCCGCGTTTCAAGAGCCGCCCGGGTGGTTATATCCGCATCCTCAAGTGCGGTTTCCGCGCTGGCGACAACGCCCCGATGGCCTACGTCGAGCTTGTCGATCGTCCGGTAGCGGCTGAGGCTGCTGGTGAGTAATTGAGCTTTGCCTTGATTTGCAGGGCGTGGGTGTAAGAAAGCCGGGGATTCCCGGCTTTTTTGTTGCTGCTTTTTGCGGTGTTTGACCCGAGGGGCATCTGGTGGATATAAGGAAACGCTGAATCATTCAGCGTTTCCCGTTTGGGGCAGAATGCCCCAACGCGAACAACGCGTTCCGTCGTTGATTCGCGGAGGCCGTCGCGGACATGCGCCGCGACGAAACGATCTGAAAAAATCCATGGATGGATTTTTTCAGAGTTTCCATAAAAAAACCGGCCAGTGGCCGGTTTTTTATATGTGCGCTTACAACTCGATCAAGCCATGGCCTTGATGTTGCTGTTCAGGCGGCTCTTCGCGCGCGCTGCGGTGTTCTTGTGCAGGATGCCCTTGTTGACCATGCTGTCGATGATCGGCTGGGCTTCCTTATAAGCGGCCTGGGCGGCGGCCTTGTCGCCGCTCCGGATCGCTTTCAAAGTCTTCTTAATGAAGGTGCGAACCCGCGAGCGCAAGGCGACGTTGCGGGCGCGATTCTTCTCATTTTGACGAATGCGCTTCTTGGCTGATGCGTTGTTGGCCACGGGGGCTCTCCTAAGAATTCGGGATTGAACAAATCAAGGCGGTGCATTATCCGGTTATTGACATGCATGTCAAATGCAGGATGCTGCATGAGTGGGGAGGCTGCGGTACAGTGCCTGGATGAATGATTCCCTGATTCGCGTTCGTGTTGCCGTTGCAGCCCCGGTCGATGGCACGTTCGAGTATATCGTGCCCCGTGAGGCTGCATGCTGTGTCCCCGGTGGGCGGGTTGAGGTCCCGTTCGGAGCGGGGCGGCGGATGGGCGTGGTCGTCGAGCAGCTGGGGGGCGAGGAGTGCGCGGTCGAAACGCTGAAGGAGGTGCTGCGCATCCTCGATGATCGTCCTGCCTTGGGGGCGGCTGAGTTGCGCCTAGGGGCGTGGCTCGCCTCCTACTACCACGCGCCCTTGGGTGAGGTGCTTGCCCTGATGCTTCCCTCTGCCTTGCGTGATGGCGGCACGCTTGATGTGCCTGCCACCATGGGCTGGCGTCTTGCCGATGGGGCTCCCGCTGTGCTGCCACGCGCACCGCGCCAGAATGCGGCATTGCAGCATCTGCGGGAGGCCGGGGGCGAGCTCCCGGACGTGGCCCTGCGTGCCCACGCCTCAGCCCTCCGTACCCTTGCCGCGCGCGGCTGGGTTGAGCGGGTAGAGGTCGCGGTGGGGCGGGGGCAGGCGGAGCCGCACGTCCCTGCCCATGACGTGGTGCTCAATGCGGCCCAGGTCGAGGCCCATCGGGCCATACGGGATGGCCTTGGTTCCTTTGCCGCTTTCCTTTTGTATGGCATCACGGGCAGCGGGAAGACCGAAGTCTATCTCGCTGCCATGGATGACGTGCTGGCCAAGGGGGGGCAGGTGCTGGTCCTTGTGCCCGAGATCGCCCTGACGCCCCAATTGGTGGCTCGCTTCAGCGCGCGGCTAGGCGGTGGCTTGGTCGTATTCCATTCGGGCATGACCGATCGGGCCCGTCGGGATGCCTGGCTCATGGCTCGTGATGGCCGCGCGCGGGTGGTGCTGGGGACCCGCTCCGCCGTGTTTGTTCCCCTGCCGCGCCTCGGGCTGATCGTGGTCGATGAGGAGCATGATGCCTCCTACAAGCAGCAGGAAGGGATGCGCTACCACGCGCGCGACGTGGCGGTGGTGCGCGCCAGCCAGTGCGGCGTTCCGATCGTTCTCGGCTCGGCCACCCCGTCGCTCGAGACCCTGCACAATGCAAGGCAGGGGCGCTACCGTCTGTTGCGCTTGGACACCCGTGCAGCAGGGGCGGTCCCACCGCGTCTTGAGCTGCTCGACGTTCGGCGCCGCCCCTTGCGCGAGGGCCTGTCCGCCCCGCTGATCGAGCGTATGCGCGGCCACCTCATGGCGGGGGGGCAGGTCCTGCTGTTCCTCAACCGGCGCGGCTATGCCCCAGCACTGACTTGCCATGCCTGCGGTCACGTCGAGCACTGTCGCCAATGCAGCGCGCCGATGATCGTGCATCGCGCACATGGCCGGCTGGTCTGTCATCACTGCGGTGCCGAGCGGCCGTTGCCGGCGCGTTGCCCTGCCTGCGGCTCGGTGGAGCTGGAGATGCAGGGGGTGGGGACCGAGCGGCTGGAGATGGCCCTGCAGGGGCTGTTTCCTGAATTCCCGATTGAGCGTATCGACCGCGACACGACGCGGCGCAAAGGCGTGCTCGAGGGCAAGCTCGTGCGTGCACGGAGCGGTGAGGCGCGCATTCTGCTCGGCACGCAGATGCTGGCCAAGGGGCACGATTTTCCGGGCGTGACCCTGGCGGCGGTGCTGGATGCTGATCGGGGGCTGTTCAGCAACGATTTCCGTGCTCCTGAGCGCCTGCTTCAATTGATCGTCCAGGTGGCCGGCCGGGCCGGGCGGGCCGAACGCCCGGGCGAGGTGCTGATCCAGACCCACCAGCCCGACCATCCTCTGCTGCAGGCCCTGCTGCATGGGGGCTTCGATGCCTGCGCCGAGGTTCTGCTGCACGAGCGCCGTCTGGCGACTCTGCCGCCTTTTGCTCATCTGGCCCTGCTGCGTGCGGAGGCGCGCGATGCCGAGCGGGCCCGCCGCCTGCTCGGTCGTGTGGCCGCGTGGCTTGCCGATGTGCAGGCCGGGGTGGTCTCCTACGGCCCCGCCACCGCCCCGCTCGAGCGGCGCGCAGGGCGTTTCAGGCTCCAGTTGCTGCTTTCGTCGCCTCGACGTGACCGCCTGCACGAGGTGCTGAGCCGCCTGCTTCCGGAGCTGCGTGGTTGGCCCGAGGGGCGGGGCGTTCGCTGGTCGCTGGATGTCGATCCTCAAGATCTGAGCTAAAAATGGGTGGCTGGACTCCACAGCACGCTGTCCAGCTGGTTAAAATGATTGATTGCATTCAGTCTTGGTGGGTCGAACCGTGAAAGAACAGCTTGAAAGCCTCCTGTCCCGTGCGCTGGATATCTTGCGTGCCGAGGGGCTGGGTCTGCCGGATGGTGTCGTCCCCCAGGTCTCCCGTACCAAGGACCGTGCGCATGGCGACTTCGCCTCCAACATCGCCATGCAGCTGGCCAAGCCAGCGGGCTTGCCTCCTCGCCTATTCGCCGAGCGCCTGATCGCCGCCCTGCCGCAGGCTGCCCTGCTGGAGAAGGTCGAGATTGCCGGCCCGGGCTTCATCAACTTCTACGTGCGCGAGTCGGCGGTCTTCGACGTGGTCCGCCAGGCGCTGGATGCCGGCGAGGCCTTTGGCCGTTCCGCGCATGGTGCCGGCCGCAAGGTCATGGTCGAGTTCGTCTCCGCCAACCCGACCGGCCCGCTGCATGTCGGCCATGGCCGGGGCGCGGCCTACGGCGCGGCGGTGGCGGACCTGTTGGCGGCGGTCGGCTATGACGTGCACCGCGAGTACTACGTCAACGACGCCGGCCGCCAGATGCACATCCTTGCCACCTCCATCTGGCTGCGCTACCTGGAGCTCTGCGGCGCGCAGTTTGCCTTCCCCTCCAACGGCTACAAATCGACCGGCTACATCTACGCCATCGCGCAAAAACTCAAGGATGAGCATGGCGATGCCTATACCGCGCCGATCGAGCAGGTGTTCGAGGGCGTGCCGCCCGACGAGCCGCAGGGCGGCGACAAGGAGTTGCACATCGATGGCCTGATCGCTCGTGCGCAGGAACTGCTGGGCGACGTGCGCTATCGCTACGTGTTTGATCTTGCCCTGAACGACATCCTCGATGACATTCGAGACGACCTCGAAGGTTTCGGCGTGCGCTTCGATCACTGGTACTCCGAGCGCGGACTGGCCGAGCGCGGGGCGGTCAACCGCGCCATCGAGCAGCTGCGCGAGCGCGGGCATATCTACGAGCGGGAGGGGGCCCTGTGGTTCCGCTCCACCGACTTCGGGGATGAGAAGGACCGCGTGGTGCAGCGCGCCAACGGCCAGATCACCTATTTCGCCTCGGATATCGCCTACCACCTTGAGAAGTACGAGCGCGGCTTTGATCGCATGATCGACGTGTGGGGCGCCGACCACCACGGCTATGTGCCGCGCGTGAAGGCGGCCCTGACCGCGCTCGGGTATGACGCCAGCAAGCTCGACGTGTTGCTGGTGCAGTTCGCCATCCTCTACCGCGGCGGCGAGCGCGCCCAGATGTCCACCCGCTCCGGCGAGTTCGTCACCCTGCGCGACCTGCGCGAGGAGGTGGGCTCGGATGCCGCGCGCTTTTTCTACGTCATGCGCAAGAGCGAGCAGCATCTGGATTTCGATCTCGACCTCGCCAAGAGCCAGTCGAACGACAACCCGCTGTACTACATCCAGTATGCCCATGCCCGCGTGTGCAGCGTGATGCGCCAACTGGCGGCTAAGGGTCTGACGCACGACCGGGCACGCGGCGAGGCAGCGGTGGCGCGCCTTGAACTCCCGGCGGAGGCCGAACTCGCCCGCCTGCTCGGCCAGTTCCCTGAACTGGTGCTGCGTGCGGCGCTGGCCTGCGAGCCGCACCAACTGGTGCACTATCTGCGCGAACTGGCCAGCCAGTTCCACGCCTACTACAACGGCCACCCGTTCCTGGTTGATGATGCAAAGCTGCGCGATGCGCGCCTGAACCTCATCCTCGCCGTGCGCCAGGTGCTCGCCAACGGCCTGGGGCTGCTGGGCGTGTCCGCGCCCGAGAGCATGTAAGCGGAGGGCATGGCGATGGCACGTGCCAAGCAGGCCAGCCGTCGGCGCTCGCCGGCCCGTCCGGTGGTGCCGCGGGCGCTTTGGGGGATGGTCGGGGCGGTCGTCGTCCTGTTCGCAGCCCTGCTGGCGTGGCTGGGCACGCGCGAGCCGCAGCCTGATTCGGTATCACAGAGCGTGCCGACTAAAGAATCCGCGTCTTCCGCGGCACAACAGCAGGATGCTCGCGCGGTGGCCAAGCCGCCGACTAAGGAGGTGGTTCCGCCTCCGCCGCGCTATGAGTTCTACAACATGTTGCCGGCGCAGAAGGTCGAGGTGCCCCCGTCGCCTCCGGCACCTGCCCCCGTCACCAATGCCCCGCCTGCGGATACGCCCGCCGCGGCAGCGACGCCTCCCGCGCCCGATGCACCCCCCTCTGTGCCGCAGGCGGCGAGCACAACCCGCTACGAACTGCAGGTCGGGTCCTTCCGCCGCTACGAGGAGGCAGACCGGCGTAAGGCGGAGCTTGCCATGCTGGGCTTTGTCTCCACCATCCAGCCCGCCAATGTCAGCGGCGAGACCTGGCATCGGGTCAAGGTCGGCCCCTTGCCCGAGGCCGAGGCGCGCAAGGCGCGCGACCGCCTCAAGGCCGTCGGCATGAACCCCCTGCTGATTAAGCAGGGCGGCTAGCTAGGGGAAACGCTGAAAAATCCATCCATGGATTTTTTCAGCGCGTCTTATCAAGGCGCA
>JBMFOY010000021.1:0-19037 GCA_049969375.1 Halothiobacillaceae bacterium | reverse complement strand
TGGCCGCGCTCTACACCCACAACTGGATGAAAACCTTCACCGACGATTGCTTTGCATGAGGCTTGTAATGCGTAAACCTTTGACAATTTTGGGCGGCCTGCTGGCCGCTTCGATAGGGATGGCCGCCCTGGCATCCGATGCGGCATCCAAGGCGCCCGATTGGACACCTGCCACACTTATGCAAGCCCTCCAATCTATGCCCAAAGGCGATGCAGGGCGTGGCAAGCAATTGCATGGTGATTTGTTTTGTGCCTCTTGCCATGGTGTGGCAGGGGAAGCGACGACCGCTAACTGGCCCTCTTTACAGGGCCAGCGTGCGGAATACACCTACAAGATGCTGCTTGACTACAAATCCAAGCGCCGTAACGAAGATGAGCGTGCCGCCATCATGGTGCATGTCGCTCAGCTAATGAGCGAGCAGGACATGGCCGATCTCGCTGCCTTCTATGCGGGCCAAGCCCTTCCAGCCATGCATGGCGGCAAGGACAACGCCGTGGCCGAGAAGCTGGTGCGTCATGGTGATCCAACACGGCTGGTGACCCCCTGCGCGGCCTGCCATGGTCTGCAAGGGCAGGGTGGGGTGAACGAGACCCCGGCCTTGGCCGGTATGACGCCGGAGTATTTCGAGCGCACCATGAAGCTGTATCGCAACGGTCAGCGTCACAACGACTCCATGCAGGCCATGCGCGCCTTCGCCAAGCCGCTCAGCGATGCGGAAATTGCGGCCCTAGCACGTTACTACGCCAGCCCGGCATCCCGTTGATACATCATCATAAAAACTTATGAGATGATCACAAGGCCCCTTGAGGGCCTTGTGTGTTTCTAAGGAAACGCTGAATCATTCAGCGTTTCCCTAACAGGACGTTAAAAAAGGGCTTCCTGCCCTTTTTCAACTCGCCTTGTCGCGGTGCACGCCAGCGACAGGTTGCGAACGTCAATCATGCTAAGTGATTGATGTTCGTGCAAGCCCATCCATGGCTTGCCTTACCAAGCCGTTGAAAAGAGTTTTTCAACGGTCTGGTCTGGTAACGCCTGCCCCGCTCCTTGGCCGATGTCGCGCCGTTTCCCTTACTTGGCCCGGTAGGCGGCCACCACCTTGTCGAACTGTTCGGGCGTCAGAAGCTGACGTAGGAAGTCCGAGCACTTGCTACGCATGGTCAATAGCTGTTTTTCATTGGTGCTGATTTTTTCAATCAGACCCATGCGATCTTCTTCCGGCTTGCCAGCCAGGATGGCCTCGCGCAGCTGGGTGCGCAGTTGGACTTGCTCGTTTTCCAGGGCCTTGCGCTTGGCTGGGGCCTCTTTGATCCAGGCCTCCAGCTTGCTCTTTTGCTCATCGTTTAGGCCAAGGTCGGCGCTTTTGGCAATGCCGACAAGCTCAACCACCGGACTTGCGAGGCTGATGGCAGGCTCGGCCAAAACGGACGGTGCGCTGGCCAGAAGGCTGGCGGTCAGCAAGAGAGAGGGAATGAGGTGTTTTTTCATGAGATTCTCCTTGAGAGATAAGGCCCTGACTGTCAGGTTGGGGAAACGCTGAATTATTCAGTGTTTCCCGTTTGGGGCAGGACGCCCCTCCGCGAATCAACGACGCACCTCGTTGATTCGCGGAGGCCGTCGCGGACATGCGCCTCTGATAATGATAAGACGCGCTGAAAAAATCCATGGATGGATTTTTTCAGCATTTCCTCAGAGCCTTGGTGGCTGCAGGAATGGTCCGCAGGCCATTCAGCAGGAGGTTAGAAGCGGGTATCCAGACGTGCCCAGAAGATACGACCGGGTTCATAGATGCGGTCGTTCGGGTTGCCGAACACCCCGGCATAGGCGCGGTTGACGTGCTCGGCGTACAGGCGGTCGAACACGTTGTCGATGCCGATCTTCAGGCGGGTGGTGCGGGTGAAGTCGTAGCCGCCGTAGAGGTCGAGTACGGCATATTCCGGGGTCTGGATGGTGTCCAGCTCACTGGCGGTGTCGATCTCGTGCTGCTGGGCGGCAAAGCGCACCCGGCCGCCGGCATGCCAGTTGGCGCCGGTGTAGTCCGCGCCGACGCGGCCGTTGAGCGGCGGGATCTGGGCGATGCTGCGCCCGTCGGTGTCGTTCTGCCCGTTCACGTAGGCCAGCGCGCCGTAGGCGTGCCAGCCGGGGGCGAACATCCACTGGCCGGCGAGTTCGGCACCGAACAGGGTGGCGTCGACATTGCGGTAGGTGGTCATGGTGCCCACTTTGTCGCGCAGGACATAGTCGCTCACGTCGTCGTAGAACACCACGGCTTCCCACTTCACGCCATGGCCCTTGCCGGAGAGGCCGACATCCAGCTGATGGTGCACTTCGGGGTCAAGTGCAGGATTGCCAAGCCAGCTGATGCCCGCCGGGCTGGGCTTGAGCACGTACCGTTCGGTAGCATCCGGCTGGCGCACGCTGCGGCTGACTCCGACGAAGGCGGTCAGGTTCTTCGAGATGTCATGCTCGTAGCGCAGCAGGCCCCCCACGGCGGTGTTGTCCTGGTCCTTCTTGGCCTCTTCGCGGATGTTCACCGGAACCATCCTGTGGGTGGCGATGGTGTTGGCGAGGTTGTTGTCGATGTTGGCGGTCACGCGATCTACGCGCAGGCCTGCCTTCAGGCGCTGATGGGGGCTGATGCCATACAGTCCTTCGACGAAGCCGCCCATGCTCGAGAGCTCGGCTGCAGGCCAGAGCCAGAACAGCTTGTTGGCCGGGTTGGCGGGGTTCATCACCCAGCCCTCGCGGTCCACCTTCTGCATGTCCAAGCCGTAGTCGAGCTTGAGGTTGCCGGCCGGTTTGGAGGTGAGGGTCAGGCGTGCACCGTCGGTGGTTACCTCGGAGGGGGCAGCGCGATACATAGCAGGATTGGGGTTGGGGCGCAGGCTGTAGTTGTCCATCAGGTGCTCGACCTTGGCGTGCCAGGCCTCCGCCTTCACCCCGTCGATGGCTCCGCCTAGGTTCGTGTTCCAGTACTTGAGGCGGTAGGCGTTCATGTCGTCCTTGGGGGAGTCCATGTCCGCACCGGCATAGAGGGTGTCGTCCTGGCGGCTGGCCTCGAAGGTGCCTTCCACGCCCGCGTGGTCACTGATGCGGTAACCTGCGACCACGCCACCGCTGGTCTTGGTGGTGGCGGAGGGCACGGTGCGGCCCGCGCCATCCTTGTAGCTGTCGGCATCCAGGTACTCACCGAAGGCGCGCAGATACGCCTTACCGTTGCTGAACAGGCCATCGGCATAGACCGCGCCGTTGACGCCATTGGAGCTCGTCGCTACCCCGGCTTGACCTTGCAGGCCGGGCTTGGCGGCTTTGGCCGCGGTATCCCGCTCGAACAGCACGGTGCCGCCGCTGCCGCCCATGCCGTGCTGTACGCTCTGCACGCCCTTCTCCACCACCATGCGGTCATAGGTGTTCATGCTTGCGAAGCTGGTGGGCGGGTCCATGCGGTTGGGGCAGCCGCCGTGCACGTAGCCGCCGTCCAGCAGAACGTTTAGCTGGGTGGCGCTCTGGCCGCGGATGATCGGGTCCACGCCGTGCTGGCTCATGCGGCTGGCGGACACGCCGTTGACTTCGCGCAGGGCCTCGCCGGCATCGGCAGGGATGCGGGTATCGATGTCGGCGGCGGTGATGACCTCGACATTCGGGGTGTCGCCGAGGGTGCCGGCCTGGATCTGGAGGGGGGGCAGTTCATCGGCCTGGGCTGCGCTCATGACGGCGGAGGCAAGGATGCCGAGGGCGATCGGGTGCGGACGGAAACGGGCGAGATGCACGAGCGTGACTCCTTAAGTGATTCATGTTATGTCGCGTTATGTCGCGGTTCCATTATCCATAGAAAAGATGAGTCTTATATTTGTTTTTTTAATAGGTGGCAACGGAATCTCTCATCAGGTGCGTGAATTCACACATAGGGTGTGAGGCAAAGATCACAAAATCTCCCCAGGGTTTTCTTGTCGGCCGCGATGCCTTGAAACATTTGTGTGGCATGATTCCACCCAACCTCAAACGCTGGAGAGACTCATGAGCGAGCTGCCCGAGAATCTGCTCTACACCGAAGGTCATTCCTGGCTGCGCCAGGACGACGACGGCCTGCTGACCGTGGGGATCACCGAACACGGCCAGTCGCTGCTGGGCGATCTGGTCTATGCCCAGTTGCCTGAGGTCGGTGCGCAGGTCGAGGAGGGTGGGGTGCTGGCGACGGTCGAGTCGGTGAAGTCCGCTTGGGATGTGCAGGCGCCGGTCGGACTGGAGGTGGTCGAGGTCAACGGCGAGCTGGCTACGAGCCCGGAGCGCATCAACGAGGAACCTTATGGCGAGGGCTGGATCGTGCGCTGTCGCGCCTTGGGTACCCTGCCTCCGCTGATGGATGCGGCCGCCTACCAAGGCTTCATCGGCGAATAGGCCGTGGCCTCTGAAAACACGGGGCTGAGGCGCATCCTGCTCGCGGCGCGCTATTCCTGGCAGGGACTGACAACCTGCTACCGCAAGGAAGCGGCTTTTCGCCAGGAGTTGTGGCTGGTCCTGCTGCTCGCCCCGCTCGCCCTGTGGCTGGGCAAGGATGGCGTGGAGCGCGCGCTGCTGATCGGCAGCCTGATGTTGGTGCTGGTGGTCGAACTGCTCAACACTGGGATCGAGAACATCGTCGATCGCGTCGGTTCCGAGCCGCACAAACTCTCGGGCCGGGCCAAGGACATGGGGGCGGCGGCGGTGTTCGTCAGCCTGCTGACGACGGCCATGGTGTGGGTTTTGATCCTGATGGATTGAGCTGGGTCAAAGGCAGCGTTCACAGCGATGCAGCAGCACCCTGAGCAACGACCAGGCTATGAGGGTGCTGATCACCGGCAGGAAATCATCCGCACTGACTCGACCAGCGGTCAGCCGGTCGCCCAGCCACAATTCCCCCACCTCGTACAGGAACACCAGGCCGGCGATCCACAGCGCCTGCTGGGCAACCGGCAGGGTCCGGAGCAGGCGCTGCAGCGCCAGCACAGGTGTGACCACCAGCGTGAACAGAGTGGCGTGGGTGCCGAGGGGGGAGGGCTGGATGGCGTCCAGCACGAGTCCGATCAACCATGCCCCGGCCATGCCTAAGGCTTCAGGCTGCAGGATGCTCCAGTAAAGGACGACCAGCAGCAGCCATGGCGGCTGCAGCTGGTCGATGGACTGCGGAAAGGGAAGGAGTTCCACCACCAGCGCCAGAAGCAGGCTGAACAAGATCGCCAGCCAGGTCCAGGGATCAGGGCGCATGGGCGGGATCGGGGGTGGGGATGTCGGTGGAGGATGCGTCGCGCATCCAGATGAGGATGACCTCGCGGACATCGTCGACCGGCGCGAGTGGGCGCGCGCTGATGCTGGCAAAGACCCCGCTCTGGGTCTGCTCGATCACGCTCACGCTCGCCACCGGATAGCCCGCTGGAAAGGTGCCGCCGAGGCCTGAGGTGACCAGCAGGTCCCCTTCCCGCACGTCGGCGTTGTTGGGCAGGTGGAGGATCTCGAGGCGCTCGTCCTGCCCGGTGCCGCGGGCGATGGCGCGCTGGCCGGTGCGGGCGATGCGTACGGGGATGGCATGCGTGTCGTCGGTCAGCAGCAGGACCTCGGCGGTACGCGGCCCGACATGCACAACCTGGCCAAGCAGGCCTTCGGCTGCGAGCACCGCCTGGCCGACGAAGACGCCGTCGCGGCTGCCGCGGTTGATAAGCATCATCCGCCGGCGTGCATCGCCCTTGACCGGGATGCTTTCGGCCAGCAACAGGTCCTGTTCCAGCGGCTGCACGGCCCGCAGGAGGTGGCGCAGGCGGCGGTTTTCCTCCTGCTGGGCCCAGAAGGTTTGCATTTGTGCCTTGAGGAGCAGGTTCTCCTCGCGAAGTCGGGCGAGTTCGTCCTGCATCGCGGTGCGGTTCTGGATGGCCTCCGCCGTGCCACGCCAGAGCTGAGCGGGCAGGGCGGCCAGGCGCTGGACCGGTTCCGCACCGGCCATCAGCCAGCCACGGACCTGGTCGAGTAGGTGCAGCCGGGCATCGGCAAGGTAAAGTGCGAGGGAGGCGAGCAGGAGCACCGCCAGCCAGACGGGGCCGGGACGCCCCTTGGTGAAGAGTTGGGCCACGCGGCAGGCGTTGGATTATTCGGCGGAGAACAGGGTGCTGTGGCGTTCGTCGATCAGCTCCAGCACCTTGCCGCCACCGCGTGCCACGCAGGTGAGCGGGTCATCGGCCACCACCACCGGCAGGCCGGTCTCTTCCATCAGCAGGCGGTCGAGGTCACGCAGCAGGGCGCCGCCGCCGGTCAGCACGATGCCGCGCTCGGCGATGTCGGAACCCAGCTCCGGCGGGGTCTGCTCGAGTGCAGTGCGCACGGCCTGGACGATGCCGTACAGCGGCTCGTTGAGGGCCTCGAGGATCTCGTTGCTGTTGAGGGTGAAGCTGCGCGGCACGCCTTCGGAGAGGTTGCGGCCCTTGACCTCGATCTCGAGCAGTTCCTTGCCGGGGTAGGCGCAGCCGATGTCCTTCTTGATCCGCTCGGCGGTGGCCTCGCCGATCAGCATGCCGTAGTTGCGGCGTACGTAGCTGATGATTGCCTCGTCGAACTTGTCGCCGCCGATGCGCACCGAGGCGGAGTAGACGATGCCATCGAGCGAGATCACCGCCACCTCCGAGGTGCCGCCGCCGATGTCGACCACCATGGAGCCACGTGCCTCGTCCACATTGATCCCCGCGCCAATCGCGGCCGCCATCGGCTCCTCGATCAGGTAGGCCTTGCGCGCCCCGGCGCCCAGCACCGACTCGCGGATGGCGCGGCGCTCGACCTGGGTGGCCCCCACCGGCACGCAGACCAGCACGCGCGGGCTCGGGCGCAGCATGCTGTTGCTGTGCACCTTGCGGATGAAGTGCTGCAGCATTTTTTCGGTGACGTGGAAGTCCGCGATCACGCCGTCGCGCAGCGGGCGGACGGCGGTGATGTTCTGCGGAGTGCGGCCGAGCATCTTCTTGGCCTCGATGCCGAAGGCCTGGATCGAGCGCTGGCCGCCGTCCTGACGGATGGCGACCACCGAGGGTTCGTTGAGGACGATCTCCTTGCCCCGCATGTAGATCAGCGTGTTGGCCGTGCCAAGGTCGATGGAGAGGTCGGTGGAGAAAAGACCGCGGAGATTACGGAGCATGGCGAGCATTGACTTGGGGGGATTGAAGGAGGGCATTGCGCTTGGGATTGGCCCAAGCGCGGAACTCTATCAACCCCCTTCGCCTTGGGCAAGGTTTCGGGTCTGTGCTAAATTCACGTACCATTCCCCCCGTCCTTTGCGCCTGGAGCACGGATGTCCCGGGGCGTCCCAGCGGTGAGAGCCGCTGGGACGCGGTGCCGAGGGCGGGCGTGCATCATCCCCGAACCCGTCCGGGAAGGATGGGTCGGCGTTTTTACCCAGAAGCAGAGCCGCCGATGATGATCGCCCCTTCAGAGGTGAAGAAGATCGCCCGTCTTGCCCGCCTGGCCATCGACGAGGCCGAGGTTGCGCGTTATGCCCAAGACTTGTCCGGTATCCTCGATCTGGTCGAGCGCATGAACCAGGCCGACACGCAGGGAGTGGAGCCTATGGCCCATCCCCTTGACATGGCCCAGCGCCTGCGCCCGGATGCGGTGACCGAAACCAACCAGCGCGAGCTTTTCCAGCTCAACGCCCCGGCTGTCGAGGATGGCCTGTTCCTGGTGCCGAAGGTGATCGAATAATGAGCCTGCATCAGCAATCCATCGTCGAGCTGCGCGACATGCTCGACCGCAAGGAGGTCTCCTCGGTCGAGCTGGCGCAACATTTCCTCGCCCGCATCAAGGCACATGATCCCGCGCTCAACAGCTTCATCAGCGTGACCGAGGATGAGGCGCTCAAGGCTGCGCGGGCCGCGGACCACCGCATCGCCGCGGGCCACGCCGGGCCGCTCACTGGTATCCCCCTGGCACACAAGGACATCTTCTGCACCCTTGGGGTCAAGACCTCCTGCGGCTCGCGCATGCTCGACAACTTCGTCGCGCCCTACAACGCCACCGTGGTCGAGCGCCTGAATCAGGCTGGCACGGTCATGCTCGGCAAGCTGAACATGGACGAGTTCGCCATGGGCTCGACCAGCGAATCCAGTTTCTATGGCCCGACCAAGAACCCTTGGGATCTTTCCGCCGTGCCAGGCGGCTCCTCCGGTGGCTCCGCTGCCGCGCTTGCCGCAGGGCTCACCCCACTGGCGACCGGCACTGATACCGGCGGCTCCATCCGCCAGCCCGCCGCCTATTGCGGGGTGACCGGCCTCAAGCCGACCTACGGCCGCGTGTCCCGCTATGGCATGATTGCCTACGCCTCCTCGCTTGACCAGGGCGGGCCGATGGCGCGTTCGGCGCAGGATTGCGCCTGGCTGCTCAACGCCATGGCCGGCTTCGATGCGCTCGACTCCACCTGCAGCGAGCAGCCGGTCGAGGACTACACCGCCAAGCTCGGCCATGACCTGAGTGGGCTGAAGATCGGCCTGCCGCGCGAGTACTTCGGCGAGGGGCTGGATGTCGGCGTGGCCCGTGCCATCGACGAGGCGGTGGCCGAGTTCCGCAGGCTGGGCGCCGAGGTCCGCGAGGTCAGCCTGCCGAACAGTGAGCTCGCCATCCCCGCCTATTACGTCATCGCCCCGGCCGAGGCGTCCTCCAACCTCTCCCGTTACGACGGCGTGCGCTTCGGCCACCGCTGCGAGGCACCGAAGGACCTCGTCGACCTGTACGAGCGCTCGCGCGCCGAGGGCTTCGGCAGCGAGGTCAAGCGCCGCATCATGATCGGGGCCTATGCCCTCTCCGCCGGTTATTACGACGCCTATTACCTCAAGGCGCAGCGCATCCGCCGCCTGATCGCGGACGACTTTCGCCGCGTGCTCAGCGAGGTGGACGTGCTCATGGGGCCGGTAGCGCCCCATGTGGCCCCGGACCTTGGTACCTCGCTCAAGGACCCGGTCGCCATGTACCTCTCCGACATCTACACCGTGCCGGTCAATCTCGCCGGCCTGCCGGCGATGTCCATCCCGGCAGGCTTCGCGCACGGCCGCCCGGTCGGCCTGCAGATCATCGGTCGCGCCTTCGACGAGGCCCGCCTGCTGAACATCGCCCACCGCTTCCAGCAGGCCACCGACTGGCACCGCCAGCGCCCTGCCGCCTTCGCGTAAGGACCAAGACCAATGCAATGGGAAACCGTCATCGGGCTTGAGATTCACGCCCAGCTTGCCACCAAGAGCAAGATCTTCTCCGGGGCCTCGACCGCCTTCGGCGCCGAGCCCAACACCCAGGCCTGCGCGGTCGATCTTGGCCTGCCTGGCGTGCTGCCGGTACTGAATGAAGAGGCCGTGCGCTGTGCCGTAACCTTTGGCCTGGCCATTGGCGCCGAGATCAACCGCCGTTCCATCTTTGCACGCAAGAACTACTTCTACCCGGACCTGCCGAAGGGCTACCAGATCAGCCAGTACGAGCAGCCCATCGTCATGCGTGGGCAGATGGAGATCGAGCTGGAAGACGGCAGCAGCAAGGTGATCGGCATCACCCGCGCCCACCTTGAGGAGGACGCCGGCAAGTCGTTGCATGAGGACTTCCACGGCATGACCGGCATCGATCTCAACCGCGCCGGGACACCGCTGCTGGAGATCGTCTCCGAGCCGGACATGCGCTCGGCCAAGGAGGCAGTGGCCTATGCCAAGGCGATCCACAGCCTGGTGCGCCATCTGGGCATCTGCGACGGCAATATGCAGGAAGGCTCCTTCCGCGTGGACGCCAACGTCTCCGTGCGCCCCAAGGGTCAGCACGCGTTCGGCACCCGCACCGAGATCAAAAACGTCAACTCCTTCCGTTTCCTGGAGCGGGCGATCAACTTCGAGATCGAACGCCAGATCGACGTGATCGAGGGCGGCGGTAGCGTGGTGCAGGAGACCCGCCTGTATGACCCGGACCGTGACGAGACCCGCTCCATGCGCGGCAAGGAGGAGGCGCACGATTACCGCTACTTCCCGGACCCCGACCTGTTGCCGGTGGTGCTGGACGAAGGCTTTATCGATCAAGTGCGTGCCAGCCTGCCGGAGCTGCCCGCCGAGAAGAAGCAGCGTTTTATCACCCATTACGGCCTGCCTGCCTACGACGCGGCTTTCCTCACCGCCGACCGCGCCCTGGCCGACTACTTTGAAGAGGCACTCAAGGTTGCGGGTTGCAAGCCCAAGCTCGCCGCCAACTGGGTGATGGGCGACGTCTCCGCCGCACTCAACAAGGCGGGGCTGGAGATTGGTGCCTGCCCGGTCAGCGCCGTCATGCTCGGCGGCCTGCTCAAGCGCATGGCTGACAACATCCTCTCCGGCAAGCTCGCCAAGGAGGTGTTCGAGGCCATGTGGGCCGGTGAGGGCGAGGCGGATGCCATCATCGAGAAAAAGGGCCTCAGGCAGATCACCGACGAGTCCGCCATCGAGGCGCTGGTGGATGGCGTGCTGGCCCAGTTCCCGGCCCAGGTCGAGGAATTCCGCTCCGGCAAGGACAAGGTGTTCGGCTTCCTCGTCGGCCAGGTGATGAAGGCCGCCAAGGGCAAGGCCAATCCGGCCCAGCTCAATGCGGTGCTCAAGAAGCGCCTGGAAGGCTGAAATGAGCGAGCGTGATCTGCTCCACCGTTTCATCTTCACCCATGCCGAGGACGAATATGTCCCCGGCACCCCGCAGGCCTCCTACGCCGGTGGAGCGCGGGGTGAGCTGGTGCAGCTGGAGGCGGCCTGGCAGTCCATCCTCTCACGCAGCGATTACCCTCCTGCCGTGGCCCGCCTGCTGGGCGAGACGGCAGTGGCTGCCGTGCTGCTCGCCGCGACCCTCAAGATCGACGGAAAGCTGACCCTTCAGGTCCAAGGTGAAGGCACCGTACACCTGCTGGTCATGCAGGTCACCTCCGAGCGCGAGCTGCGCGGCCTGGCCCGCTGGCACGGCGAGGTGGAAGGGGAGGGGCTGGCCCTGATGGGTGACGGTCGCCTGGTGATGACCATCGAGACCGCGCGCGGGGAGCGTTACCAGGGCATCGTGCCGCTGGAGGGCGCCCGTCTTGCGCAGGCGTTGGAGGGTTACTTTGCGCGCTCCGAGCAGCTGCCGACCCGCCTGTGGCTGGAAACCGGCCCCACCCGCGCCGCTGGCCTCCTGGTGCAGAAGATGCCAGGGCATGACAGCGCGCAGGACGACGAGGACTGGAACCGCATCGTCGCCCTGTCGGAGACCGTCAGCGCGGAGGAGCTGCTGGAGCTCCCGGCCGAGACTCTGCTGCACCGCCTCTACCACGAGGAGGACCGGCGTGTGTTCGAGCCCGAGTCGGTGCGTTTCGCCTGCTCCTGCTCGCGCGAGCGGGTGGCGGAGATGTTGCGCAGCCTGGGCCAGGACGAGGTGGAGGACATCCTCGCCGAGCAGGGCGGGATCGAGGTCCATTGTGAATTTTGCAACGCAGGGTATACCTTTGATGCTGTGGACGTGGCGGCGCTGTTCGTCGAAACACCGCATCCGGGGGCACGAGGTCTTCACTGAACAGGGGCGGCGACATGGCCAGCGACACCTCCTCTTCCGGGGCCAAGCCTGGCCAGGGCCCATGGATGGGGCACTCGCATGATCTGGAGGCTCGCCTGCGCCAGTATGACGCGGAGATCGAACGGATCATTCTCGCCCGCCAGCACCCGGTGACTGGGCTGCTACCCGCCAGTACCGCCGTCACCGCCCATGGCGACTACACCGACGCCTGGGTGCGCGACAACGTCTACAGCATCCTCGCTGCCTGGGGGATGGCGCTCGCCTACCGCCGCGCCGACCTGGAGCCCGCCCGGACCTATGCGCTCGAGCAGAGCGTGGTGAAGCTGATGCGCGGCCTGCTGTTCGCCATGATGCGCCAGGCGCACAAGGTCGAGCGCTTCAAGCACAGCCAGGACCCGCTCGATGCCCTGCATGCCAAGTACGACACCCGCACCGGCGGGGAGGTGGTGGGCGATGAGGCCTGGGGACATCTTCAGCTCGACGCCACTTCCATCTTCCTGCTGATGCTGGCACAGATGACGGCTTCCGGCCTGCGCATCATCTTCAACCAGGACGAGGTCGACTTCGTCCAGAACCTCGTCTACTACATCGGCCGCGCCTACAGCACGCCCGACTACGGCATCTGGGAGCGTGGCAACAAGATCAACTGCGGCATCCGCGAGCTGAACGCGAGTTCGATCGGCATGGCCCTGGCCGCGCTCGAGGCCATGAACGGCTTCGATCTGTACGGTGGCGAGGGGGACGGGCGCTCCACCATTCACGTCCTGCCGGACGAGATCGCGCGTACCGAGATCACCCTCAAGTCCCTGCTGCCGCGCGAGTCCAATTCCAAGGAGGTGGATGCCGCGCTGCTCTCGGTGGTTGGCTTTCCGGCCTTCGCGGTGCGCAACACGGCGCTTCTTGATGCGACCCAGCAGGCTGTCATTGACAAGCTGCAGGGACCCTACGGCTGCAAGCGCTTCCTGCTCGATGGCCACCAGACGGTGCTGGAGGATCCGAGTCGGCTGCACTACGAACCGCACGAACTCAAACGCTTCGAGCACATCGAGTCCGAGTGGCCACTGTTCTTCACCTACCTGCTGATCAACCACCTGTTTCTTGGCCGCCAGGAGCAGGCCCGCTTCTATCGCGAGTCGCTCGACCGTCTTGCCATCGAGCAGGACGGCCTGCGCCTGCTGCCGGAACTGTATTTCGTACCGGCCGAGCGCATCGAGGCTGAACGCCAGCATCCCGGCAGCCAGCCGCGCCAGGCGAACGAGAACCTGCCGCTGGTTTGGGCGCAGAGCCTGTTTATCCTCGGCAAACTGATCCAGGACGGCCTGCTGCATCCCGCAGACATCGATCCCCTCGGCCGCCGCCTGCAGCTCGGTCGCCGCTACCATCGTCCGGTCCAGGTGGCGGTGCTGGCTGAGAATGTCGAGGTCCAGGAGCGGCTCGGCGGGAGCGGCATCCGTGCCGAGATTCTCGAGCAGGTGACTCCCCTGCGGGTGGTCCACTCGAGCAAGCTGATTGATCTGTTCGGCATGCTTGGCTGCAATCCCAAGCTCGCCCTCACCGGGCGCCCCCCTCGGCGTATGCGCATCCTCACCACCTCGCGTCCCTATGCCCTGGATGGCCAGCAGGTGCTGTTTGTGCCCCAACAGCTCGATCGCCAGGATTTCTATCTCGGTCGCGACAACGTCTATCTCGCCGGCAAGCTGCGCTCGGAGATCGGTTTCGTGCACCGCTATTGGCGCCAGCCCGGCATGCCGCTGGTGGTGCTGTGGATCACCAGCGACATGCTGGATGCGGCGGATTCCGAGGTGCTGCTGGACCTTCTGCGTGACGTTCAGGCTGGCAAGGTTGATGGCTACCCGGTGCGCAGTGGGCGGCTGCTTCAGCTCATCCAGAATACGGCTCCCGAGCGTATCGCTATCCGCCATGATCTGGATCTGACTGAGGATGGACTGCCGCGCAGCCAGGCGCTCCTCACCCTGCTGCCGGTGGGGGAGCAGGCGCCGTGCCCGCTGACCGATGCCGAACTGCACGCTCTCGAACTCGAGGCGCCCAGTGAGGCCCTGCTTACGCGCTTAGCCGGTAGCGGCAATCCCTATGCCCAGATCGAGCTGCTGGTCACCCTCCATGCCCGTCATGGCGGCGATTACGTCACCCCCTTGCGCCATCCGCAACTCGGCTACGAATTGACACTGCGCGAGCTGACCGAGTGCGTGTTCGAGCGGGCAGGGCGCTTGCAACTGTGGGGAGTGTTGCGGCGCGCCGCCGACCTTTTGGACAAGGTCGATGCCCAGCTCGAGGTCGCGGTCATGGACATTCTGGTGCGGCAGAAGCAGCTGGCGGTCGGGCGTGCCTACAGTCGTCGCGCCATCATCCGCGAGCCTTTGGGCAATGCCGAGATCTTGGGCATGATCCGCACCTTCTGTGGCCAAGACGAGCGCGAGCGCATCCTGACCCAGGAGCTCATCATCCACCTGGGCCAAATCGCCAAGAACGAGTCGCACCTGATCCGCGACATCCTCACCCTGCGCGTGGGGCACCTGCTCCAGCTCTTGATTGCGGGGCTGGCGCGCGAGCGTGCCCTGACCCTCGATGCTGCCTTCGACGCCCTGTTGGACAAACCGCCGCACCGCCTGTTCGCCCGCCTGCGCGATACCTTGCTGCACTTCGGTGACGAGCAGCGCCGTCTCGGGCGTACCGAATCGCTGCATATCGTCGGCACGCCAGCGGAGGTGGTCCCCGTGCAATTTGGTGCCGGTCCGGATGTCGCCCAGGTCGTCGAAGACTGGCTGCATTGGCGGCAGGTGCAAGGGGCGATTGGCCGCCTGCCGGACCGTTTCTATCCCCAGGTGTGGGAGCTTTTGCGCCACTGTCGGGGCCTGGTCATTGGTGACCGCTACAACCGCAAGAACCGATTGGACAGCGAGCAGCTCCTGTCGGAGAGCACAGCCTGGGAGAAGAACTTCGCCTTGCGCGTCGATCATTTGCTCAACAAGATCGCCGCCCCAGAGTATCGTCAGCTTGTCATCGAGGGGTTGGGGGCGCTGCTCATGATCATGCAGGCCAATCCGAACCTGCGCTTCGAGGACGACCTCGTCATGGACGTCTTGATCGGCCACGCCGTGAGGCTGGCCTGGCTTGCAGGTCATCCCGAGGATGCGGGGCGCTACGGTGAGGTGCGTGATCTGGCCTGGGAGGCCTTCTATCGGCGCCCACCTGCCGAAGTGGCGGCCTTCGTGACTCATGCCCTCGAGTTCCTGGTGGCCGAAGGTTCGGCGGCCAGCTTGGTTTTGACGGCCTAACAGGCCGTTGAAAAACCCTTTTCAACGGCCTGGTAAGGCAAGCCATGGATGGCTTGCACGAACATCCATCACGTTAAGGAAACGCTGAATTCTTCAGCGTTTCCTGTTTGGGGCAGGATGCCCCAACGCGAACAACGGGTTCAGTCGTTGATTCGCCAAGGCCGTCGCGGACATGCGCCTTGATAAGACGATCTGAAAAAATCCATGGATGGATTTTTCAGCATTTCCCTAGAGGAGGGATGCGATGTTTCTTGCTGGCGACATTGGCGGCACTAAGACGGTGCTGGCCCTCTATACCCAACGCGGCGGTGAGCTGGTCATCGCGCGCGAGGCCAGTGTGCCCAGCCGTGACCATGCCGCCTTCGAGGACATCCTCGAGGCCTTCCTTGGTCTTGATCCACCGCGCCTTGAGGGGGCGGCCTTCGGCGTGGCCGGGCCGGTCGTGGATGGGCGCTGCCAGACCACCAATCTGCCGTGGGTGCTGGAGGAGGCCGCACTGGGTGCGCGCCTCGGCTGCCCCGTGCGTCTGCTCAACGACCTCGAGGCCGCGGCGCTCGGCATGCTGCAGCTGCCGCCTGAACAACGCGTTCCCCTCTCCACTTCCCGACGCGCTCGGGATGGCATGACCGCCGTCATCGCTGCCGGCACGGGCCTCGGGCAGGCGCTGCTGTTCTGGGATGGTCTGCGCTACCACGTGCAGCCAACCGAAGGGGGGCACTGCGACTTCGCGCCCAACAGCGCCGAAGAGGATGCCTTGTTGGTCTGGCTGCGCGGGAAGTTCGGTGGCCATGTCAGCGTAGAGCGCGTCCTCTCCGGCCCCGGTCTGCTCAACATCTGGACTTTTCTCCGCGACACACGCCGCGTGCCGCTGGAGGAGGCGTCTGCCCAGGCCATCGCGGCTTCCCCCGATCCGAGCGCAGCCATCGCCCGCCTAGCCCTGGAGGGCAGGGATGGGGCCTGCCTGCACGCGCTGACCCTGTTCTGCCGCATCTACGGCGCGGAGGCCGGCAACCTCGCCCTCAAGTGTCTCTCAAGTGCCGGCGTGCTCGTGGGGGGGGGGATCGCACCCAAGATCCTACCCCTCCTCAAGCAAGGGGCTTTCATGGAAGGCTTTCTCGACAAAGGGCGGTTCCGCAACCTGCTGGCGGCGATGCCGGTCGAGGTGGTGCTGGAGCCGCGCGCCCCCCTGATCGGCGCCGCGCACGCCGCGAGGTCGCTGGCATGATGCACAAAAGGAAGGCGCTGCGCGGCCTCTACGCCATCACCGATACGGCCCTGATCCCCGACGATCGGTTCGCCGAACGGGTCGAGGCCGCCCTCCGCGGTGGCGCGCGTATCGTCCAGTACCGCGACAAGCGGCCGGAGTCGCGATTGCGCGAGCGGCTGGCGAGTGAGGTGGTGCGCCTCTGCCGCACCTATGGTGCCGTCAGCATCATCAACGACGACGTCGAGCTGGCGGCCCAGGTCGGCGCGGACGGGGTGCATGTCGGCAAGGAGGACGCAGCCCTGGGGCATGCACGGAACAGGCTGGGGCAGGGCGCCGTCATCGGCGTTTCCTGCTACAACCGGCTGGAACTCGCGCTGGAGGCGGCGGCAGAGGGGGCCGACTATGTCGCCTTCGGCAGCTTCTTCCCCTCCCGCGTCAAGCCCGAGGCCGTGCCGGCGAGCATGGACCTGCTGCGCGAGGCACGCAAAAAATTGAGCCTGCCCCTCTGTGCCATCGGTGGCATTACCGCCGATAATGCCGCTCCGCTGGTCGAGGCGGGGGCGGACATGCTGGCCGTGATCTCGGATGTCTTCGCGGCGGTCGACGTGGAGGCGGCATCCCGGCGTTATGCACCGCTGTTTAACTCGTCATTGCGAGCGTAGAGAAGCAATCCATGTGCTGGCCGTGAAGCCAACGTTCCATGGATCGTCGCGTTGCTCCACTTCTCGTGATGATGCCCATAGACGCCCGTACGGGCCTGCTGTTGAAAGTCATCGGCCTGGCCCGATGCCATGCGCCTTAAGGAAACGCTGAATTATTTAGCGTTTCCCGTTTGGGGCAGGACGCCCCAACGCGAACAACGACGTCAGTCGTTGATTCGCGGAGGCCGTCGCGGACATGCGCCGCGACGAGACGATACTGAAAAAATCCATGGATGGATTTTTTCAGAGTTTCCTTGAGGAGAGAACGAACCATGTCCCGCTCCCATGAGCTGTTCATCGAAGCCCAGAAGCACATCCCCGGCGGAGTGAACTCCCCTGTGCGTGCCTTCCGCGGCGTGGGCGGTGAGCCCATCTTCTTCGAGCGCGCCCAAGGCGCCGCGCTGTTCGACGTGGACGGCAAGCGCTATATCGACTACGTCGGCTCCTGGGGTCCGATGATCGCCGGCCACACCCATCCCAAGGTGATCGAGGCGGTCAAGAGCGCTGCCGAGCGCGGCCTGTCCTTCGGCGCCCCGACTGCAATCGAAACCCGCATGGCCGACCTTTTGTGCGAAATCGTCCCCTCGCTGGAGATGGTACGCATGACCAGTTCAGGCACCGAGGCCACCATGAGCGCCATCCGCCTGGCACGGGGCTATACCGGGCGCGACACCATCATCAAGTTCGAAGGGTGTTACCACGGTCATGGCGACTCGCTGCTCGTGAAGGCCGGATCCGGCATGCTGACTCTCGGTGTGCCGAGCTCTCCGGGCGTGCCGGCCGCTCTGGCGCAGCACACCCTCACCCTCGAATACAACAACCTAGCCCAGGTTGAGCAGGTGTTTGCGGAAAAGGGTGACGAAATCGCCTGCGTGATTGTCGAGCCCGTGGCGGGCAACATGAACTGCATTCCACCCAAGCCCGGCTTCCTCGAAGGACTGCGGGCGGTGTGCACCAAGTATGGCGCGGTGCTGATCTTCGACGAGGTCATGACCGGCTTCCGCGTCGCCCTCGGCGGAGCGCAGGAGCACTATGGCGTGATGCCGGATCTCACCACGCTCGGCAAGGTGGTCGGCGGCGGCATGCCGGTCGGCGCCTTTGGCGGCCGGCGCGAGATCATGGAGTACATCGCCCCCCTCGGTCCCGTCTACCAGGCCGGCACCCTCTCCGGCAACCCGGTCGCCATGGCGGCAGGTCTGGCCACCATGGAGCTCATTATGGAGCCGGGCTTCTACGAGACCCTTGCCGCGCGCACCCAGAACCTGTGCGATGGCCTGCGCGAAGCAGCCAAGGAGGCGGGCATCCCGTTCACCACCAACCATGTCGGCGGGATGTTCGGTTTCTTTTTCACCGATCAGGAGCGTATTGAAACCTTCTCTGATGTGGGACGCTGCGATATTGAGCGCTTTAGGAAGTTCTTCCATGCCATGCTCAATGAGGGGATCTACCTTGCGCCGAGCGCCTTTGAAGCCGGTTTCGTTTCCGGTGCGCACAGCTGTCAGGACATCGACACCACAGTCGAGGCGGCGCTTCGGGTGTTCAAGACGCTCTGATTCTCGTCCGCTCCGAGATCCAACCCCGCCTCGGCGGGGTTTTTTATTCGATCAAATGCGCCTATAAACAGGTTTTCTTTTCATCCATCAGGAGATGAAGATGCGCCGCATGCTCGCTGCCCTCATCCTCTTACCTGCCCTAGCCATGGCCGACGAGGCGGTCAAGACCCTCAGGGTGGGGGACCCTTTGCCAGAGCTCAAACTCCATGACCAGCATGACAGGCCCATGTCGCTGGGGCTGGATACGCGCGCCGTCTTGTTCACGGCCGACAAGACGGCGGGTGACATGCTCAATGGTCTGCTCAAAGATCGTTCGGCCGAGTTCATGCCGCAGCGCAAGATCGTTTACATCGCCGACATCAGCCGCATGCCAGGTTTGGTCACCCGCATGATCGCCTTACCAAGGATGCGTGAATACCCTTACCGTATGGCCGTAGCCAGCGAGGAGGGGCAAACGGCCATGCTGCCCCGCGCCGAAGACAGTGTCACGGTGATCCTTCTGGAGGAAGGGAAGGTCAAGGAGCTGCTTATGTTCAAGGAAACAGAGGTGCAACCGCTGGCGGCCTTGCTCGATGGTTTGCCCATCGTGCCCGAATCTGCATCCCCGGCAGCCGATGAGCGCAAAGGATCGCGTCTGGTGCCCCATGCGGTCTCCGATGTCGTTGGTGGTCGATGAGCCGTGTGCTGCCTGCATAAGTTCAGAAACCTTTGGCACTCCTTTACCGAGGAAGGAGGGCCATGC
>JBMFOY010000020.1:0-19474 GCA_049969375.1 Halothiobacillaceae bacterium | reverse complement strand
AACGACGGAACGCGTTGTTCGCGTTGGGGCATCCTGCCCCAAACGGGAAACGCTGGATGATCCAGCGCTTTCCTAAAAGACGAATTAGTTGACTCTACGGACTCATCTCCATCAACTCCACCGCATGTCCATCCAGATCACGAAAAAAGATGGATGACCGTCCCGATCGGCTGCGCGTGTAGGGCACACCGGCGCGTTCCAAGCGTTCGATGATGGGCGCAAGGCTTTCCACGCGCAGGGCGAAGTGGCGGTCGCGACCACCGTGCTCTGCTCGGCCCGTCCTAGGGTCAGGGTCGGGCAGTTCCATCAGGTGCAGCTGTTGGTCCTTACCCAGCGCCAGCCAGGCGCCGGGAAAGCCGAGCTCTGGACGCTCGAGGCTTTCAAGCCCAAGGATGTCCTCATAAAAACGTTGCGCACGGGAGGTGTCAGCGACCAGGATGCTGACGTGATGGAGGGCGAGGATGGTAGGTTCAGCGGTCATGGGAGGCCTTTGCGGTATACTCCCGCCTCATTCTCCACGACCTTTGCCGCCGCATGAACCCCGATCTCGGCCTATTGCAGCCCTATCCCTTCGAAAAGCTGGCCAAGCTCAAGGCCGGGAGCGCCCCGCCCGCCCACCTTCCGCACATCGCCCTGTCGATCGGCGAGCCCAAGCACCAGCCGCCGTCCTTCGTGGTCGAGGAGCTGATCCATCACCTGCATGGTCTGGCCAACTACCCGCTCACCCGCGGCAGTGACGGGTTGCGCGAGGCGGTGGCGGGTTGGTTGCTGCGCCGCTTTCAGGCCAAGGTCGATCCGGCCACCCAAATCCTGCCGGTGTCCGGCACGCGCGAGGCACTGTTCTCCTTTGCCCAGTGCGTGGTGAACCGTGCCGAGGAACCCTTGGTGCTCATGCCCAACCCCTTCTACCAAATCTACGAAGGTGCGGCGTACCTTGCCGGGGCAACGCCCTGGTTCTACCCCACCCCGGCTGAAAACGGCTTTTTACCGCATTTCGACGCCATTCCCGTTGAAGTGTGGAAGCGCTGCCAGCTCATCTACGTCTGCTCGCCCGGCAACCCGACCGGCGCGGTGCTGCCGGAGTCCTCCTACCGCCGCTTGATCGAGCTGGCCGACGAGTACGACTTCATCATCGCCTCCGACGAGTGCTACTCGGAGCTGTATTACGGCGAGCCGCCGGTCGGTCTGCTGCAGGTCTGCACCAACATCGGCCGCGACGACTTCGCGCGCTGCGTGGTATTCCATTCACTCTCCAAGCGATCCAACCTGCCGGGCCTGCGTTCCGGCTTCGTGGCGGGGGACGCGGCCGTGCTCAAGGACTATCACCTGTACCGCACCTACCACGGCTGCACCCTACCCCCGCCCACCCAGGCGGCGAGCGTAGCCGCCTGGAGCGACGAGACGCATGTGGAGAAGAACCGTGAGCTTTACCTGCAAAAATTCACGAAGGTCATTGAAATTATTGGCGATGCACTGGATGTGAACATGCCCCAGGGCGCCTTCTACCTGTGGGCCAAAACGCCCATCAGTGATACCGAATTCGCCCGCCGCCTGTTCGCCGAGCAGAACGTCACCGTGCTGCCGGGCAGCTACCTCTCGCGCGCGGTCGACGGCCACAACCCGGGCGCGGGTTACGTGCGCATGGCGCTGGTGGCCGAGATGGACGAGTGCGCCGAGGCCGCCGAGCGCATCAGGCATTTCAGCCAGACCCTGTAAGAATGGGCTGATCCCAGCCCGTTCCACCTGATTCAAAACCCGATCGCGACGCAAGCGTCGCTCCTACAAGAGGACATGACATGAACAACCTTCGTCAGCTTATCGAGGACGCCTTCGAGAAGCGCGCCGAGTTCACCCCCTCCAACGCCCCGAAGGACGTGCGCGATGCCGTCAATGAGATCATCGCCCAACTGGACGCAGGCACCCTGCGCGTGGCCGAGCGCCAAGGCGTGGGCCAGTGGCAGGTGAATGAGTGGGTCAAGAAGGCCGTGCTTTTGTCCTTCCGCCTGAACGACAACCGCGTCATGGGCGCGGGCGATCTGCAGTTCTTCGACAAGGTGGAACCCAAGTTCGCCGGCTGGACTGACGCGCAGTTCCGCACCGCCGGCATCCGGGTTGCCCCGACTGCGATGGCCCGCCGCGGCAGCTTCATCGCCAAGAGCTGCGTGCTCATGCCGTCCTACGTCAACATCGGCGCCTACGTCGATGAGGGCACCATGGTCGACACCTGGGCCACCGTCGGCTCCTGCGCCCAAATCGGCAAGAACGTGCACCTCTCCGGCGGCGTCGGCATCGGCGGCGTGCTGGAACCGCTGCAGGCCGCACCAACCATCATCGAGGACAACTGCTTCATCGGCGCCCGCTCGGAAATCGTCGAGGGCGTGATCGTCGAAGAAGGCTCCGTCATCTCCATGGGGGTGTACATCGGCCAGTCCACCAAGATCTACGATCGTGAGACCGGCGAGGTGCACTACGGCCGCGTCCCGGCCGGTTCCGTGGTGGTCTCCGGCAGCCTGCCGTCCAAGGATGGCAAGTACAGCCTGTACTGCGCGGTGATCGTGAAGAAGGTCGATGCCAAGACCCTCGGCAAGGTCGGCATCAACGAGCTTTTGCGTGACGTGTGACGTCTCCCTCACATTCCCCCTTCGACCCCGAAGGCGCGGCCAATCAGGTAGGTGGCCAGCATGGCCACCAAGCCCCAGACCATCACCCGCATCCCGCCTGGCATCAGGCGCGCACCCCCCGCCCAAGCAGCCAGCGCCCCCAAGGCAAAGAGCAGCACGAGGGAGGACAGGGCAAGGACCCACAGCAGCGCATTAGGTAGCATCCACGCCAAAAGCACGGGCACGATGCCGCCGGACATGAACGCCGCGGCCGAGAACGCGGCCGCCTGCAAAGGGCGCGGGGCATGGGTGTCGGTCAAACCGAGCTCGTCGATGGCATGGGCGCGCAGGGCGTCATGCGCCATCAGCTCCCGCGCCACCGCCAAGGCTGTGGCCTCGCTCACCCCACGGGCCTCGTAAACTCCGGCGAGCTCGTGCACTTCCTCTTCCCAGTTTTCCTCCAGCGCGGCCTTTTCGACCACAAGATCGGCCTGTTCGGTATCGGCCTGGGATTTGACCGAGACATACTCCCCCGCCGCCATCGAGATGGCTCCGGCAATCAAGGCGCCCAGTCCGACGAGCATGAGCGTCTGCTTATCCGCCCCCGAGGCCATGACGCCGATCAGCAGACTCACCACCGAGATGATCCCGTCATTGGCCCCCAGCACAGCGGCACGCAGGCCGTTCATGCGGTGACTGAAATGTTTTTCTTCGATGTGTTGCTGGAGGGTACTCATGGGCCTTCTCTAACAAAGACATGCGCGCAGGATAGCCTATCTTGCCGCTCACGCCTGTGACGGTGCTGTAACTAGGCGCACACGATGGATGAACACGCCGAGCGCCAACACAGACACCGCCGCCGCCACGGCAAAGGCCAGCCTTGAGTTAAACGCCTCCCAGAGCACCCCGAACAGCAGTGCCCCCGGCAGGCCCGCCAGCCCCGTCACCATGTGGTACATGCCAAAGGCTGTGCCACGCACGGCCTTTGGCGCACAATCGCTGATCAAGGCCCGCTCTGCCCCCTCGGTCGAGGCGAGGGCGGCGGCATAGGCCAGGAAAAGCAGCAAAGCGACCACCACGGACGCCTGGCTGCTATATAGAGCCAACAAGGCCAGCACGACGAAGCGCAGCCCCCACCCAACCAGCAACACCGGCAAACGCCCCAAACGGTCCGACAACACGGAAAAAGGCACCACGATCACCATCTTGACCGCGCTGGCCGCCGCCCAGAGCAGCGGCACCCAGGCCACCGCGAGGCCCTGATCATGGGCCCACAGCACGAGGAAGGCCTCCGGCACTGCGACCAGGGCCAGCAGACCTGCAGCCAGAATCAGACCGCGCAGACGGGCATCGAGCAGGGACCAGCGCAAGGGCGGCACCGGCTGGGTGGACGCGGTGACTGGGGCATGGCCGGGCAAGCCGAAGATCAACAGCAGCATGACCAGGGCGCCAGGGATCACTGACCAGAGAAAGATGTTCTCCAGCGCCATCCCGGAGTTGAGCAAGGCGAAGGCGAGCAAGGGCCCGACGACTGCCCCCGCATTGTCGAAGGCCCGATGGATGCCAAACGCCAAACCCCGCCGGTTTGTTTCCACCGCGGCCGCGATCAGGGCGTCACGCGGCGCCGTGCGAATCCCCTTCCCCACCCGGTCGAGAAAGCGCAGCAACAACACCCAGAACCAGCCGACGGCCAAGCCGAGCAAGGGCCGCAGGACATTCGACAGGCCATAACCGATGAGTACCAGCCGCTTGGCCCGGAAACCATGATCCAGAAGACGGCCGGAGAAGAGCTTGAGCAGGCTCGCGGTGGCCTCGGCCAGCCCTTCGATCAGGCCGACGATGGCCGGCCCCGCGCCCAAGGCTGCGGTCAGGAAGATGGGCAGCAGAGGGGTGATCATTTCACTGGCGGCGTCATTGAGGAAGGACACCAGCCCCAGAATGAAAACCGTGCGCGGAATGCCGAAAGCCATGTGACCTTGTCCTAAACACGCACCTCCCCTGCCTCGCCGGTTAGGGAAACGCTGAATCATTCAGCGTTTCCCGTTTGGGGCAGGCCCCCCCAACGCGAACAACGACGTAAGTCGTTGTTCGCGGAGTCCGTCGCGGACATGCGCCGCGACGAGACGATCTGAAAAAATCCATGGATGGATTTTTTCAGAGTTTCCTTAGGCGGAGGGAGGGCGAGGAGCCGGAGCGCCCCCCTTGGGCTCTGTGCGTCCCAACAGCATCGGGAACAGCAAGGGCAGCAACACGAGGGTAAAGAGCGTTGCGGAGACAATGCCGCCCACGATCACCACCGCAAACGGGCGCTGGGTCTCTGAACCAATGGCATCGGAGAGCGCCGCGGGCAAGAGCCCGAGCCCAGCCATGAGCGCGGTCATGAGGATAGGGCGCAGGCGGCTGGCTGCACCTTCCAGCACGGCCTCGGTCAACTCCACACCGTTGCGCAGCGATTCGAGGAAGCGCTCAACCATAATCACACCGTTCTGCACCGAAATCCCTGCCACGGCGATGAAACCGACGGCGGCGGAGACCGACAAATGCAGCCCCCCAAGCCCAAGCCCCGCAAGCCCCCCGATGAGGGTGAAGGGCACCATCAGCAGGATCAGCAGGGCAAACTTGACCGAACGGAAAGCCCAGAACAACAACACGAAGATGCCCGCCAGGCTCAAAGGCACGATGATGGACAGACGCTTCATCGCGCGCTGCTGGTTCTCGAACTGCCCACCCCAGGTCATGGCGTAGCCTTCCGGCAGGCGCACTTGGGCGGCGACTTTTTGCATAGCCTCGGCCACGAAGCTGCCCTGATCGCGCCCAAGCAGGTTGGCCTTGACCGCGATGTAGCGGCTGCCGAATTCACGTGAGACGCGGTTCGGTCCCTGGCGCACGACGATCTCGGCAATGCTCGCCAACGGGATGACCTTGCCATCCGGCAAGCTGATGGGCAGCTCCTTAAGGTCCTCCGGAGAGTCACGATAGGGCTTCATCAGGCGTACGGCAATGTCGAACATCCGCTCGCCCTCGTAGAAGGTGTTGACCGCCATGCCCGCCAGCGCGGTATTGAGGGTCCCGTTCACGTCATCCACGCTAAGACCATAGCGGGCCATGAGGTCGCGATTGAGGTGGATATCCAGCTCGGCCTGACCGCTGACCTTGATGGCCGCCACATCCGAGGCCCCGGGGATAGCGGCGACGATGGCCGCAATCTGGCTGGCCTTGTCCTCGAGAATCTCAAGGTCCGGCCCATAGACCTTGATCGCGATCTCCCCTTTCACCCCGCTGATAGACTCCTCAACGTTGTCCTGGATGACCTGCGAGAAATTGGTCTCCAGCCCCGGCACCACCTTCAGGCGCGCCGCCATGTCCTCGACCAGGGCTTCCTTGGAGGGGAAGCGCCAACCCTCGCGCGGTTTAAGATCGACTAAAAGTTCCATGTGGTTCGGCCCTTTGGGGTCGGTTCCATCGTCGGGCCGCCCCATATGGGCGATGACCTTGTTGACCTCCGGGTAGTCCAACAAGGTGGTGCGCACGATCTTCTCCACCTCGCGGGTCTTCTCCAGGCTGGTGGCCGGGGGGAGGTCGATGGTCAGCCAGATATTGCCCTCGTCGAGCTTGGGCAGAAACTCAGTCCCTAGGCGCGGGGCAAGCAGAATGGCTACGGCCAGCACGACCACGGAGGCCAGAATCACCCCACCACGCAGACGCATGGCCCCCTCCAGAATACGCCGGTAAGCCTGCTGCAAGGCATGCATCCATTGGCTATGGCGCTCCGCCAGGTCATAGCGGCGCACACCGTAGCTCAACAGCGCAGGCACGAGGGTCAGGGTCAACAGGATGGCCCCCAGGATGGCGAAACTAAGGGTGATGGCCATGGGCGAGAAGATCTTTCCCTCCACCCGCTGGAAGGTGAAGATGGGCAGGAAGGCCAGGATGATGATGGCCTTGGCGAACAGGATGGGCTTGCCCATCTCGACCGCAGTGTGCTTGAGGGTGCCAAGCCGCCAGGCATAGGTGCCATGGATTGGGTGCTGGTCCACCGCCGCCAGCGCCAAGCGCACCATCAAGGCCTCCACCAGCACCACCGCGCCATCGACAATGATGCCGAAGTCCACCGAGCCCAGCGAGATCAGGTTCGCCGACACGCCCATCAGGTGAATGAAGATGAAGGCAAAAAGCATGGACAGCGGGATGACGACCGCCACCACCAGCGCGGCAAAGAGCGAGCGCAGGAAGATCACCAAAATCGCCATGACCAACAGCGCCCCCACCCCCAGATTGTGCGCCACCGTATGCACGGTGTGATGCACAAGCTGGGTGCGATCGTACATGGGTAGCACGCGCACCCCTTCCGGCAGGCGGGGTGTGAGTTTGTCGATGGCCTCATACACACTCTCGATCACCACCGACGGGTTCTGGCGCTTGGTCATCTGCACGATGCCGATGACCACATCGTCCTGCTCGTTGTAGGACACGATGCCCGAGCGGGTGCGATCACCGGTGGCCACTTCGCCCACATCCCCCACGAGGATAGGTTTGCCGTCGCGCACGTCCACTCCGATCCGGGCGATGTCCTCCACCGACTCCACGAGGCCGATGCCGCGGATGACCAGGCTCTCCTCCCCGCTCTGCATCAAACCGCCGCCGGTGTTGGCGCTATTGGCCGTGAGGGCCTTGGCAACTTGATCAATGGAGATCTGGAATTTGCGCAACAGGAAGGGGTCCAGGCGCACCTGGTATTCCTTGATGCTTCCGCCAAAGCTGACCACATCCGCCACGCCTTGCACCTGCCTTAAGGCCGGGCGCACCACCCAATCCTGGATGGCACGCACCTCGCGCGCGGGCATCCCGGGCGGAGCCTCGATCACGTAGCGGAAGATTTCGCCCACCGCGGTGGTCAGCGGGGCGAGCGAGGGCTGCACGCCATTCGGCAGGTCGGCATCGCGCAGCTTTTCCAGCACCTGCTGGCGGGCGAAATAATCATCGGTGCGATCAGTGAAGGTCAGGGTCACCACGGAGAGCCCGGCGATCGACACCGAGCGCAGCCCGGACATATGCGGCACCCCTCCCATCGCCCGCTCGATCGGCATGGAGATGGCGCGTTCCACCTCCTTGGCCGCCAACCCCGGAGCTTGGGTGACAATATTGACCTGCACATCCTGCACGTCAGGAAAGGCCTCGATCGGCGTATTGATCAAGGCAAACCACCCTGCCGCGGCCATAAACAGCGACAGGGCGATGACAAAGACGCGCTGCTCCAGCGCGAAGGCGGTCAAACGTTTCAACATGTCATTGCCCCGAAAGCTCGGCATTGAGCAACAAGGCGCCGGTGGTGACGATGCGCTCGCCCTCCTTGAGACCCTCCTTCACCCACGATGTCGCCGGACCACGGAAGCCCAGATGCACCTCGCGCTTTTCGATCACCCCGGGCTCACGCTCGACAAACAAGAAGGTCTTGACGCCTTCGGTCACCAGCGCCGTATTGGGCACGCGCGGCAGGCTCTGGCCCTCGGCCAGCGGCGTGACCTTGGCATACATCTCCGGCTTGAGACGACGCTTCGGGTTGTCGAGCTCCGAGCGCACGACCAAACGGCGCGTGGTCGGGTCCACCACGTCGCTGATGAAGTCGATATGGGCGGTGAAGACCTCGTTAGGATAGGCCTCCACGCTCACCGCCACGGGCTGGCCCACGTGGAGCTTGCCGACGTCCTTTTCCGCCAGCTCGAAACTGACCCATAGCCGGGTCGGGTCGGTGATGACGAACAAGGCTTCCGTCTTGGCATTGTCTACCTCGGTGCCGGGCAGGATCTTGCGCTCGGTCACCACCCCATCGATGGGCGCGCGCAGGGCAAAGCTGGTCTGGCGGGTATCCAGCGTGGGGTTGAGATGGCGGAAACGCGCCTCGGCCCGGCGCAGCGCCTCCTGCGCGTGCTCAAGCTCGAACACCGCAGCCTCGAAGTCCTTGCGCGCAATCACCTCGCCCTTGTATAGCGCGCCGGCGCGGTCCCGCTCGATGCTCTTCTGTCGAAGCTGGGCGCGGGCATCGTTCAAATCGGCCAGGGCCTGGATGTAATCCGGCGATTCCAGCCAAGCCAGAGGATCACCCTGCCGAACCGCATCGCCGGGTTTGGCGACGATGCGCGTGACGCGGCCATCCACGGGGGTGAAGACGCGTGCGGTCAGATCATCGTTGTAGGCGATCCGCCCGTTCTGGGGTTCGAGCACCGGCACGGGGCTGGCCACCATCGCCTCGATGTTCAAATAAGACAACTGCGGCGCGCCGGGCGGGTAGCGCAGCACCCGGTCGGCTAACTGAGTGGCGGCGGGCGCCGGCTCGGTGGCCCCCACGGCGAAGGAACCCATGACGCAACACAAGGTCATGATGAGCGGAAACTTATTCATGGCTGATCATCCATAAGTGCGAGGGCCGCCCGCCAGGCAGCCAGGGCCTTGGCGTGATCGGCACGGGCCGAGACAGCCTCGATCTGGGTGGCAAGATAGGTGCGGCGCGCATCGAGCAATTCGACCAGGCTTGAGGCGCCATGCTGGAAGGCAAATTCGGCATTGATGGCGGCGCGTTCCGCATCGACCAAGAGGCCGTTCTCGTAACGCAGCAAACGATCTTGGGCGGTCTCCAGGTCACTTTGCGCCTGCGCGATTTCCTGCCGCGCTCGGTCCATGACCTGCGCAATCTGCCTCTGAGCCTGGGTGAGCAGGGTTTGCGCCTTGCCGATCTCGCCCTGATACTGATAGCTGGTGAAAAGGGGTACGGAAACCTGCACACCGACGGTGTTGGCAACGAGCGGATGACGCTCCACGCTCACCCCCACCGTCACATCCCGGGTCAGCTGTGCCCGCGCAAGCTCCAGCGCGGTGCCTGCCCCCTCCAAGCGTTCCTGGGCAGCGCGCACATCGGGACGCTTCTCCAAGCGCCCCTCGATGCCAGCCCCATCAGCCGACATCATCCCCGGCCAAGGATCGGTGGCCTGAAGCGATGCGGCATCCTGCATCGACATCCCCAAATAATAGGCCAGAGCCAACTGGGCCTGGCGCAAGGTGTTCAAATCCTGGCGCACCTGATTCTCCATGCGCGCCACCTCCACCTTCAGGCGGGTGACATCGCTGGCGGGGACATCCCCCTCCTTCCAGCGCTTGCTCGTGGCCATGAGGCTGCTGCGGTACAACTCGGCCATGCCCCGGTCAATGGACAGGATCTCTTGCGCCAGTTTCAGGTCGTAATACGCCTGCATGACCGTCACACCCTGCGCGCGCATGACCTCGCTCCAATCCTGCTCGCTGGCACGGGTCGCACTCTGCGCCAGGGCCTGACGCAACTCCCGCTTACCGCCCCGTTCGATCAGCTGGCTTAAGCCCAAGATGGTGTCGTTGCCGTTGACATCCCGCTGGGTGAGGGGGGCGATGCTCTGGACCGACAAGGTCGGATTGGGCCGCGCAGCAGCCGTCAGCTCATCGAAACGCGCCCCCTCGACCTGAAGTCGCGCAAGCTCCAGCTCATGGCTGTGGCTCTTCCAGAGCGTCAACGACTCACGCAGGGAGAGGGCCCGTGTCGGCACAGGATCGGCCGCCAGAGCGTCAGGAGGCGGAAGCCCCACAGCAATGAGGGAAAGAAGTCCCAAGGCAAAGATGGCATGACGCGGCATAATGAAACGGCTTCAAAAAGGCTTTGACCACAGCTATTACACCCTTTCAAGCTGACAGCACGCTGACAAACCATGCATCTTTTGATTGTGGAGGACGACACCCTGCTCGCCGAGGCCATTGGCGACTCCCTCCGCCCACTCGCCCCCCGTTTGCGCTTTGCCCGCACGGGTGCCGATGCCTTGGAGGCTCTGCATGCGGAGACGTTCGATCTGGTGCTGCTGGATATCGGCTTGCCGGGACTGTCGGGGCTGGAGGTGCTCAAGCGCCTACGGCAGAAGGATGCGCATACCCCGGTGTTGATTCTGACCGCGCGCGACGGACTTGAAGATCGGATACGCGGGTTGGACCTTGGCGCCGATGATTACCTTATTAAGCCCTTCGACCCCCGTGAGTTGGAGGCCCGCGTGCGCGCCCTCCTCCGCCGCGCGAGGGGTGTATCGCTCGGCATCCTCACGCATGGCGCCCTGCGCCTCGACCTTGCGGCACAGCGCGCCTGGCTGGACGGTCAGCCCTTGGACCTGTCCGCGCGCGAATGGCACCTGCTGCGCCTCTTGGTGGAGCGCGCGGGGCGCATCATCGACAAAACCACCATCATCGACGCCCTGTGCGGACAGGATGAGGCCATCACCCCCAATGCCATCGAGGTCTATATCTCACGCCTGCGCGGCAAGCTGGGTAGGGCGGGGATGACTCTCCGCACGGTGCGCGGGCTCGGATACCTGCTGGAGAAGGACAACGGAGCCCAGCATGCCAAGCCTTAGCCTGCGCGCGCGGCTGGCGCGCTGGGTGTTGCTGCCCATGATGGCCATCCTGGTGATCTCGGCGGTGCTGGTGTATCGCACCACGCTGCGACTCACCACCGTCCCTTATGATCGGGCCTTGCGTGATGTTGCCCTCATCCTCCAAGACCGCCTGCACGTCGTGGATGGGCAGATCGAACTGGATCTGCCCGTCGCCGCTCAGGATATCCTGCTCGAGGGGCCTCGGGATGAGCTCTTCTACGTCGTACGGAGTGAAGACGGCCATTTCATTGCCGGACACAAAGGGCTGCCCTCCCCCCCTTACACCCCAGCGGTGGGTCATCCGCTCTACTTCGACACCCATTACCTTGGTCAGCGGGTGCGGGTGGCCGCCTTACAGGCCATGATCGAAGGCCGTAAGGTCACGCTCCTGATCGCCGAGACCACGCATGAGCGCGATGCCATCAGCCGCGAAACCACCCTGACCCTCATCATCCCGCTGACCCTGCTGCTGGGCTTGGTCTTGTTCTGGATGATCTATGGCCTAGCCCGCGCCTTGAAACCACTGGACCGACTGCGGGCCGATATCGCCCAACGCAGTGCCCAAGATCTCACCCCACTCCCCACCGCAGACGTGCCCTTGGAGGTGCGCCCGCTGGTCGAGGAAATCAATGCGCTGCTGGAACGCCTTGCCCATGCCCAAGAGATACAACGCCAGTTCATCGCCGATGCCGCCCACCAGCTCCGCACTCCCCTGGCCAGCCTGCGCGCTTATGCCGAACTCGCCGCGAGGGCTGAAGGGGACACCCCCCTCCTGCGGCATGACCTTGACCGACTGCGCGCCGCCACCGAACGCGCCGCACGCCTCGTCCAGCAGCTGCTCGGCCTAGCCCGTACCGAACCGGGCGCCGAGGCGGGGTTGCGGCGGGAGCGAGTGCGGCTCGAGGCGCTCATCCGCGAGCGCGCACCGGACTGGCTGCATCGCGCCGATGCCCGGCAGCAAAACCTGGAGTTCGCCGTCGAACCTAGCGAGATCATCGGCGACCCCTTCATGCTCGGCGAACTCATAGACAACCTCGTGGACAACGCCCTACGTCATACCCCAGCGGGCGGCGATATCCTCATCCGCACCGGCCTGATCGATCAGGCCGTGCTGTTCGAAGTCGAAGACAGCGGCCCCGGCATCCCTCCGGCCCAACGCGAGACGGTGTTCGAGCGTTTCGTACGCTTGCCCGGCAGCCCTGAGGGCGGTAGCGGACTTGGCCTTGCGATCGTGCGCGGCATCGCCCGACTGCATGACGCCAGGATTGAACTGCATTCCGGCCCTCAAGGACGGGGAACGCGTCTTCGCGTGCTCTTCCCTGCCCCGCCCGAGGATTCCCCCCCCATTGTTGCCTCCCAGACGCCCTGCTAAGGTTGCCCCTCTCTCGAAGGAAGAACGTCCATGCTTCATGTTTATGGCATCTCCAACTGCGGCACGGTGAAGAAGACCCGGGCCTGGCTGGAGCAGCACGGCATCCCCTACCAATTTCATGACTTCAAAAAGGAAGGCGTCAGCGATGAGCAGTTGCGGCGCTGGGAAGACCGGCTGGGCTGGGAGAAGCTGCTGAAGAAGACCGGCACCACCTGGCGTGCCCTGCCAGAGGAGGCCAAGGCGGGGCTTAACCGTGACAAGGCCCTCGCCCTGTTGCGCAGCCAGCCCAACCTCATCCGCCGCCCGATCGTCGAGCTGCCCGACGGCTGCCTATTGGCAGGCTTCGTGGAGGCCGAATACGAAACCGCCTTCAGGGAATAATCATGTCCGACGTCCTCAAGCTCGCCGCCGACCTCATCGCCCGCCGTTCCGTCACTCCCGACGACGCCGGCTGCCAGGCCATGCTCGCCGCCCGGCTGGAAAGGCTCGGTTTCCGTATCGAATGGATGAATGCAGGCTCCGTGACCAATCTGTGGGCGCGTCGCGGCGACCAAGGGCCGCTGGTCTGCCTTGCCGGCCACACCGACGTGGTGCCGCCCGGGCGCGAGGAGGGCTGGACCTCGCCACCGTTCCAGCCGACCGTGCGCGACGGCCTGCTCTATGGCCGCGGCGCGGCGGACATGAAGGGCGGGGTCGCGGCGCTGGTGGTCGCGGCCGAGCGCTTCGTGCAGCGCCATCCCGACCATCTGGGCTCCATCGCCTTCCTTTTGACCTCGGATGAGGAAGGCGTGGCGGTGGACGGCACGGTCAAGGTCATTGAGGCGCTGGAGCGCCGCGGCGAGAAGATCGACTATGCCATGGTCGGCGAGCCCTCAAGCCGCGCGGTGCTGGGGGACGAGTTCAAGATCGGCCGCCGTGGCTCACTCACCGGGAATCTCACCGTGCATGGCGTGCAAGGTCATGTCGCCTATCCGCACCTGGCCGACAACCCGGTGCACCGCGCCGCCCCGGCGCTGGCGGAGCTGGCCGCCACCGTGTGGGATGAAGGCAATGAGCACTTCCCGCCTACGAGCTTCCAGATCGCCAATATCCACGCCGGCACCGGGGCCAATAACGTCATCCCTGGCGAGTTGTTCGTGCAATTCAACTTCCGCTTCAACACCGAGTGGACCGCGGAAGGGCTACAGGTCAGAGTGAACGAGATCCTGCAGCGCCATGGCCTAAACTACACCATCGACTGGAACCTCTCTGGCCACCCCTTCCTCACCCGCGCCGATGGGCGGCTGGTCGAGGCCGTGCACACGGCGATCCGCGACGTGCTCGGCATTGAGACGACCCCCTCGACCTCGGGCGGCACTTCGGATGCCCGCTTCATTGCCCCCACCGGTGCGGAGGTGATCGAGCTCGGCCCGCTCAACGCCACCATCCACAAGGTGAACGAGTGCGTCGGCGTCGAGGACCTGGACCGCCTGGCGACGGTCTACGAGCGCATCCTCGACCAGCTCCTGCTTCCCGAGGAAGGCGCCTGACATGGACCTGTGGATGCTGCTGAAGGCCGCTGTGCTGGGCCTGATTGAGGGTGCGACCGAATTTCTGCCCATCTCCTCCACCGGCCACCTGATCATCGCCCAGGACCTTTTGGCCTACAACGACGAGGCGGGCAAGGTCTTCACCATCGCCATCCAGCTCGGCGCCATCCTCGCGGTGTGCTGGCATTACCGTGCGAAGATCTTCACCGTGGTCAGGGGCCTTCCCCATGAGGCGACGGCGCAGCGCTTTGCCATCAATCTGATCATCGCCTTCATCCCCGCCATGGTGTTCGGCCTGCTGTTCCACAAGCTGATCAAGGACCACCTGTTCAGCCCGCTGACCGTGGCGGGGGCCCTGATCGTGGGCGGCATCGTCATCCTGCTGGTGGAGCGCTTCAAGCCCGCCCCGCGCATCCACTCTGTGGACGAGATGCGCTGGGGCGACGCCCTCAAGGTCGGGCTGGCGCAGAGTATCTCGCTCATCCCGGGCACCTCGCGCTCCGGCGCCACCATCATGGGCGGGCTGGTGTTCGGCCTCTCGCGCACCACCGCCACCGAGTTCTCCTTCTTCCTCGCCATGCCCACCATGTTCGCCGCCGTGACCTACGATCTATACAAGCACGCCGGGCAGCTTCACGGGGAGGACATGGGCATGATCGCGACAGGCTTCATCATGGCCTTCATCTCCGGACTGGCCGCGGTGCGCTTTTTGCTGCACTACGTGTCCAGCCACAGCTTTGTCGGCTTTGCCTGGTACCGTATCGTGTTCGGCAGCCTGGTGCTGCTCTACTTCCTGTAACCGCACCACCGCCGAGGCCGCGCTTGCCCCACGCCTTGACGCCGCTCGAATCCCGCTGGCTGGCCGAGGTCATCCGCCAGCACGAGGCGGCGGGAGCGCTGCTGGAGGATGGCGATCTCCTTCCCCAGGTGCTCAAGGCGCCTGCGGATGCCGAGACACGCATCCTACGCCGCGCCGAGCTCATCGGCGCGCGCGAGGGCTGGCTTGCGGCCATCACGGCCTGGCGCGGGCACGCCCGCACCACCCTGCTGATCCTGGCTCTGATCGCCCTCATCAGCGGCTTCGGTGCCGCCCTCGGCGTGATGGGGACGGGCGATCGGCCGGTCAACGTGCTCTGGCTGCTCGGCAGCCTGCTCGGCGTGCATCTGTTCAGCCTCGCCCTGTGGCTGGCCGGCATGACGGCCGGTGGCCCGAGCAGCGGGGCGCTGCTCGGCCGGGCCTGGTGGTGGCTGAGCGACCACCTGAGCACACTCGGCGCGGGCAGAAAGCGGGACGCGGTGATCGGCAGGGCCCTGCTCCATCTGCTGGCGCAGCATGGCTTGCTGCGCTGGGTCAGCGGCTCGATCAGCCACCTGCTCTGGCTGATTGCCCTGCTCGGTGCCCTCGTCGGGCTGCTGCTCGCCCTCGCCCTGCAGCGCTATGCCTTCATCATCGAGACCACGATTCTGCCCTCGGAGGTGTTCGTGGAACTGACCGCCGCCCTTGGCTGGCTTCCTGCAAAGCTTGGGTTCGCCATCCCGGATGCAGACATGGTGCGCGCCAGTGGCGAGGGGCTGCCACAGATGGAGGCCGCGCGGCGCGCCTGGTCCTCCTGGCTCGTGGGCTGTGTGGTGGCCTACGGTATCCTGCCGCGTCTGCTGCTGTGGGCGGGCTGCCAATTCCTGTGGATGCGCGGCCGCAACCGCCTGCGCCTCGACCTGAATCTTCCGGGCTACGCCGCGCTGCGCGCCCGACTGCTGCCCGCAAGTGAGCGCATCGGCGTCATCGATCAGGCCCCGAGCAGCCTGCCGCGCGCGTGCATCCAGACGCATGCCGCCCACCGTGGCCAAGCGCACCTGCTGGTCGGGCTCGAACTGGGCGGCGATACCGCCTGGCCGCCCACCGGGGCCAGCGCCGTTTCGTGCTGGCCAGTGGTCGATGCACGCGAGGAACGTCAGCGCCTGCTCGAGGCGCTGCGGGCCCATCCCCCTGCCCGCCTGCTGGTCGCCCTTGATGGGCGCCTCTCGCCCGACCGGGGCACCTTGCGCTATCTCACCGAGCTGGCAGACCATGCCGATGCCACACATGTCTGGCTGATCGGCCACGAACCTCGGGATGCGGAGCGCATCGGCCACTGGCACGAGGCCCTGCAATCCATCGGTCTGCCCTCCGATGCCGTCATGGATGACGAGCAACGCGCCCTCCACTGGCTGAAGCACGGCCCATGAGCACGCCCCTGCACCTCGCCGTCGTCGGACACACCAACACCGGCAAGACCTCGCTGCTGCGCACCCTCACCCGCGACACGGACTTCGGCGTGTCTCCGCAAGGCCGAGCACCACCCGCCATGTCGAGGGTGCGCGCCTGTTGGTCGAAGGCGAGCCGATCATCGAGCTGTACGACACCCCAGGGATGGAGGATGCCATGGGGCTGCTCGCGGCCGTGGAAAGTCTGGTGAAGCCGGGGGAGCGGTTGGACGGGCCAGACCGTATCGAGCGCTTTTTGCACTCGCCCCTTGCCACCGAGCGTTTCGAGCAAGAGGCCAAGGTACTGCGTCAATTGCTGGCGAGCGACGCGGCGCTGGTCGTCATCGACGTGCGCGACCCGGTGCTGGCCAAGTACCGCGACGAGTTGACCCTGCTCGCCACCTGCGCCCGCCCCCTGCTGCCCGTGCTCAACTTCGTACACAATCCCGCCAGCCGCGAGGCCGAGTGGCGCGAGGCCCTGGCTCGGCTTGGCCTGCACGCCGTGGTCAGCTTCAACACCGTAGCCCCGGAGGTCGACGGCGAGCGCCGCCTGCTGGAAAAGCTCACCACCCTGCTCGATGCCCATCGCCTGCCGCTCGAACGCCTGCTAAAGGCCCGCGAGGCGGAGGCGCGCGAGCGCATGGCCGCGGGCTACCACCTCATCGCCGAGTTGCTGGTCGACGTCGCTGCCTGCCGCATGGTGGTCAAGCATGATGAGGAGGAGGCGATCCGGCGGCAGGTCGATCTGCTGCGCGAGCGGATCCGGCAGCGCGAGCAGGTCTGCATCACCGCCCTGCTCGAGCTTTACCGCTTTCGCCCCGGCGACGTCGACATGGCGGCCATCCCCCTGGTCGAGGGGCGCTGGGAAGAGGATCTGTTCAGTCCCAACGCCCTACGCGGCATGGGTATACGCCTAGGAAAGGGTGCGGTGGCGGGAGCCATCACCGGCATCGGCATCGACCTGATCGTGGGCGGACTCACGCTCGGCGCGGCCACCGTGGCAGGTGCCGTTGCGGGCGGGCTGTGGCAGGTGTTCGGCCATTATGGCGAACGTCTTATCGGCAGGCTGCGCGGCTTCCGCAGCCTGACCGTGGACGATGCCATCCTGCGCCTCTTGGCCGTGCGCCAGCGTTGGCTGCTCGCGGCCCTCGACCGACGCGGCCATGCAGCGATCGAACCCCTCCAGCTCGAGGCCCCGGACGTGAAGCGCTGGCGCCAAGGGCCGCTGCCGGAGTCCCTCAAGTCCGCGCGCCAGCATCCGCAGTGGTCTGCGCTCAACGAAGGCTTCGAACCGGAGGCTGCGCGCGAGCAGGCCATCGCAGCGCTGGCCGAAGAGCTTGCGGAGGAGCCGCCCACGCCATGAAAAGCGCGCGGCCTGCTACCATCCTTCGCACATGACAGGAGGATGAATTCGGATGTGCGGCATTGCAGGTGAATTGCGTTTCGATGGCCAGCAGGCCGACCTTTCCGCCCTCGCCCGCATGATGGGCCAGGTGGCGCGGCGCGGCCCGGACCACGCCGGCAGCTTCAGCGACGGCCCCTTGGGGCTTGGCCACCAGCGCCTGTCCATCCTCGATCTGTCCATCCACGGCCACCAGCCGATGGTGGAGCGTGAGGCGGGACTTGCGCTGGTGTTCAACGGCACGATCTACAACCACCCGGAACTACGCGACGAGCTGCGCCATCGCGGCCATCATTTCAACTCCACCGGTGACACCGAGGTCATCCTGCGCGCCTGGGCCGAATGGGGCCCGGACTGCGTGAAACACTTCCGCGGCATGTTCGCCTTCGCCCTCTGGGAGATGGAATCCCGCCGCCTGTGGCTGGTGCGCGACCGCTTCGGCATCAAGCCGCTCTACTACAGCAAGGATGGCGCGCGCATCCGCTTCGCATCGAGCAGCCAGGCCCTGCTGGCGGCGGGCGGTGTGGATACCTCCATCGACCCCGTCGCCCTGCACCACCAGTTCACTCTGCACGCGGTGGTGCCCGCGCCGCGCACGGTCTTGAGCGGCATCCGCAAGCTTGCGCCCGCGCACATGCTGCGCATCGACATGGACGGCACGGAGCAGCTGTCCCGCTACTGGGAACTGACCGCCCACCGCCCGGCCGACGCGCTGAGCGAGGACGAATGGGTCGAGGCCCTGCGCGGCAAGCTGATGGAGACCACCGCCCGCCATCAGGCCATCGCCGACGTGCCGGTGGGGGTGCTGCTCTCCGGCGGGCTGGACTCCAGCCTCCTGGTGGGCCTTTTAGCCGCCCACGGCACCCTGCCCCGCACCTTCTCGATTGGCTTCGAAGACCAGCCGGAGGAGAAAGGCAGCGAGTTCGAATATTCCGACCTCGTGGTCGAGCGCTTCGGCACTCAGCACACCAAGATCCATATCCCCAACGACCAGGTCCTCACCCGTCTGCCGGAGGCCATCGACGCCATGGCCGAACCGATGGTCGGTCAGGACGCGGTCGCCTTTTATCTTCTGGCCGAGCAGGTCAGCCAGCACGTCAAGGTGGTGCAGAGCGGCCAGGGGGCGGACGAGGTGTTTGCCGGCTACTTCTGGTATCCCAAGATGGCCGCCGCCCAGGGGACGGACCTGGAACGCTTCGCCCCGTACTATTTCGATCGCGACGACGCCGAGCTCCAGGGCATGGTCACCCCGCCCTACCGTGGCGAGGACCACACCGGCCGGCTCGTCAGCGAGCGCCTCGCCACCCTCCGAGGCGACACCTTCATCGACCGCGTGCTGGCCTTCGATGTCACCACCCTGATCGTGGACGACCCGGTCAAGCGCGTGGACAACATGACCATGGCCTGGGGCCTGGAGGCCCGCGTGCCCTTCCTCGACCACGAGCTGGTCGAATTGGCGATGCAGATCCCGCCGGAGCTCAAGATGGCAGACGGCGGCAAGGGCATCCTCAAGAAGGTCGCGCGCGGCATGATCCCGGATGGCGTGATCGACCGGCCCAAGGGCTACTTCCCGGTGCCTGCGCTCAAGTTCGTGCGCGGCGCGTTCCTCGATTTCATGCGCGACATCCTCAACAGCCCGGCCTGCCGCGAGCGCGGGCTGTATGAGCGGGCCTACGTGGACAAACTCTTGAGCGAGCCCGACCAGCACTTCACCCGCCTGCTGGGCAGCAAGCTCTGGCACCTGGCCCTGCTGGAGCTGTGGCTGCAACGCCATGTGGACCAACGGCCGGGCTAGCCTGCCCCCCCCTGGGCAAGCCTCCTGCCTGTAGGAGGCCCGCCTCCGGGCCGATTTTCCAGTGCCGGGCAGGGTCGATCGCGGCGGGGCG
>JBMFOY010000019.1:13400-20009 GCA_049969375.1 Halothiobacillaceae bacterium | reverse complement strand
TGTTGTCAATAACATAGCATGTCCCTCCTGCGGTTGAAATGACGCCCTCTGTGCCTTCTTGGTGAGGGCTAGACTGCGCGATGTCCATCCCTTCAATCCTTGATCTGCAACGCCTGGAGCTGTTGCGCAGCCTCTCGCCTGCCGAGTTGAGCGCGCTCGCCCAAGGGATGCGCGAGTATACCTTTGAGCGGCGCTCGGTGGTGCTGCATAAAGATGAGCCAGCACAGGTATTGTGCTTTTTGCTTGAGGGGCGTTTGCAGGCGGTGGATTTCACGCTGGATGGGCGGGAAGTGGGGCTGTTTTTCATAGAGCCAGGTGATTACTTTGGGGAGCTGGCGGTGATTGATGAGCAGCCCCAGGCGGAGTTTGTGATTGCGTTGTGTCGCTCACGCGTGGCCATGCTGCCCTTACAGGCGGCGCGGCGGTTGATGTTCGCCTTACCCGCCGTAGCCGAGCAGGTGGCTCTGCGCCTAGCGGCGCGTTTGCGGGGGGTGGGCAGGCAGCGTACCATCCTGCGCCTTCCTTCGGTTGTGCAGCGGGTGTGTGCACAGCTGTTGTACATGGCTAGCCAGTCAGCGGATGGGGCGTGGCGTATTGTGAATGCGCCCACCCATCAGGAAATTGCGATCATGATCGATGTCAGCCGGGAGACGGTGACACGGGTGTTCCAGATGTTGCAGGCGGAGGGGGTGATCAGCCGTCAGGGGCGGGACATTCTTGTTCATCGGCGGCGCTATCTTGAGGATGTTGCGGAGGGGCGCAGCCATTCGCCGAAGGTGGGTTAACAGGCCGTTGAAAAAGAGCAGGAAGCCCTTTTTCAACCCGCCTTGTCGCGGTACACGCCCGCGACAGGCTTCGAACATCAATCAGTTAGCGTGATTGATGTTCGCGCAAGCCTCCATGTCTTGCCTGACCAGGCCGTTGAAAAGAGTTTTTCAATGGCCTTTTTTCAATGGCCTGTTTATTCCTTGGAGTGCTTTGTGAAGTCGTTGTTATCGTTTCTTGCAGCTACTCACCTTGTCCGTCAGTTTACCTGGCGTCTTGTGCAGGCGAAGTATCGCGGTTCACTGCTGGGGTTGGGGTGGGCCTTTTTAAACCCCTTACTATCGTTGACGCTTTTTACTTTTGTCTTTCACAGCATTTTCAGTATGCGCTGGTCTGGGGGGGTGACCCACTCGCCGTGGGAATTCGCCTTGTTTTTGTTTGTGGGGTTGTTGGTGTTCCAGGCCGTGGCGGAGGTTTTGGGGCGGTCGCCTGAGGTGATTGTGGGGCAGCCCAATCTTGTGACGAAGGTTGTGTTTCCTCTTTGGGTTTTGCCTTTGTCATTGACGCTGGCGGTGTTGGTGCAGATGGGGGTCGGTTTTGTGGTGTTGTTGGTGTGGGCGGCCTTTGTGTTTGGAGTGTCCTGGAGTTGGCTATGGTTGCCCGTTGTCTTGTTGCCTGTGATTTTGGGGATGGTAGGTGTTGCGTGGTTGTTGTCCGCCCTTGGGGTGTATGTGCGCGATTTGGGGCAGGTGATGTCCATGCTGGCCACATTCCTAATGTTTGTTTCGCCCGTGTTCTATCCTATCGCCTCGGTTCCTGAAGCATGGCAGGGGGTTTTTGCACTTAACCCTTTGGCAGGCGTTATGGAGGCGTTGCGATCCTGTGTGCTTTTGCATCGGCCGCCTGAGATCTTGTCCTTGCTTTATGTGGGGCTCCATGGGGTTTTTTGGTTTGCTTTTGGAGGGTGGGTCTTTGCTAGACTAAAACGGGGTTTTGCCGATGTCTTGTGAGTATGCCCTGGTTTTGCGGGATGTTTCCAAGGTCTACCGTGTTTATCGTCGCCCCATGGATCGCCTGCTGGAGGCTTTGCCCTTGATGCGGCCGCGGGGACGTGTTCATGAGGCACTCAAAAGCTTGAGTCTTTCGGTAGGGAAGGGGGAGGTCGTTGGAGTCATTGGCCGAAATGGCGCGGGTAAGTCGACACTTTTACAGATCATTTGTGGTACCCTGTCGCCTTCCACAGGGACCGTTAAAGTTTGTGGTCGTGTTGCGGCGCTGTTAGAGTTGGGCTCGGGGTTTAATCCAGAGTTTACTGGACGCGAGAATGTTTATTTGAATGGGGCTATTTTGGGGCTGCAACGTGCCGAGATCGACGCTCGCTTTAACGATATCTGGGCATTTTCAGAGATCGGTGAAGCAATGGATCAGCCGGTCAAGACTTACTCAAGCGGGATGTTTATGCGTCTTGCCTTTGCTGTGGCGGTCAGCGTGGATCCGGATATCCTCGTGATCGATGAGGCGTTGAGTGTGGGCGACGGAGCCTTTGCCCGTAAGTCGTTTGATCGCATCATGCAGCTCAAGGAGCAGGGAAAGACGATCTTTTTTTGTTCGCACAATCTCTATCAGGTTGAGGCTATTTGCAATCGCGCTCTGTGGATTCATGAGGGGCAGGTGGCGGCTATGGGGCAGCCTGTGGAGGTGATTCATCTGTATGAGCGTTTTTTGCATGCCTTGGAAGTCGACTCCGCCGCCCGGCCTGTGTACGAGATCGCGCCCATGGGCGCGTTGCCACGCTTCACCCATGTGGAGGTGCGTGTGGATGATGTTTTGGCAAGCTTGAATGATATCCCCGAGGGGGTTACAGGACACAGCACTCTTGTGGTTGAGGCGCGTTGGTGGTGTCCGGAGGGGATGCCGGCACCAAGTTTTGCGGTGACCGTGCATGCCGCTGATGCGCGTATGGTGGGTAGTGCGGGTTCGCACGTCGATCAGGTGCCGCTAGCCTGCCATGATGGGGAGGGATGTGCCCGTGTGTGCTTTGATGCCTTGCCTTTGCTCAAGGGGGAGTATTGGGTGGAGGTTTATCTTTTGTGCGAGCGTGGGGTGATGTTTTATGACCAGCGTGTTCCCGCAGCTCGTTTTCGTATGGTTTCGCCCGATTTTTCTCTCGAGCAAGGTGTGGTTCATTTGCAAAGGCGTTGGTTGTAAATGCGACTTTTGCTTGTGACCCGTGAGTTGTGTGCGGATCGCAAATACGGTCTGGGGCAGGCCGTTGGTCAAATTGCCGCAGGTTTGCGGTCAAAAGGGCATGAGGTTCACTATTTAAGTCAGGCAGAGTGTGCGGCGTCCCATGATCGTTATGCACCGCATGTACGGCGTGTTTTGCGCCCGTTCGGTGGCCTCGCTGCACCATGGGCGGAGCGTTTGGTTCAGGGGGGCTGTGGTGCCAGAATGGCTGCAACCCTTGGAGTGACGCATGTGTGGTTCCATGATCCTTGGCTGGCGTTTGGTTTTTTTTTATATCAACGTTTACATGCTGGATGGAGACGGCCATCCTTTAAAATAGTGATTTCCCAGCATGGTTTGGGGAGTTTTGCCTGGGCAGTCATGCAAGATGGTGTGCGCATGTCGCAGCGACTGTTCCGGTTTCTGCTTGGGCTTGAACGACGCATCTTGCTTGCTGCTGATTGTGTGCATTTTCCTTCGTATGCAGCCCTTTCCGCCGCCCTGCGCGATTTTCAGTTTGTGTGCGCCCCCAAGCATTTTGTGGTGTTGGGGTATGGTCGGCCTAAGTTGTCTATCCCGCCCAAGGAGGAGGCCCGGGTAAGTCTTGGTCTGCCTGTGCAGGGGCCAGTCATTCTTTCTATGGGGCGGCTTGCGCCCGTCAAACGCTTCGATGTCATTGGAAGGGCCATCGAGCACCTGGAGCGTGAGTATGGTCTGGCGGCGCAATGGGTTCTTGCGGGAGATGGCGATGTGCGCCATCTCCGCTTGGCCGAGCTGACCCTATCGCTGGAGCCGCGCATTTCTCCAGCTGAGGATGTGGACCTTTGGCTTGCGGCGGCCGATGCATATGTCAGCGCCTGTGCGGTGGAGTCGTACGGACTGGCTAATCGCGAGGCCGTCGCAGCCGGCCTGCCGGCTATTGCAGCTTGCGGTGGCGCAAGTTGCGAGGTGCTTGGGCGAGGGGCTTGGCTCGTTCCTGCCGAGTGCAACACCTTGGCCAGCGCCTTGCATGCTGTACTAACTCAACCTAAGGTCGCCAGCTTTTGGCGTCAGCAGGCCGTGGCGGAGTCTGCGTCATGGCCGGACTGGGACGCGTTGATACGTGATTATGAACAACTCTTGCTCATGGCTTGATCTGCCCGCATGTGAACCACCGAAACCTCTGTCTTGTGAGTGTTTCCGGCGGGTGCTTGTGCTCGTCCCCCATCCGGATGATGAGGTCCTTGGCTGCGGTGGTCTTTTGGCGACCTTGCATGACCTTGGGATCCCCACGCGGGTGGTGTTAGTGACCGATGGATCAGGAGCAGGCGGCCTGCCGGAAGGGGCCGCCGCACGGCGTCAGCAGGAGTTTCGCGCCGCTCTGGCCCATCTTGGGGACCGTCTCGAGACTGTGTTGTGGCAGCTACCTGATGGCTGTCCTGGTCGGTTGGAGGATGTCGCGCAGCGGGTTGCAGAGGAGGTGAAGGATTATGATGCATCGTTGCTGGTGGCGCCGTGGCCTCTGGAGATGCACAGCGATCACGCCTTGATTGGCCGTGCGGCCCTGCTAGCCCATCAGAACCACCCGCTTGAGCAGGGGTTGCTGTTCTATGAGGTGTGGTCACCCTTGCCTGCTCAATATGTTCTTGATCTCTCCCCCAAGCAGTGGAGGCGTAAGGCAGAGGCACTGGCCTGCCATGTGACCGCCTTGGCCTGTAAGGATTATCAGCGCGCCATGTCAGGGTTGGCTTCGTATCGTGGCAGTTTATTGGGCACGCAAGGCGAGCCCAAAGAGGCGATGGCTGAGGCCTATCATGGTCACGATATACGTACGCGCACCTCTAACGTACGCTTTCGCTACGCTCTACTACAGGATGGTGAGCAGATCGCTACATTGTTTCGGGAGGTATTTAAGGCCGATGTGCCTTCCAATTGGTGGGCATGGAAATATGGAAACGCCCCTCACAAGGGAAGTGTAGCGATATGGGAGGAAAATATCATTGCTTTTTATGGCGCTTTGCCGCGTTACGCCTTATGGCAGGGTGAGCGTGTTGCCGTTTGTCAGCAGGGGGATGTTATGGTGCGCCAGGATTGGCGCTTTGCAACGCGCTTCAAAGGAGTTTTTCGGGCCCTTAGCGAGCACTTTCTTTTCCGTCAGGTGGCGCAAGGTGGACCCTATGTGCTTAGTTTCGGCTTTCCAACAGAACGTGCGCTTCGGATTGGAGAGCACCTTGGACTCTATCGCCGCGCAGATCAGTTAATGCACTGGGTAGCGCCTATCCAGCCTGAGCGGGGTGGGGGCGTGGGATGGGCATGGCATGTGGAAGACGCGCGGTCAGTTGATATATGGGATTGGGTCGATCAGCTACGTGCGCCTGTCGATGATCATCAGTATTTTGTCTTGCAGAAGACGGGATTATATTGGCGCACGCGTTTTTCCCGGCATCCAAGCTTGAATTATCTCATACTTCGAATCTATCGTTGGGGGAAGTTGCGCGTCGCCGCCGTCTTACGCATCACGGATCGTTCAATCGAGATCATGGATATAGCCACAGCGGGTGATGTTCCATGGTCTCAATTGATGCTTGCATGCTCCAAAGTTGCTCGCGCTGAAGGTCGAGGTTTTATCTCAGCCTGGGGGACGGAGAGCGCCATCAAGGGGTTTCCTGGGGCTGAAGTGGAGAGTGTGGGTTTTCTCGCCTTGCCAGGCAAGAACCTTGATGTTCCGTTGTCGGAAAAAGTTTTTGGAAAATGCTGGATGCTGGGCGGGGATACCGATTTTAGGTGAGATTATGATGCAAGACTTGATGTATAAAAATCAAATACCTCCTTTGGTATCAGTTATTATCCGCACCGCAGATCGCCCTGAGATGCTGCGTGAGGCTGTAGCATCTGTTGCTGCGCAGGAGTATGCCTCCATTCAATTGATTGTTGTGAACGATGGCCGTGAGGATGTCGAGGCCGTGGTACAGAAAGCCGCAGGGAGGCTTTTGGAGCGACTTTGCTATGTTGTGAATCATGAAAATCATGGTCGTGCCCAGGCGGCGAATCGTGGGCTCGAAAATGTGCAAGGGGCGTATGTCTGCTTTTTGGACGACGATGATGTGATTCTTCCTGATCACATTGGTAAACTCGTTCAGGCTCTTGAGTGTGAGCCTGATGCAGTCGCTGTCTATACAGATAGTTTGTGTGCCAATGAGCATGGCGAAACCATTGCTGAATTTTCAGGGCAGATGGATCAAGCTTTGCTGATCGGTACGAATTTTTTGCCTATCCATAGCGTATTGTTTAGAGGTTCTCTTATTGGGCGAGGCGTCCATTTTGATGAATCTTTGACTTTTTTTGAGGATTGGGATTTCTGGATTCAGGTCTCTAGAATGGGGCGATTTATTTACCGCCCAGGTAAGAGCGCTGTCTATAGAATCTTTGCGATTGGTAGGTCAAGGTCAGGGGTTGGAGAGCATGGCGCCTCTAAGCTGGATGTTATGCGTAAATGGATGGGGCACTGGGGAGAGCATGAGCTGGCATTTATTAATGATATCTTCGTGCGTTTTTACCACGAAAGGTTTATCCGACAAAAACTGGATCAGACCCAGCAGCAGCTAGCCGAAATTCAGGGCCAACTTGCCCAAACTCAGG
>JBMFOY010000019.1:0-13300 GCA_049969375.1 Halothiobacillaceae bacterium | reverse complement strand
TCAGGGCCAACTTGCCCAAACTCAGGAAGCTTTCCAAGCCATCATGCAATCCCGCTCGTGGCGAGTGACCGCTCCCTTGCGCATACTGGCACGCAAACTACGCCGCTTGCGTTCAGCCGCTTTTTTTGCCTTGTCTTATTACAAGGAACAAGGCGGTGGTAGGCATGGCATAACTCGCTTAATTATCACAGCGCTGCAGGGGGTGCGTAATCTTGGAATCATGGGGATAATGCGCAAGGCAGCGCATTATGGCCAGATAAGAAGGAGCGGGGTGGGCTTCGTGTCCCCTTTGGGACTATCCCCCATCTTGGCTGATCATTGTGGCCAACCTGCCCCCCACGTTGCCTCGGTTGATATCATTGTTTGCGTTCATAATGCATTAGATGATGTTCGAGCTTGCCTAAATTCCATTTTAAATCACACATCCAAGCCCTATCGGATCATTATTGTGGATGACGGTAGTGCGGATGATACTTCAACCTACCTTCGGCAATTTGTTGAAGATCATGTCGATACATCTACCGTATTGCTACGTAATGAGAATGCTACGGGTTATACACTTGCCGCTAACCGTGGCTTGCGAGCTTCGAGTGCAGAGTTTGTGGTGCTTCTCAATAGCGACACTGTAGTATCTCAAGAGTGGCTTGATCGCCTTATTCGTTGTGCTCAGTCTCATGAGAAAGTGGGTATTGTCGGACCACTCAGCAATACAGCCTCGTGGCAGTCAATTCCTGCGATCGAGCATCAAGGTGACTGGGCTGAAAACCCACTACCTCATGATGTCAGCGTCCACGAGATGGCTCAGCTTGTTGCTGATCATTCATCTTGCCTTTATCCACTCATGTCTTTCCTTAATGGCTTTTGCCTTGTCATTAAAAGAACAGTGATTGAGGATATTGGCTATTTCGATGAAGACTCGTTCGCCCAAGGTTATGGTGAGGAAAACGATTATTGCCTTCGTGCGCGTAAGGCGGGATGGATGCTCGCTTTGGCGGATGATGTTTATGTTTATCATGCGCAATCCAAAAGCTATTCGTCCGAGCGTCGTAAGCGTCTAAGTGAGCGGGCAGGTTTGATTCTCGAGCAAAAGCATGGCGCGCAGATGATTGCGGAGGGAGTCGATCAATGCCGATATGATCGTGTACTTGAGGGGATCCGCGCGCGTGCGGGGATTCTTTTTGAGCGCCGATCGCTTGTTCAACAGGTTCGCCAGCGGTGGGGTGGGAAACGCCTAGTCTTTGTTCTGCCCGTGTCACGAGTCGGTGGTGGAGCCAATGTGGTCATTACCGAGGCGCGAGCTTTGAAAGCGATGGGGGTTGATGTTTCGATTGTTAACCTTGAGCCTTTGCGAGAGGGTTTTATATCAAGCTATCCGTCGCTTGATATTCCTGTTTTTTATGCTTCATCTACAGATCACGTTGCAGCGCTTGTATCCCAGCTTGGTGCGGATGCTGTGATTGCCACGCTCAATACCTCTGTTTACTGGCTCAAGCCGTTGGTGGACAAGGATGATCGGCCACTCATTGGTTACTACGTTCAAGACTTTGAGCCTTATTTTTATGACGATACTCAAGGCTTTGAGGTTGCAAAAGCCTCTTATTCACTGATTAAGGATATGGTTTGTTTCACCAAAACGGCGTGGAATCGTGATGAGGTTTTAAGAGAAACGGGGGTGGAGTGCAGCCTCATTGGCCCGAGTGTGGATATTTCCCTGTTTCAGCCTAGGCCGCGTGTGCATCCTTCATGGCCACAACGCCCGTTACGCGTGTGTGCCATGATTCGCCCAAGCTCGCCTCGACGAGGGGCTCGGTTGACTATGGAGGTGTTATCTCAGTGCGCAACCAAGTTCGGTGATGCCATTGAGATTATTTTGTTTGGCACAGAGGCGGAGGACCCTGATTTTCAGCGCTTACCACACAACTTCCCATTCCGGTTATTCGGATTGCAGCGCAGCATGGACTTGGCATCCTTGTTTAATGAGGTAGATATTTTTGTTGATTTTTCAAGTTTTCAGGCCATGGGGCTTACGGCGATGGAGGCGATGGCCTGTGGTGTGGCAGTTATCGTCCCTAGCAAGGGGGGAGCAACGAGCTTTGCGCGTGACCGGGAGAATGCGCTCGTTATTGATACTGCAAGTCGTGATGAGTGTGTCAAGGCGCTTGAGTTGCTCATCACGAACCATCAGCTTCGACACCATATCCAGCAGAGGGCGCTGCGCGATATTGTACAGTTCTTCCCCGAGCGATGCGCCTTTAATATGATGAATGCCTTATTCTCTTGACAGGGTTTTTGTGAAAAGATTTATGTTTAACTGAAATACTGAGGCTTCTTGCGGTTTTATTGCCTGAGAATAAATCGCCCAAGTTGATAGGCTAGCCATCGGTTTGCGGTATTGATGATGGCGTAGGGCAAGAGCTTTGGTTTTTGCTTTTTCATTTCCCTAACCAAGTTCTTGGTGTACTCCAGCCCTTCTTTTTTGTTTTTTCCGTAGGTGTTCTGTATCCATGGGTATTGTTTGTGAAATGCGCCTATCTTGAGGTATCGTCTGAAGTCTTGGGTGATTTTGACGTGGTGTGAGTGAAGTACGCATGCCTCGGCTATATATTGGATGCAGTAGCCTCGACTCAGGGCGCGGGCTGCAAACTCCATGTCTTCCGAGATTAAGCAGGCGTTGTCGAATCCGCCCAATTCCTTAAATATATTGTTTCGGTAGGCGCAGAAGGTGTTGGAGGTGAATACGGCTTTAATTCCAAGCTTTCCCGCATTCTCAGGGCAGGTGATGCGGCTTTGAGGAGGGTAGTTGTATCTGCGCGCCGCAGCTTCAATGGGGTGGGCGTTTGGATAAGGAATGTGGCGGCCATAGGCAATGGCAATTCGAGGGCTTTCAAACGCTTTCAAGAGGCGTTGGATGGTTTGCGGGGTTTGCAGCTTTGCGTCTTGAGTCAAAAAAATTAGGAAGTCGTATTCGTGGAACTGTTGAGCGGCCAGGTTCCGCGTTCCGCCATGGGTGAATTCTTGCCGCGGAATGCGCATGCACCGCACGCCGTGAGACTGGGCTATGGCGAGTGTGTTGTCTTCAGAGGATGAGTCGATGATAAGGATGTCGTGAGGGGCGATGCCTGTTTGTTTTAGGCAGGCTTCAAGTACTTCAGGCCAAAGAGGCCCCGCATTGAGGGTGGGGATAATGATGGCTGCCTTGGCGCGCTGTGGCTGTGATGCTCGGGGGGGCAGTTGCGTGCCTTCCTGTTGTTCCCTGTGGTTATGAGCGTTCATTTTACGTTTCGGGCTACGCTTGGTGGCTTCTGTCCAGCACGCTCTGCCACCAGTCGGGGTGCGTGAGGAACCAATGGATGGTGGCTTTGATCCCGGTCTCAAAGGTTTGGGCTGGGGCGTATCCCAGTGTGGTCATGATTTTGCTTGCGTCAATGGCATAGCGTCGATCGTGGCCGGGGCGGTCTTTGACGAAGGTGATGAGGCTCTCGCTGGTTGTGCCCCGTGCAGCGGGGGTGGCTGGAAAGCGTTGGGCAAGGGTTGGGTCGGCTTGGATGGCTTCATCCATCAGACGGCATATGAGCCGGACGATGTCGATATTGGCCCATTCGTTGTTGCCGCCGATATTGTAGACCTCGCCAACCTGGCCTTGTTCTAGGATCAACTCGATGCCCCGGACGTGGTCTTCAACGTAGAGCCAGTCGCGGATGTTCAATCCATCACCATAGATGGGCAACGGCTTGCCTTGCAGGATGTTGGTCATGCACAGGGGGATGAGCTTTTCGGGGAGGTGGTAGGGGCCGTAGTTGTTGGAGCAGTTGCTGGTGGTAACTTTCAGGCCGTAGGTGTGGTGGTAGGCGCGTACCAGGTGGTCGGAGGCGGCTTTGCTGGCCGAGTAGGGGGAGTTGGGGGCGTAGGGGGTGGTTTCGGTGAAGGGGGGGTCGTTGGGGCCGAGGGAGCCATAGACCTCGTCGGTGCTGACGTGGTGGAAGCGGTGGTCGTCCCGTTTGTAGTGGGGGTCGTCCAGCCAGATGGCCTTGGCGGCCTTGAGCAGGGTGTGGGTGCCGATGATGTTGGTTTCGATAAAGGCATCCGGCCCGAGGATGGAGCGATCGACGTGGCTTTCGGCGGCAAAGTGGACGATGGTGTCCAGCCCTTCTTCGCGCAACAGTCGCTCCACGAGGTGTTGGTCGCGGATGTCGCCGTGGACGAAGCGGAAGTTGGGGTGGTCCTTGACCGGGTCGAGGTTGGCGAGGTTGCCTGCGTAGGTGAGGGCATCGAGGACGATGACCCCATCGTGTGGATGGTGTTTGATCCAGTAGTGGACGAAGTTGCAGCCAATAAAGCCGGCGCCGCCGGTCACGAGGAGCTTGCGGGTGGTCATGCTTGAGCTTGGTATTCGTTGAGCATGGCGCGCAGTGGGATGCGCCAATGGGTCGGAGTGTCGATGCCCAGTGCCTGCCAGGTGGCGGTCTTGTCCAGTACGCTGTAGGCAGGACGTTTGGCTGGGGTGGGGTAGTCTTGGGTGCGGATGGGGCGAATGGGGATGGATTGCTCCAGCAGGCCAAGGTTTAGGGCTTCGTCTTGGATGGCGCAGGCGAAGTCGTACCAGCTGGCCACGCCCGCATCGGTCCAGTGGTGGATGCCGGTGATGTCTTTGCCGATGGCCTGCCAGATGGCGTGGGCAAGCCCTCGGGCCCAGGTGGGGCTGCCGATCTGGTCGGCGACGATGCCTAGGCTGTCGCGTTCACGCATCAGGCGCAGCATGGTCTTGACGAAGTTGTGGCCGTGGCTGGAGTAGACCCAGGCGGTGCGGATGATCAGCGCGTCATCGCCCAGGGTCTTGAGGACGGCCATTTCGCCTGCTCGCTTGCTGGCACCGTAGGTGCAGAGGAGAGGGCTGTTCCCCCTCTCCCCCGTCCCCTCGCCCTCAAGGGGAGAGGGGAGGTAGGGGTGGCTTTGCTGTCCATCGAAAACGAAATCGGTGGAGATTTGGATCATCCGTGCCTTCACGGTTCGCGCGGCCTCGGCCAGATGGCGTGCGCCATCGCCATTCACCGCAAAGGCGCGTTCAGGCTCCCTTTCGGCCTGGTCTACGGCGGTGTAGGCAGCCGCGTTGATGATCCAGTGTGGTTGGATGTCTTGCACTGTACGCAAGACGTCCCGCGGTTGGGTGATGTCCAGGGCGTTGCGATCAAGGGCAGTGAGCGTGACGTGCTCCGGGCCGCTGCGCTGGAGTTCCCACCCAACTTGGCCTTGTGCGCCGACCAGTAGAATACGCCACTTCATGGGTAGACCTCGGCCTCGCGCCATGGGGTGCCTTGGGCGTCCTTGGTGGAGAGGATGGGCGTGCCGATGCCATCGAGCGGCCAGGCGATGCCCAGCGCCGGGTCGTCCCAGCGGATACAGCGCTCATGTTCGGGGGCGTAGTAGTCGGTGCATTTGTAGAGAAAGTCGGCGGTCTCGGAGAGCACCAGAAAGCCATGGGCAAACCCCGGGGGGACCCACAGCATGCGGTGATTGTCTTCGGAAAGATGCGCCCCAATCCAGCGGCCAAAGGTGGGCGAGCCTTGTCTTAAGTCCACCGCCACGTCAAAGACCTCGCCGCGCGTTACCCGCACCAGCTTGCCCTGCGGGCGAACCAGCTGGTAGTGCAATCCACGCAGGATGCCACGCGAGGAGCGGCTGTGGTTGTCCTGAACAAAGGTCAGGTCAAGGCCCAGCGCGGCGAAGGTACGGGCGTTCCAGCTCTCGAGAAAAAAGCCGCGGTGGTCGCCGAACACCTTGGGCTCGATGAGTATGACTTCAGGGATGCTCGTGGGGGTGAGTTTCATTCAAACACCCGCTCGTTGATGATGCGCAACAGGTATTGGCCATAGCCGTTCTTTTTGAGGGGCTCGGCCAGGCGTTCGACATCTTCATGGGTGATGAAGCCCTTCCGCCAGGCAATCTCCTCGGGGCAGGCAATCTTGAGCCCCTGTCGCTCTTCGACCACGCGCACGAAATTGGCGGCATCGAGCAGGGCATCATGGGTGCCGGTATCCAGCCAGGCCGTGCCACGGCCAAGGATTTGTACGTTCAAATCACCGCGTTGCAGGTAGGCGTTGTTGATGTCCGTGATCTCCAGCTCACCGCGCGGTGAGGGGCGGACGGTCTTGGCGATGTCGATGACGTCGTTGTCGTAGAAATAAAGCCCGGTGATGGCGTAGTGCGACTTTGGCTGCACTGGTTTTTCTTCGATGCTCAGCGCGCGTCCCTCGGCATCGAATTCGACCACGCCATAGCGCTCGGGGTCGTGAACGTAGTAGCCAAACACGTCCGCGCCGTGATGACGTTCGGCGGCCGCCTTAAGCTGCGCGGTGAGGCCGTGACCGTGGAAGATGTTGTCGCCAAGAATCAGGGTGACGGGATGGGGGCCGATGAAGTCTTCACCGATCAAGAACGCCTGGGCCAAACCTTCGGGGCGCGGCTGGATGGCGTAACGAAGCTCAATGCCCCATTGCGATCCATCGCCCAAAAGGTGCTTAAAGGCGGCCTGATCGCGCGGCGTGGTGATGATCAGGATTTCCCGGATGCCCGCCAGCATGAGGGTGGAGAGGGGGTAGTAGATCATCGGCTTGTCATAGACCGGCATCAGCTGCTTGCTGACTGATAGCGTCAGAGGGTGCAGCCGGGTGCCGGAGCCGCCGGCGAGGATAATGCCTTTGCGCATAAGGGGGTTAGTCGTTGCCGAAAAGGTCGCGAGTATAAACCTTGTCCATCACATCCCGCAGGGCATCGGTCATGCGGTTGGCGATGATGAGGTCGGCGAGGCGCTTGAATGTGTCCAGGTCGCGGATGACGCGGGAGTTGAAGAAGTAGTCTTCGCTAAGGACGGGTTCATACACCACCACCTCGATGCCTTTGGCCTTCAGTCGTTTCATGATGCCCTGGATGGCGGAGGCACGGAGGTTGTCCGAGCCTTGTTTCATCACCAGCCGATAGATCCCGACCACCTTGTCGATCTTGCCCATCAGTGGGAGGGCGTGGAGGCGGCGGAGGATGTCTTCGGCGATGAAGTCCTTGCGGGTGGTGTTGGCCTCGACGATGGCGTGGATGAGGTTTTGTGGTACGTCGCGGTAGTTGGCCAGCAGCTGCTTGGTGTCCTTGGGCAGGCAGTAGCCGCCGTAGCCGAAGCTTGGGTTGTTGTAGCCCTGGCCGATGCGTGGGTCGAGGCAGACGCCGTCGATGATCTGGCGGGTGTCCAGGCCGTGGGTGGCGGCATAGGTGTCCAGTTCGTTGAAGAAGGCCACGCGCATGGCGAGGTAGGTGTTGGCGAACAGCTTGATCGCCTCGGCCTCGGTAGGGTGGGTGAAGAGGACGGGGATGTCCTCCTTGCGTGCCCCTTGCACGAGCAGTTGGGCGAAGCGCTCGGCACGCTCGGACTTCTCGCCCACAATGATGCGTGAGGGGTAGAGGTTGTCGTGCAGGGCGCGGCCCTCGCGCAGGAACTCGGGGGAGAAGAGGATGTTCTCCGTGCCCAGTTGCTGCCGGATGCGCGCGGTGTAACCAACCGGGACGGTGGACTTGATGACTATGACCGCGTTCGGGTTGATGGTCAGCACATCGCGGATGACGGCCTCGACCGAACGGGTGTCGAAGTGGTTGGTTTCCGGGTCGTAGTCGGTCGGGGTGGCGATGATGACGAATTCGGCGTCGCGATAGGCCTCTTCCTTGTCCAGCGTGGCGCGGAAGTGGAGGTCATCGCGCTGCAGGAAGGCCTCGATTTCGGCGTCGATGATGGGCGAGCGGCCCGCGTTCAGCATCGCGACCTTCTCCGGCACGATGTCCAGCGCCACCACCTCGTGGTGCTGGGCGAGCAGCAGGGCGTTGGAGAGGCCGACGTATCCGGTTCCGGCAACGGCAATTTTCATGGCTGGGTAGCGGGGTTTGAGGTGGCGCGCTGATGAAGCTTCTCAGTGAGGACGTCGAGGATGTCAAGTAGGCGTTGTGCTGTCTGGGTGGCAAGCGTTAGGGAAACGCTGAATTATTCAGCGTTTTCACTTAAGCATGATAGTCGCGATACCACTCAATGAAACGGGCAAGGCCATCCTCGATGCTGGTCCTGGGTGCAAAGCCGGTGTCGCGCATGAGGTCATCCACATCGGCATAGGTGGCGGGCACATCCCCCGGCTGCATGGGAAGCATGATCTTCTCGGCCGTGCGGCCCAGTGCGGTTTCCAGGGCTGCGATGAAGCGGGAGAGTTCGACCGGGCTGTGGTTGCCGATGTTGTAGAGGCGGTAGGGCGCGGGGCTGCTGCCAGGGTCGGGGTGGGCGCCGTCCCAGGCGGGATTCGGTTCAGGGGTGCGGTCGAGCACGCGGATGACGCCTTCGACGATGTCGTCGATGTAGGTGAAATCGCGCTGCATCCGGCCGTGGTTGTAGACCTCGATCGGTCGGCCCTCGAGGATGGCTGTTGTGAATTTGAAGTAGGCCATGTCCGGCCGCCCCCACGGGCCATAGACGGTGAAGAAGCGCAGGCCAGTGGTGGGCAGGCGGTAGAGGTGGGCATAGCTGTGCGCCATCAGCTCGTTCGCCTTCTTGGTGGCGGCGTAGAGGCTGATAGGGTGGTCCACGTTGTGGTGCACCGAGTAGGGCATGGCGGTGTTGAGGCCATAGACCGAGCTGGAGGAGGCAAAGACGAGGTGCTCCACCGCGTGATGGCGGCAGCCTTCGAGGACGTTGAGAAAGCCGACGAGGTTGCTATCGACGTAGGCGTGCGGGTTTCGCAATGAGTAGCGCACCCCGGCCTGGGCCGCAAGGTGGATGACGCGGCGCGGTTTGTGCCTGGTGAAGAGTTCGCTCATCCCCGCGCGGTCGGCGAGGTCGAGGCGGAGGAACGCGAAGCTCGGATGCCCCTCAAGCTGCGCCAGGCGGGCGTGCTTGAGGTGGACGTCGTAATAGTCGTTCAGGTTGTCGATGCCGACCACGCGCTCGCCGCGCGCAAGCAGGGCCTTCGTGACATGGAAGCCGATGAAACCGGCGGCGCCGGTGACAAGCAGGGTCATGGGTTGGTTTTGGCTGGGGAGAACTTGGTGCACAGCATCCGTACCGCTTCCGGGTAGATCTTGTGCTCGATGGCGTGCACACGTTGTTGCAGGGTTTCCGGGGTGTCGTCCGGCATGACCGGCACGCGGCCCTGCAGGATGATGGGGCCTTCGTCCACCCCTTCGGTGACGAGGTGCACGGTGGCGCCGTGCTCTGCATCGCCCGCCGCAATGGCGCGGGCGTGGGTGTTCATGCCGGGGTATTTGGGCAGCAGGGAGGGGTGGATGTTGATCAGCCGCCCGGCATAGTGGTGCACGAAGGCCGGGGTGAGGATGCGCATGAAGCCGGCGAGCACCACAAGGTCGGGGCGGTAGGCGTCGATGCGCTCCATCAGGGCGGCGTCGAAGGCCTCGCGTGCGGGGAAGTCCTTGTGACTGACAACCTCGGTCGGGAGGCCGGCCTTGCGCGCGCGCTCCAGGCCAAAGGCATCCGCGCGGTTGCTGAACACGGCCACGATGTGGCTCCCGCCCAGTTCATTGCGCCGTTCGGCGTCGATCAGGGCCTGCAGGTTGCTGCCAAAGCCCGAGATGAGGACGACGATGCGGCACATCAGCGCAGGGTTACCCCTTCGCCTGTGCGGCGCACCATGCGGCCCATCACCCACGGGGCCTCGCCGGCAGCCTGCAAGCGGGTGATGACAGCGTCCGCTTTTGTGGCCTCAACCATCAGTACCATGCCGACGCCGTTGTTGAAGGTGCGGTACATCTCGCGCGGTTCGACGTTGCCACCTTCGCGGATCCACTGGAATACCGGGGCCGGGGTCCAGGAGGTGGTGTCGATCTCGGCGGCGAGGTCCTCGCCGTACACGCGCGGCAGGTTCTCGGTCAGGCCGCCGCCGGTGATGTGGCACAGGCCGTGCACGCCCGATTCGGCATCGCGCAAAAGTGGCAGCAGGCTCTTGACGTAGATGCGGGTGGGGGCGAGCAGGGCGTCGGCAAGGGTCACCTCGCCGCAGGGCTGGTTGAGGTCGGCTTGGGTGACGGCCAGCACCTTGCGGATCAGCGAGTAGCCGTTGGAGTGCGGGCCGGAGGAGGGCAGGCCGATCAGCACATCGCCCTCCGCGACCCGGCTGCCGTCCAGCATCTGGTCCTTCTCGACGATGCCTACGGCGAAGCCGGCGAGGTCGTAGTCGCCTTCCTCGTACATGCCGGGCATCTCGGCGGTCTCGCCGCCCACCAGGGCGCAGCCGGCGAGCCGGCAGCCCTCGGCAATGCCGGTGACCACCCGCGCGGCGACATCGACCGAGAGCTTGCCGGTGGCGTAGTAGTCGAGGAAGAACAGGGGTTCGGCACCTTGCACCAGGATGTCGTTGACGCACATGGCGACGAGGTCGATGCCGATGTGGTCGTGGCGGTCCAGGTCAATGGCCAGCCGCAGCTTGGTACCGACGCCGTCAGTGCCGGAGACCAGCACAGGATGCTTGTAGCCCTGCGGCAGCTCGAACAGGGCGCCGAAGCCTCCCAGTCCGCCGAGGACTTCGGGGCGGCGGGTGCGGGCCACGGCAGGCTTGATGCGCTCGACCAGGGCATTGCCTGCGTCGATGTCCACGCCGGCGTCACGGTAGGAAAGGGAGCTGGGCTGGCTCATGTGCGGTCACAAGGCGGCAAAAATAGGGTGTGTTATTGTACACGCCATCCTTGATTGATGCTTAAGGCATGCTCAAGCACATCCCCAACCTGATCACCGCGGCGCGCATGCTGCTGATCCCCTGGATCGCGCAGGCGCTGTTCGATGCGCGTTATGCCGAGGCGGCTGTGCTGTTCGCGGTGGCGGTGGTGAGCGACGGGGTGGATGGCTTTCTCGCGCGGCGCTTCGGTTGGCAGACCCGCCTTGGGGCCATTCTCGATCCTCTCGCCGACAAGGCGATGATTCTGGCGGCGATGGTTGCGCTGGTGGCGGGCGGCCTCTTGCCCCTGTGGCTGCTGGTCCTGCTGCTGGTGCGGGATCTCGGCATCGTCGTTGGGGCAACCCACTACAACTTCTTCGTCCACCAGGGCTTTGTCCCCCGCCCGCTGCTGATTGGCAAACTGCATGTCTTTTTGGTGGCCGTGCTGATTCTGGTGGTCATCGCCTCGGCCTGGCAGGGGTGGGGGCTGGATGATCTGCGCGATGCGCTCATTGTCCTGGTCGCCCTTTCCACCGTCCTTAGCGCCTATGGTTATTACCGCCAATGGAGCGCGTTGCCGCGCAAGGACTCTGATGTATGAGCGATTTGCCTGGAACAGGCCGGGCGTATCTTGGATGGCCGCACGGGGTGGTGGCTGCCCTCGGGCTCGGGTTGGTCGTTTGGCTGCTCGCCGCCCTGCAGCCCATCCTCACGCCCTTTTTCATCGCGGGGCTTCTGGCCTATCTGGGTGACCCGCTGGCCGACCGCCTGGAGCGGCGCATGCCGCGCACGGCGGCGGTGTTGCTGGTGTTTCTGAGTCTGATCCTGGTGCTGGGGCTGCTGGTCTTGATCGTCGTGCCGCAGGTGGCCCAGCAGGTGGTGCAGATGTCGACCCGGTGGCCGCAGGCCCTGGAGTGGGTGCAGCACAACCTGTTGCCGCGTTTCACCGAATGGACCGGCATGACGGTGAACCTTGAAACCCTCAAGACCGCCCTGACGCAGCACTGGGCGCAGGCCGGGGCGCTGACCGCCGATGTGGTGGGCTGGCTGTTTGGTTCCGGCATGAGCGCCGTGGCCTGGCTGGCGAACCTGGTGGTGATCCCGGTGGTGACCTTCTACCTGTTGCGCGACTGGGATGCCCTCATCGCCTGGGTACGCGACTTCCTGCCACGCAACGTGGAGCCTACGGTCAGCCGGTTGGCGCGCGAGTCGGACGAGGTGCTCGGCGCCTTCCTGCGCGGTCAGCTCACTGTGATGCTGGCACTCGGCACCATCTACACCATCGGCCTGTGGCTCGCCGGCCTGGAGCAGGCCCTGCTGTTTGGCATGCTGGCCGGGTTGGTGAGCTTCGTGCCCTATCTCGGCGTGATCGTGGGTGGCCTCGGCGCGGGGCTTGCGATGCTGATCCAGACCCAGGAACTGATCAGCCTGCTGCCAGTGCTGGCGGTGTTCGTTGTGGGCCAGCTGCTGGAGGGGTTCGTGCTTACCCCGTGGCTGGTGGGCGACCGCGTCGGCCTGCATCCGGTCACCGTGATCTTCGCCATCATGGCGGGGGGGCAGCTGTTCGGCTTCACCGGCGTGCTGATGGCCCTGCCGGTGGCCGCCGTGCTGGCGGTATTGATCCGCCATGCGCACCAACGCTACAAGGCGAGCAGCCTGTACGGGCCGCAAGCAAGCTCCCCGGGGCAGGAAACGGAGGGGGGGGCGACCCCGCTGCAGGCCACGGCCGACGAGGCTTCCTCGTCCGGGCCTCCGGCGCCCTGAGCGCGTCTTTTACCCATGCTGTTCGCCCAGCAACAGGTCCTCGATTTCGGCCTTGCGCCGTCGCGCACCCTGGAGCAGTTTCTGCCCGGGGCCAATGGTGTGGCCGCTGGACTCGTCGCCCAGCAGGCCGAGGGCCGGGGCGAGCCGCAGCTTTACCTCTGGGGGGTAAGAGGCTGCGGCAAGACACACCTGCTCCAGGCGGCTTGTCAGCGCGCGGGCGAGCATGGCCTGCCCGCAGCCTACATCGCCCTGCTGGATGCGCCGCATCCCGGGGTGCTCGAGGGGTTCGAGCGGCTGGGCCTGGTGGCCCTCGATGACGTGCAGGCCGTGGCCGGTCAAGCCGTGTGGGAGGAGGCCCTGTTCGACCTGATCAACCGCCTGCGCGAGCACGCCGTGCCGCTGCTCTTGGCGGCGGACCAGCCTCCGTCCGCCTTGCCCGTGGCCTTGCCGGACCTGGCCTCGCGCCTTGGGTGGGGGCCGGTCCTGCGCCTCGAGGGGCTGGACGATGCCGCCAAGCTCGAGCTGTTGCGCCGCCGGGCCGTGGAGCGTGGGCTCAACCTGCCGGACGAGGTGGGGCGCTACCTTCTGGAACACCTGCCGCGCGATGTCCCGAGCCTGCTCGAGGGGCTGGAGCGCCTGGACCGCGCCGCCATGGAACAAAAGCGCAAGCTCAGCCTCGGGCTGGTGCGCGAGGTTCTGGGGGAGGGGCGCAGGGCCATCGCATGAGTCCATCTCATCGCTGGGCACCTCGAAAAGCCTACTTTGTCGCGCTGAGGGCGGCGCTCCTATGAAAACTCTGAAAAAATCCATTCATGGATTTTTTCAGCTCGTCTTATCAAGGCGCATGTCCG
>JBMFOY010000018.1:0-20267 GCA_049969375.1 Halothiobacillaceae bacterium | reverse complement strand
GGCGGCGGAGGCGTAGCTGCCGAGGTGGCCGCCGATGCCGTCGTGCGCCTTGTTCGCTTTCACCACCATCGCCATCGCGTTCCAGCGGATCAGGGCACGCAGACGGCGTTCGAGCGCGAGATCGCCCGGGTAGGCGGGCTGCGCCTCCTTGGGGATGGTGTTGATGTAGGGGGTGTTGGCGCTGTAGGGGGTGTCGATGCCGTGCTTGCGGGCAGCCTCGATGAGTGCGGCGATCAGGTGCTGGGCCTTGTCGGTGCCTTCGAAGCCGATCACGGCTTCCAGGGCGTCCAGCCATTCCTGTGTCTCGTGCGGATCGTAATCCTGATAGGTCGTCGTCATGCGGCGCGCACTCCAAGGTCAAGTTCGGTTGACGGGAAGGCTGGGCGGTACGCCTGGCCTCCGGGCAAAAAGTTCTTTGATTATGCTGGAAGGGCGCACTTTTTCCTACCCGACGAGGCATGGGGCGGCGGCCCGGAGGCAGCCATTCGGAGGGTGGCTATGTCATAATCCGGAAAATTTGCGTTTGCCAAGGAGTCATCATGTCCTCGATCAAGAAGGTGGTTCTGGCCTACTCCGGTGGCCTGGACACGTCCGTCATCCTCAAGTGGCTGCAGGAAACCTACCAGTGCGAGGTGGTGACCTTCACCGCTGACCTCGGCCAGGGCGAGGAGGTCGAGCCTGCGCGCGCCAAGGCGCAGGCGATGGGGGTGAAAGACATCTTCATCGAGGATGTGCGCGAGGAGTTCGTGCGTGACTTCGTGTTCCCGATGTTCCGCGCCAACACCCTGTACGAGGGCGAGTACCTGCTCGGCACGTCCATCGCCCGTCCGCTGATCGCCAAGCGCCTGGTGGAGATCGCCAACGAGACTGGCGCCGACGCCATTGCCCACGGCGCGACCGGCAAGGGCAACGACCAGGTGCGTTTCGAGCTGGGCGCCTACGCGCTCAAGCCGGGTGTCAAGGTGATTGCGCCGTGGCGAGAGTGGGACCTGAACTCGCGCGAGAAACTGATGGCCTATGCCGAACAGCACGGCATCCCGGTGGACTTTGCCAAGAACAAAAAGAAGTCGCCGTACTCCATGGACGCCAACCTGCTGCACATCTCCTACGAGGGCGGCGGCTTGGAGGACCCGTGGTGGGCGCCGGAGGAGGACATGTGGCGCTGGACCGTGTCCCCCGAGAAGGCACCGGATCAGGCCGAGGACATCGTCATCACCTTTGAGAAGGGGGATCCCATCGCCATCGACGGCGAGCGTCTTTCCCCGGCGGCCCTGCTGCTCAAACTCAACCAGCTTGGCGGCAAGCACGGCATCGGCCGCCTGGACCTGGTGGAGAACCGCTACGTCGGCATGAAGTCGCGTGGCTGCTACGAGACCCCGGGCGGCACCATCCTGCTGCGCGCCCACCGCGCGATCGAGTCCATCACCCTGGACCGTGAGGTGGCGCACCTGAAGGATGAGCTGATGCCGCGCTACGCCAGCCTGATCTACAACGGCTACTGGTGGAGCCCGGAGCGCCGCATGATGCAGACCATGATCGATGCGAGCCAGGAGCGCGTGAACGGCGAGGTGCGCGTGCGCCTGTACAAGGGCAATGTCATGGTCACCGGTCGCCGCTCCGAACGCGACAGCCTGTTCAGCGCCTCCATTGCCACCTTCGAAGACGACCAGGGCGCCTACAACCAGAAGGATGCCGAGGGCTTCATCAAGCTCAATGCCCTGCGCATGCGCATTGCCGCACAGCGCGGGAGGTGAGGCCCTGCCGATCCGCCTAGGGGAACGTGAAAGGCATGCATGGGGGCATTGCCATGACTCCCTCAAAAAGCCGAAATTGGGCACATCCCCTCCCCCTGACGGGGGAGGTCGTTCGCTTCCTTGTTTCCTTACGAGATTGACCGGCCCGCTGCTGCGGGCCTTTTCCTTTCTGGAGGTTGAAACCATGCGCATCCTGCACACCATGCTCCGCGTCGGCGATCTTGATCGTTCCATCCGCTTCTACACCGAGGTGCTCGGCATGCGCCTGCTGCGCCGCAAGGACTATCCCGAGGGGAAGTTCACCCTAGCGTTTCTCGGCTATCAGGATGAGTCCGAGGGGGCGGTGCTGGAGCTGACCTACAACTGGGGCGTGAATCATTACGAGATGGGCACCGCCTACGGTCATATTGCCCTGGAGGTGGATGACGTGTACCAGGCGGCCGAAGCTATCCGTGCACGTGGCGGCAAGATCATCCGTGAGCCGGGGCCGATGAATGCGGGCAGTACGATCATTGCCTTTGTTGAGGACCCGGATGGTTATCCGATCGAGCTTTTGGGGCCAAAACACTAAGGAAACTCTGAAAAAATCCATCCATGGATTTTTTCAGGTCGTCTCGTCGCGGCGCATGTCCGCGACGGCCTCCGCGAATCAACGACTTGCGTCGTTGTTCGCGTTGGGGCGTCCTGCCCCAAACAGGAAACGCTGAATGATTCAGCGTTTCCCGGATGCGGCTCCGATCATCGGCTGTGCGCAGCCCAGGCGGGCCGGAAAAAGCCATGAACGACAAGGGCTTTGGCGCATCATGCCCGCCTCCTGCACAGGCTTTTCCACAGTCTTTGTGGATGACTTTCTGGCTCCGGGGGCGATGTCTTTTCCACAAGCCTTGTCAAGCCCTTGAAAAGCCATGCGTGGATATGCCTTATGGAGGGTGGGTTGTTCTAAGTCATTGATTCTTTGAGCATGAATCCTGGGTGGTCAAAATCTGACCAGCCGTTTGAAAACCTTGGCCGGATGCGTGCTTGCGCCGCTTTCCACCGCTTTATCCACAGCTTCATCCACGGCCCATGTGGAGCAATTCCGCCCCCCGCTCAGGTGTGATTTTCATGTCCGCCATGCACCCCAAAGATCATGCCGGAGGGTTTGATCCCGCCCGGATCGACCTGCCCATCGTCGATGTCCTGACTGAACTGCGCGATGCCCTCGCCACTTCCGGTCTGGTCGTGCTGGAGGCCGCCCCCGGCGCAGGCAAGAGTACCGTCGTCCCGCTCGCCCTGATGGATGAGCCCTGGTTGGGCGGGCAGCGGATCATCATGCTCGAGCCTCGTCGCATCGCCGCGCGTGCCGCGGCCGAGCGCATGGCCGAGCTGTTGGGCGAAGCCGTGGGCCAGACCGTCGGCTATCGCATGCGCATGGAAAGCCGGGTGGGTCCCACGACCCGCATCGAGGTGGTGACCGAGGGGGTGCTCACGCGCATGGTGCAGGACGATGCCGCACTCGACGGGGTGGGGCTGGTCATCTTCGACGAATTCCACGAACGCAGCCTGCAGGCCGACCTCGGACTCGCCTTCACCCTCCAGGCGCGGCAGATGCTGCGCGAGGACCTGCGCGTCCTGATCATGTCGGCCACCCTCGAGGGCCTGCCGCTGGAGGATCGCCTGCAGGCCCGGGTGGTGCGCAGTGCAGGCCGCATGCATCCGGTCGAGGTGTGCCATCAGCCCCCCATGCGTGACCAGCCTCTGGAAAGTCATTGCGCCGCCGTGGTGCGGCGCGCCCTAGCGATGGATGCGGGCGACATCCTGGTCTTCCTGCCGGGCAAACGGGAGATCCAGCGGGTGGCGACGGGGCTGGGCGAGCTTGCGGGCGTGGATGTCCTCCCCCTGCACGGCGACATGAGTCTCGCTGAGCAGCATGCCGTGCTGGAGCCCCGCCATGAGCGCCGCCGGGTCATTCTCGCCACCAACATCGCCGAGACCAGCCTGACCATCGAGGGGGTGCGGGTGGTGGTGGACTCGGGCCTTGCCCGCGTCTCGCGCTTCGATCCAGGAAGCGGCATGACCCGCCTCGTCACCCAGCGCATCTCCCGCGCCAACGCCGAGCAACGCTGCGGACGGGCGGGACGCCTCGGGCCCGGGGTGTGCATCCGCCTGTGGGGGGAGGGCGATCACATGAGTCTGCCGGCGCAGGCCGAGCCCGAGATCCAGCGCGCCGATCTGCTGCCGCTCGCGCTCGAACTGGCCCAGTGGGGCGCCGGTCCGGAGGAGCTGTTCTGGCTCGACCCTCCGCCCGCGGCCCTGCTCGACCAGGCCTTGGATGTACTGCACGGGCTCGGCGCACTGGACCTTGAGGGGCACATCACGCCCCACGGCCGGGAGCTTGCGCGCATGCCCCTGCATCCCCGTCTCGGACACATGCTAATGGAGGGGGATCGACTAGGACATGGCGGGCTGGCCTGCGAGCTGGCTGCGCTGCTTGGTGAGCGCGATCTGCTGCGGGGCGCGGGGCGCGAGCGCCCTCCGGCCGACCTCGCCCTGCGCATCGAGGCCCTGCGGCGGGGCAGTGCAGCCTTGCCGAGCGGACTTGTGCTCGATGAAGGCGTGCGCGTCCGCGTCCGCCAGTCGGCCCGCGATCTTGCCCGGCGTATGCGGATCGAGCTTGCCGGTGCCGCGGGAGATGTTCATGCCGCTGGCCTGCTGGTCGCCCTAGCCTACCCGGAGCGCGTGGCGCAGGGACGAATGGGTCAGCCTGGGCGCTTCGTGCTCGCCAACGGACGGGGTGCGCTTCTGGACACCGCCGATGCCCTGGCGCGTGCGCCTTGGCTCGCCATCGCCCATCTCGATGGCCATACCGATGGAGTGCGGCGGGAGGCGCGCGTGTTCCTCGCCGCAGGCCTTGTGCTGAACGACATTGAGGAGGCCTTTGCCGCCCGGATCGAAGATGTGGAGGAGGTAGCCTGGGATGCTCGGGAGCAGGCCGTGAAGGCCTATCGTCAACGCCGTCTCGGGGCGCTGGTCCTGGCGGACCGCCCACTTCCTAAGCCCGATCCGGAACGGCTGCGCACCGCCCTGCTGGAAGGCATCCGCCAAGTCGGCCTCGCCTGCCTGCCGTGGCAGGCGCGCCACCAGCAATGGCGGGGGCGGGTCGCCCTGCTGCGCCGCATGTTTGGCGAGGCGTGGCCCGATGTTTCCGATACCGCGCTCCTGACCGCACTCAATGCTTGGCTCATGCCCTGGCTTGATGGTTTGACCCGCCTCTCCCAGCTCGACCGGATTGATCTGGATGCTGCCTTGCAGGGCCTTCTACCCTGGGACAAACGGCAAGAACTTGATCGCCTTGCTCCCACCCATCTCGAAGTTCCGAGCGGCTCGCGCATTGCCTTGGACTATGCGCCGGTCCTTGAGGGCGATGGCGGGCCGATACTGGCGGTCAAGTTGCAGGAATTGTTCGGCCTGTTGGAGACGCCGAGGATTGCTCAGGGACGGGTACCAGTGGTGATCCACATGCTCTCACCCGCGCAGCGGCCGGTGGCGGTCACCCAGGACCTCGCGAGTTTCTGGCGCGGGCCCTATCAGGACGTGCGTCGGGACTTGCGCGGGCGTTACCCCAAACATCCATGGCCGGAAGATCCCTTGACCGCCACGCCAACCCGCCGCACCCGTCATGCATGAGCTTGGGACAGGATGTTGAAAAACGGCATTTCTCGTCTCGTCGCGGCGCATGTCCGCGACGGCCTCCGCGAATCAACGACTGACGTCGTTGTTCGCGTTGGGGCGTCTTGCCCCAAAGTGGGAAAACGCCGAATTTTTCAGTGTTTCCCCAGGTAAACATATGGGGTAAATGTGGGGTAAATGCTGGAATAAAAAACCCCGGCTGGGCCGGGGCAGGGGGCCACGCTTGGGCATGGCCTACGATGCAGGGCTGCTCGATTAGTGGCGCGTGGCACCTTCGGCACCGATGCCGGTCTCCGAGCGGATGTATTGGGCGGTGAAGGCCTCTTGCTCGGCCTTGGCGCGCGCGCTCTTGTCCGTGATGGAGAACAACCAGGCCAGGATGAAGGCCACCGGCATGGAGAAGATGGCCGGGTCTTTGTAGGGGACGATTTCCTTGGCGTTGCCAAGCACGTCCACCCACACGGTCTTGGACAGGACGACCAGCACCACGGCGGTGATCAGGCCGCCAAGACCGCCCATGACCGCGCCACGGGTGGTCAGGCCGCGCCAGTAGATGGCCAGGAACAGGATCGGGAAGTTGGCGCTCGCGGCGACGGCGAAGGCCAGGCCAACCATGAAGGCGATGTTCTGCTTCTCGAATGCGATGCCGAGGAAGATCGCGACGATGCCGAGGGCGATGGTGGCGTACTTGGAGAAGCGCATTTCGGCCTGCTCGTCGACCTTGCCGCGCTTGAACACGTTGGCGTACAGGTCGTGCGACACGGCCGAGGCGCCCGCCAGGGTCAGGCCGGAGACCACCGCGAGGATGGTGGCGAAGGCCACGGCAGAGATGAAGCCGAGGAAGAAGTCGCCGCCGATTGCGTGGGACAGGTGGATCGCCGCCATGTTGTTGCCGCCGATCAGCTTCTTCGCCGCATCCAGGTAGGCCGGGTCGGCGGACACCATGATGATGGCGCCGAAGCCGATGATGAAGGTCAGGATATAGAAATAGCCGATGAAGCCGGTGGCAAACAGCACGGACTTGCGCGCTTCCTTGGCGTCGCTCACGGTGAAGAAACGCATCAGGATGTGCGGCAGGCCGGCCACGCCGAACATCAGCGCGAGGCCCAGTGAGATGGCGGAGATCGGGTCCGTCACCAGGCTGCCTGGGGCCATGATGGCGTCATGCTTGGGGCTGATCTCAATCGCCTTGCTGAACATGGCGTCGAAGCTGAAGCCAAAGGCCCACAGCACGGCCAGGGCCATGAAGGTGGCGCCGGAGAGCAGCAGCACGGCCTTGATGATCTGTACCCAGGTGGTGGCGAGCATGCCGCCGAAGGTGACGTAGAGGATCATCAGCACGCCGACGATGATCACCGCGTAGGTGTACGGCAGGCCGAACAGGACCTCGATCAGCTTGCCCGCGCCCACCATCTGCGCGATCAGGTACATGGCGACCACGACCAGCGAGGCGACGGCGGCCACGGCGCGCACCGGCACCTGGGACAGGCGGTAGGAGGCGACGTCGGCGAAGGTGTACTTGCCGAGGTTACGCAGCTTCTCGGCCAAGAGGAACAGCATGATCGGCCAGCCGACCAAAAAGCCGATCGAGTAGATCAGGCCGTCGAAGCCGTTGGCGAACACCAGGCCGGCGATGCCGAGGAAGGAGGCAGCGGACATGTAGTCACCAGCGAGGGCCAGACCGTTCTGGAAGCCGGTGATGCCGCCGCCTGCGGTGTAGAAGTCCTTGGCGGTGCGGGTACGCTGAGCGGCCCAGTAGGTGATGCCGAGGGTGGCGATCACGAACAGGATGAACATGGTTACGGCGGGCATGTTGACGCCCTTCGCGGCGCCATCCGCGGCCAGGGTGACGCCGGCGTAGGCAAGGGCAGCGAGTCCGGCCGCCATCATCATGGGTCGCATCATCATTTCGCGTTCTCCTTGATCTGCGCGGTCAGGGCGTCGAACTCGCGGTTCGCGCGGCGCACGTAGATGCCGGTCAGGACGAAGGCGGCGATGATGACGAGGAAGCCCGTCAGGATGCCGACCGATATGACCGTGCCTTCACCGAGCTTGGCAGCCAGGGCCGTCGGGTTGAAGGCAATGAACAGGATAAAGGCGTAGTAGATGACCATCATGATGACGGCCATCGTCCAGTTGTACTTGGAGCGTTTGCTCACAAGCTCCTGAAAGCGCGGATCCGCCTGGATGCGCGCGGCCAGATCGGGTTGCATGGTGTAGGACTCCTGAAGGAAATTCTGAAAAAATCCATCCTTGGATTTTTTCAGCGCGTCTCGTCGCGGCGCATGTCCGCGACGGCCTCCGCGAATCAATGACTGAACTCGTTGTTCGCGTTGGGGCGTCCTGCCCCAAACAGGAAACGCCGAATGATTCAGCGCTTCTCTGAAGGGCTCGTTTTATCGTGGCGCAAGGCCACTTGGCAGAGTATGCCAGGTGCAGCTGCGAGTAAAGACGTGGTGAATCATTAGGTTATAAGTATTCCATGATGTTTTTTATCATGCCTTGCCTTGCAGCTGATCCAGGATGGCCGGGTTTTCCAGGGTGGAGACGTCACCGGTGATGTCCTCGCCCTTGGCGATGGAGCGCAGCAGGCGGCACATGATCTTGCCGGAGCGGGTCTTGGGCAGGTTGTCCCCAAAGCGGATCTCGTCGGGCTTGGCGATGGGGCCGATCTGTTCGTTCACCCAGGCGCGCAGTTCCTCGACCATCTTCGCCGCCTCCTCGCCGACCGGACGCTCACCCTTGCACACCACATAGGCGACGATGGCCTCGCCCTTGATCTCGTGTGGACGGCCGACCACAGCCGCCTCGGCCACGCGCGGGTGGGCGACCAGGGCGGATTCGATTTCCATGGTGCCCAAGCGATGGCCAGAGACGTTCAGCACGTCGTCAATGCGGCCCATGATCCAGAAGTAGCCGTCGGCGTCCTTGCGTGCCGAGTCGCCGGCGAGGTAGTAGCCGGGGAAGTAGTCGGGGAAGTAGGTCTTCTTGAAGCGCTCGTCGTCGCCCCAGATGGTGCGCACCATGGACGGCCAGGGCTTCTTGATGACCAGATAGCCTCCGTGCTCCGCGTCGACCGGATGGCCGTGGTCGTCGACCACATCGGCCATGATGCCCGGCAGCGGGCGGGTGCAGGAGCCGGGCTTGGTGGCCACGGCGCCGGGGATTGGGGCAATCATGTGGGCGCCGGTCTCGGTCTGCCACCAGGTGTCGACGATCGGGCAGCGCTCCTTGCCGATCACGCGGTGGTACCACATCCAGGCCTCGGGGTTGATCGGCTCGCCCACGGAGCCGAGCAGGCGTAGCTTGGAGAGGTCGTACTGGGCGGGAATCTCCTCGCCCAGCTTCATCAGCGCGCGGATCGCGGTCGGTGCGGTGTAGAAGATGGTCACGCCGTGGTTCTGCGCCACTTCCCAGAAGCGCCCGCCGTGCGGGAAGGTCGGCACGCCCTCGAAGATCACCTGGGTGGCACCGATCGCCAGCGGGCCGTAGGCGACGTAGGTATGGCCGGTGATCCAGCCCACGTCGGCGGTGCACCAGAACACGTCCGAATCCGTGGTGTCGAAGACCCACTTGTTGGTCAGGATGGCGTTCAAAAGGTAGCCGCCGGTGGAGTGCTGGATGCCCTTCGGCTTGCCGGTGGAGCCGGAGGTGTAGAGCAGGAATAGAGGATGCTCGGCGGATACGAATACCGGCTCGCAGCTTGCCGGCTGGCTGGCGGTCAGCTCGTGCCACCAGATATCGCGGCCAGCCATCATGGCAGCGCCATGGTTGGTGCGCTGGAACACCACGACTTTCTCGACGCTCGGGCAGCCATGCTCCAGGGCCTTGTCCACCGCCGCCTTGAGCTCAATGGTGCGGCCGCCGCGGAACCCGCCGTCGGCGGTGATGATGACGCGCGCGCCGGCGTCGTTGACGCGGTCACGCAGGGCCTCGGCGGAGAAGCCGCCGAATACCACGGAGTGGATGGCGCCGATGCGGGCGCAGGCCTGCATGGCGACCACGGCCTCGGCGATCATGGGCATGTAGATGACGACGCGGTCGCCGGCCTTGATGCCCAGGCTCTTGAGGCCGTTGGCAAGCATGCACACCTCAGCATGCAGCTGGCGATAGGTAATCTCGCGGGTGTCACCCTTGTCACCCTCGAAGCGAATGGCGATCTTGTCGCCGCGCGTCTCAAGGTGGCGGTCCAGGCAGTTCCAGGAAACGTTGAGCTTACCGTCCTCAAACCAGCGGAAGTGCGGGGCGTTCTCGGTGTTGAGGACGGTCTGGAATGGGGTGTGCCAGTCGATCTCGGTGCGGGCGAGATCCGCCCACGTGCCCTCGAAATCCGCGTCGAAGCGCTGGTGCAGTGCGTTAAGGCGCTCCCCGTTCAGGCGCGCGCGGGCAACGAACTCGGCGGGCGGGGCGAAGAGGCGGGTTTCATGCAGGACGGATTCCAGGGCTTCGGACATCACAAGCTCCTTGGGTTGGGCAATCGGAAAAATAATGCCCCATTCTATCTGCCCGATGGGGTGCGGGTCACCTCGGGTGCCCAGGCAATTGCATGAACCTATTTCATTGGTTTGGACGCTTGCGTAGGCGCCCCCGCCGCGGCGGGCGTGTCGTGCGTGGGCTATCGGCCCGAGGGCGGGCCTCCTACAGCCAACTTTGTGCGATCGCTCCACGCCTTCATGCGATGGCCCTTAGGGAAACGCTGAATCATTCAGCGTTTCCCGTTTGGGGTAGGATGCCCCAACGCGAACAACGACGTCAGTCGTTGATTCGCGGAGTCCGTCACGGACATGCGCCTTGATAAGACGAGCTGAAAAAATCCATGGATGGATTTTTTCAGCGTTTCCCTAAGCGCCCGGGGTGATGCCTTTGCGCCCGATTTGCATTACCTTCGAACTTGGCGCGGGAATGCGGAGGAGGTGCCACATTGAGAGTTAGCGAGCTGGTCGATCATTGGGCGCGCAAGACACCGCGCTTCGTCGAACTCAGGAAGCGCCACTTCGCCCGTTTGCGGGGCAAGGGTTGACCGCGTGCGTGCGGCGGACGTTGCGCGCCTGCTTGCGCGCGAAATCGAGGCGGCTGTCTTGGGCGAGCACACCCCGGTCATGCTGTGGGGACCGCCCGGGGTGGGTAAGTCCGCCCTGGTCGCCCAGGCGGCCGCCGCCCGGGCCGTGCCCATGATCGACCTGCGCCTGTCCCAGCTCGAGCCTTCCGACCTGCGTGGCATGCCCTATCAGCGGGAGGGCCGGGTCGAGTGGGCTATCCCATCCATGCTGCCGCAGGCCGGACGCGACGGTCCGCGCGGCGTGCTGTTCCTCGATGAGATCAATGCCGCCCTGCCGCAGGTTGCGGCCAGCGCCTACCAACTCATCCTCGACCGCCGTCTGGGCGATTATCGACTGCCTGAGGGCTGGGCCATCATTGCGGCGGGCAACCGGCTGGGCGACCGCGGCGTGACCTATGCCATGCCAGCGCCGCTCGCTAACCGATTCACCCACTACGAGCTCTGGCCGCAGATCGACGACTGGCTGGGGTGGGCGGAGCAGGCCGGCGTGGACGCCCGTCTGCGCCGTTTCCTTGCCCAGCGCCCGGACCTTTTGTTCGTCTTTCCCGAACAGGCCAATGTTCACGCCTTCCCCAGCCCGCGCAGCTGGGCTTTCGCCGACCGCGCCCTGCGCAAGTTCGCCGCCGATCCCGACCTGCTGGAGCCAGCCCTGTCCGCCTGCGTGGGCGAGGTTGCTGCCATGCTCTTCGTGAGTTGGCTCGCGCGGCCGCAGTTTGACCTCGATACCCTGCTGGCGCAGGACGATCCGGTGCTGCCCGAGGATGCGGACGGTCGCTGGGCGGTACTGGATGCCGCCATCGCCCGTGTCAGCGCCATGGAACCTTCGGACGCCGAGCTTTCCTGCCGACTTTTGCGCCTTGCCACAGCGCTTGGACTGGAGTTGGGCGAGCGCCTGGTGCAGGCTCTGCACGCCCGCCTGGGCGAAGGTCTGTATGCCTTGGACGCCTTCGACGACTGGGCGGTCAGGACCGCAAGAGGCTGAGCGGGGCTTGGACAGGCTCGACCGCGTCCGCCGCGAACTGGCCCGTGCCCAGCCCATCATCGGTCGGCTGGCGAGCTTCCTGCGTCTTAAGGTGGAGACGGCCTTGGGCGTGGCGGTGGAAACCGGCGTGGGTCACATCCTGTTCGATGCTGATTACCTGGCGCGGGCCGATGACGCCGAGCTTCGCTATTGGCTGGCTCATGCCGCGCTGCATGCCGCGCTGCTGCACTTTGCCCCACCGCCAGGAAGGCCTGAGGCATGGTCGGCGGCGTGCGACGCGCAGGTCGACCGCCTGCTGCGCGAGTTGGGCCTGGCCCCACCGGGATACGTCGCCACCGAGCGCCACGCCTGTGGCGGGGGGGGGCGGAGGGGGGCGGCGAGGCTGCAAGGAGCCGCACCTCCGGCATCGCAACCGAGGAGCAGCCTGCGGCAGAGGCTTGGGCCGGCGAGGCTCGCCTCTGGCGAACCCGTGTGCGGCAGGCCGTTGGCGAGACCATGGGGGCGGGGGATGCGCGTTCTGCTGTGCTGCGTGAGCTGCTGGGCGAGTCCCCTGATGCGGCGGCGCACGACTGGCGTGGCCGACTGGCGGCCTTCCTGCAGCGCTGGCACCGGGCGGAGGCGCACTACGGCCGGCCCTCGCGCCGCGCCAGCGAGCCCTTCCTTTTGCCCGCGCTGCGGCCCGCCGCCGCGCATATCGTGCTGGCGGTCGACATCAGCGCCTCGATCGACGAGGCCCTGCTGCGCACCTTCTGGGCCGAGGTCCAGGGGCTGGCGGGACAGGTCCCGATGCGGCTGACTCTGCTCGCCGCCGACACCCGCCTCGCCCCGGGCGCGCCCTGGCGCTTTGCCGTAGGGGAGGTGCCGTCCTGGCCCAAGCCGCACGGGCAGGGCGGCACGGACTTCCGCCCGGTGTTCGACTGGATTGGGCAGAGCGACGAGGATTTTGACGCGCTCATCTATTTCACCGATGGCAAGGGCGACTACCCGGCCAGTCCGCCCCGCCTGCCGGTGCTGTGGGCGGTGGCGGGGCCGGTCACGCCGCCGTTTGGCGAGGTGATTCGCCTGTGAGGCCGGTTCGCGTCACCATCGCCGAGCCAGAACAGGCTGTGATCCGGCGTGTGCTCGACCAGCTGTGGCTGGAGCAGGGGCTGTCGCGCCACACCCTGAGCGCCTACGAGACGGACATCCGCCTGTTCGCCGCCTGGCTTGGCAGGCAGGGCTGCCCCCTGCTGGGGGCCGACCGGGCGCTGATCATGCGCTTCCTTGCCGAGCGCCTGGCGGATGGGCACAAGCCGCGCAGCACCGCCCGCCTGCTCTCGGCCCTGCGCCGCTTCTACGGCTGGCTTGCGGCGCATGGCGAGATCGGGCTTGACCCCACCCTCGACATTTCGCCGCCGCGTATCGGCCGCCCGCTGCCTAAGGCCCTGGGCGAGGCGGATGTGGAGGCCCTGCTCGCGGCACCGATGATCGATACCCACCTCGGCCTGCGCGATCGGGCCATGCTGGAAACCCTGTATGCCACCGGCCTGCGCGTGTCGGAACTCGTCGGTCTTGCGCTTGGTCAGATCAGCCTGAGTGCGGGCGTGGTGCGGGTGCTTGGCAAGGGGCGCAAGGAGCGGCTGGTGCCGCTCGGCGCCGAGGCGGTGCACTGGATTGAACGGTATCTGGCCGAGGCCCGGCCAACACTGCTGGAGGGGCTCGGCGAGAGTGAGGCGCTGTTCGTCACCCGGCGCGGCGGGCCGATGACGCGGCAAATGTTCTGGATGCTGATCAAGCGTTATGCACGCGAGGCCGGCATCGCCGCGCCGCTCTCGCCGCATACCCTGCGCCATGCCTTCGCCACCCACCTGCTCAACCACGGCGCCGATTTGCGCGTGGTGCAGATGCTGCTCGGCCACAGCGACCTGTCGACCACACAGATCTACACCCACGTGGCACGGGCCCGCCTCAAGGCCCTGCATCAGGCCCATCATCCGCGCGGATGACAGATCCTGGTGCGAAGGATGTATGCTGGCAACATTGTCCTGTAACCCTGTCGCCGCACGATGCGGTCTGTCCGCCCTCCGGAGAATTGCATGAAACGTTTGACCCTCCTGGCCCTTGCGCTTGCCGCGAGCCTGCCCGCGCTGGCCGATCCCGCCGCCGATGCCCTGACCAAGAAGATCAAGGAGACCATGCCCGGCCTGCCGCTGACTTCGGTCACCGCTACCCCGGTGTCCGGCATCTATGAGGTCGTGGCCGGCCCGGACGTGGTGTACATGACCGGCGATGGGCGCTACATGTTCCAGGGCGTGCTGGTGGATTTCGAAAAGCGCAAGAACTTGACCGAAGAGCGCCGTACCGGCATTCGGGTCGAGCTGCTCAAGCAGGTGAAGGATGAGGACACCATCATCTACGCCCCGCAGGGCGCGGCGAAGTACACCATTACCGTGTTCACCGACCCGAGCTGCCCGTACTGCCGCAAGCTGCACAACGAAGTCCCGGAGCTGAACAAGCAGGGCGTCAAGGTGCGCTACGTACTTTATCCGCGGGCAGGGCTCGATTCGCCGATCGGTAAGTCGAGCATCGGCATCATGTGTGCCAAGGATCGCAAGGCCGAGCTGGACAAGTCGCTCGGTGGCCAGGGTGTGAATCTTCCGGCTTGCGACAAACACCCGCTGGCGCAGATGATCGACCTCGGGGGGCAGTTGGGGCTTGAGGGGACGCCGTTCATTGTCACCGAGGGCGGGCAGGTCATCCCGGGCTACCGTCCGGCGGCCGAACTGGTGAAGGTGCTGGAGCGGCTCAAAACCGGGGGATGAGCCACGGCTGGCCTGTGTTCGCGTTGGGGCGTCCTGCCCCAAACGGGAAACGCTGAATTTTTCAGCGTTTCCCTATAACGCTTGCATTCAATGCAGCAGGCTGAACATCCTGCGGCGGTAGGTCTGCACCGCCGGGTGTGCGTTGCCGAGCATCTCGAACAGCTGAAGCAGGCCCTTGCGCCCGGCGTCGTCGCCGAAGGCGCGGTCGCGCTTCATGATCTCGAGGAACTGCTCCATCGCAGCCTCGTGCTGGCCCTGGCTGATCAGCACAGTGGCGAGCTTCTGGCGGGCCTCGAGATCGGCCGGATCGTGGCTGATGCGCCCCAAAAGCTCGCCCATGTCGCCGGCCTCCTTCGCCTGGCGGGCAAAGCCGATCTGTGCCTTCAGTTCGCGCGCCATGCCCGCCTCGGGGGCCTCGTCGGGGATGGCGCCGAGGATGGTCTCGGCCTCGTCCAGGTTGCCGGAGTGGGCGGCGAAGCGGGCGAGGGCGAACAGCACGGCGGTGTTCTTCGGGTCGATCCTGTTGGCTTGGCGCAGCAGCTCAATCGCGCTGGCCTCGTCGCCTTGCTCGAGCAGTGCCATCGCCTGCTTCAGCATCAGGTCGGATTCGCGCACGATGTGCTTGTCGATGAACTGGCGGATCGCGCCCTCCGGCTGAGCGCCCATGAACTGGTCAACGGCGCGACCGTCCTTGAACAACATCACGGTCGGCAGGCTGCGAATGCCGAACTGGGCGGCCAGCATCTGTTCCTGGTCGGTGTCGACATAGGCCAGGTGTACGTCGCCGTTGTAGCCCTCCGCCACCTTCTTCAAGAGCGGCTTGAGGATCTGGCAGGGCTGGCACCACGCCGCCCAGAAATCGACCAGCACGGGGCGCTCGTGCGAGGCCTGGATGACCTTCTCGGCAAAATCGTGTTCGGTGACGTCAAAGACGAAGCTACTCATCGTGTGATCTCGAATCGGTTCCAAAAACGGTGAGCCCTATCTTACAGGCTGCCATTAGAATGGGGGCATCCATTGGGGATTCAATCGACCAGCATGAGCAGCAACGCCTACAACGCCGCCGCCATCGAGGTACTCACCGGGCTCGAGCCGGTGCAGAAGCGTCCCGGCATGTATACCGACACTACCCGCCCGAATCATCTGGCGCAGGAGGTCATCGACAACAGCGTGGATGAGGCGCTGGCCGGCTTCGCCAAGCGCATTGAGGTGACCCTGCACGGCGATGGTTCGGTCTCGGTGGTCGACGACGGACGTGGCATGCCGGTCGATATCCACCCCGAACAAGGCATTCCGGGGGTGGAGGTGATCCTCACCAAGCTGCATGCAGGCGGCAAGTTCTCCGAGAAGGCCTACGGCTACTCCGGTGGCCTGCACGGGGTGGGGGTGTCGGTGGTCAATGCGCTCTCGCGCCGGCTGGAGGTCACCGTCTGGCGAGACGGCAAGGAACACGCCATGGCCTTCGAGCACGGCGCCAAGGTGGAGGATCTGCGCGTGACCGGCACGGTGGGCAGGAATCGCACCGGCACCCTGGTGCGTTTCTGGCCGGAGCCGAAGTACTTTGACACACCGAAGTTCCAGGTGGGCCGCCTGCGCCAGCTGCTGCGTGCCAAGGCGGTGTTGTGCCCCGGCCTTAAAGTCACGTTCGTCGACGAGGCGGAGGGCACGAAGGACGAGTGGTGCTATGCGGATGGGCTGCGCGATTACCTGCTGGAGGCCTTGGCCGGTCAGCCGATCCTGCCGGTGGCGGCCTTCACGGGCAGCCTTGCGGGCGAGCGCGAGGCGGTGGACTGGGCGCTGGCCTGGCTGGCCGAGGGTGGCGAGGCCGTCCAGGAGAGCTACGTCAACCTCATTCCCACCACACAGGGCGGCACCCACGTCAATGGCCTGCGCCTGGGGCTGACCGAGGCCCTGCGCGAGTTCTGCGAGTTCCGCAACCTGCTGCCGCGTGGGCTCAAACTCGCACCGGAAGACGTCTGGCAGGATGTGACCTTCGTGCTCTCCCTGAAGATGCGCGAACCGCAATTCGCCGGCCAGACCAAGGAGCGCCTCGCCTCGCGCGAGAGCGCGGCCTTCGTCTCGGGCGTGCTCAAGGACGCCTTCAGCCTGTGGCTCAACCAGCAGCCGGAGGTGGGCGAGCAGATCGCGCAGCTTGCCATCCAGAAGGCCCAGCGCCGCCTGCGCGAGGAGAAGAAGGTGGTACGCAAGCGCGTGACCCAGGGCCCCGCGCTGCCGGGCAAGCTGGCGGACTGCTTGTCCACCGATCTTTCCCGCACCGAGCTGTTCCTGGTCGAGGGCGACTCTGCCGGCGGCTCGGCCAAGCAGGCGCGCGATCGGGACTTCCAGGCCATTCTGCCCCTGCGCGGCAAGATCCTGAATACCTGGGAGACCGACCCGGAACAGGTGCTCGCCTCCCAAGAGGTGCACGACATCGCGGTGGCGCTTGGCATCGAGCCGGGCAACCCCGATCTGTCGGGGCTACGCTACGGCAAGGTGTGCGTGCTGGCGGATGCCGACTCGGATGGCCAGCACATCGCCACCCTGCTGTGCGCCCTGTTCGTGCGCCATTTCCCCAGCCTGGTCGAGGCCGGGCGCGTGTACGTGGCCATGCCGCCGCTGTTCCGCATCGATGCCGGCAAGCAGGTGTTCTACGCGCTGGACGAGCAGGAGCGCGACGGCATCCTCGACCGCCTGACGGCGGAGAAGGTGGGCAAGGTGAGCGTGACCCGCTTCAAGGGCCTGGGCGAGATGAACCCGATGCAGCTGCGCGAATCGACCATCGCCCCGGAGACCCGCCGCCTGGTACGCCTGACCCTGGATCAGGCGGAGGAGGCGCGCCTCATGCTCGACATGCTGCTGGCCAAGCGACGTGCCTTTGATCGGCGCGCCTGGTTGGAGAGCAAGGGCCATCTGGCGGATGTGGTGGTTTGAGGCAAGTCTGCCTCCCCCCAGCATTCCTTCATCGCCACGGGCCGCTTGGGATGCTCTGAAAAAATCCATCCATGGATTTTTTCAGCTCGTCTTATCAAGGCGCATGTCCGCGGCGGACTCCGCGAATCAACGACTGACGTCGTTGTTCGCGTTGAGGCATCCTGCCCCAAACCGAAAACGCTGAATGATTCAGCGTTTCCCTTGGCCTCTGGGTGAGCGGTGGACGCACCGCGATGATGCGCAGATGATGCGCATCGGCCTGGGGCGGGCACTCCTACAGTGCCTTTATTCCCGGAGGGAGGATGGAACCTGCCCACAGCCAGGGGCTTCCCCTGCCCTCGTCATCAGGAGGTTTTCGACGGCGCTTCGGCGAGTACGACGACGATGGTCTGGCCGGGCTTGAGCTCGCCCTTCTCGTCCAGCTTGTTCCACTGGCGCAGCTGCGCCACCCCCACTTTGAAGCGCCTGGCGATGCTGAACAGGGTGTCCCCTTTCTGCACGGTGTAGGTGATCTTGCGCGCTTCCTCGGCAGGCGCTTTAGCGGTGGCGCTCGGTGTGCGTCCTTGCGCGATCTTGGCCTCGTGGAGGCCGGCCACATTACTCTGCGCGCTATCCTTCGGGCGGGCTTCGCCAGCTTCGTGTAGCGCCTTCGGCGATCCCCGATCCGCTGATCCGTTCTCTCCGACCCTCCCGGCTTCTATGCCGGGATCTCCTGCGGGGTGTGACCGTCGGACCCCCGACGGGGCGGTGTAGATGACCAGCTTCTGCCCTGCCTTGAGCGTGGTATCCGGCTTCAGTCCGTTCCACGAGGCGAGGGTCTGGGTGTCCACCCCGTGCTGGCGCGAGATCTGGTAGAGGTTTTCACCGGGGGAAACTGCGTGATGGATGGCCTTGCCGGGAGCCGGTGAAGCGGTTGGTTTGGCCTCGGCCAGTTCGATACCCTCAGAGGGCCTTTCGGGGAGCAGCACGGTCTGGCCGCGTGTGACCTTGTCCCGCAGCAGGGGGTTCATCTCGCGCAGGGTCGCGACGCTCACGCCGTGGCGGCGGGCGAAGCTGGCCACGCTCTCACCGCGCGTCGCCTTGACCTGGCGCTGTTTGGGCAGGACGGCATACAGCTCTTTCATGTCCATGGTCTTCAGCCGGTGGGCCTTGTTCTGCGGCAGAAGCAGGGCCACGGCTTCCGTGCCATTGCCGTTCACCCCGCGCTTGAAGCCTGGGTTGAGGCGATAAAGCTCATCCACGCTCATGTCCATGGCGTTGGCGACCTTGGACAAGTCCAGCGGGCGGTCCAGCTCGATGCGGGCGAGGAAGGGGGCATCTTCGACCTTGTGCGGAATCAGTCCGTACACGTGTGGATCGTGGAATAGGCGGCTGAGGGCGATCAGGCGGGGGACGTAGGCCTGGGTTTCTTCCGGCAGGTCGAGCGACCAGTAGTCGGTCGGCTCCCCCCGGGCGGCAGCGCGTTCGATGGCCCGGCTGACGGTGCCTTCGCCGGCGTTGTAGGCGGCCAGGGTGAGGGGCCAGTCACCATTGAACATGTCATTCAGGCGCTGGAGGTAGTCCAGTGCGGCTTGGGTGGAGGCGTGTACATCACGGCGGCCGTCGTACCACCAGTTCTGCTTCAGGCCGAAATGCTGGCCGGTGCTGGGGATGAACTGCCACAAGCCGGCGGCCTGGGAGCGCGAGGTGGCTTGCGGCTGGTAGGCGCTTTCGACGATCGGCAGCAGGGCGAGCTCCATCGGCATGCCACGCTCGCGCAGCTGCTCGACGATGAAGAACAGGTAGGGTTCCGCGCGCTGGGTGATGGTCTGCAACTGGTCCAGCCGGCCGAGGTAGCTGAACATCTCCCGGTCGATGCGGTCGTGCACCATGGAGTGCATGGTGAAGTCGCGCGCCAGACGGGTCCACAGGCCATAGTCGGGGGCGGGGTCGCCGCGCGGGGCCTGGGTTGCGGGTGCAGGCTCCTGGGCAGCAAGACGGTAGAGGTCCTCGTGATTCGGCAGGGCGCTCGGCGTCGCACCCGGTTCAGGCTGTGCATCGGCTTTATCTCCGCGGATGTCCAGCTCGGCGCAGCCCGAAAGGGCAAGCATGAGCACGATGGCGAGGGGAAACAAGCGCATCGGAGGCCTGTACTGCTGTCCTGGATCAAGCCGGCGATGCTAACGTTGACGGGGGGTTCAGGCAAGATCGGTGTCGAACGCGTCCTTCCAGGCGCGTACCGCGGCGAACATCGCACCAGGCCTGGAGATGTCCTGCCCGCTGCGCTTGGCTGCACGCTGGCGCAGCTCAAGGCTGTCCCAGCGCAGGAAGGGGTTGGTCGACTTCTCGAGCCGGAGGGTGGAGGGGACGGTCGCCTCACCCCGCTCGCGCTGTGCGCGGGCGGCCTCAATGCGGGCGCGGATGGCCGGGTTGCCGGGCTCGGCCAGCACCGCGAAGCGAAGGTTGTCCTCGGTGTACTCGTGGCCGCAGTAGATGAGGGTGTCATCAGGCAGGGCGCGGATCTTTTCGAGGGAGTCCTGCATCTGTTGCGGGGTGCCCTCAAACAGTCGGCCGCAGCCGGCGCCGAACAGGGTGTCGCCGCAGAACAGCGCGCCCGCCTCCTGGCTGTAGTAGGCGATGTGGTCGAGGGTGTGGCCAGGGGTGGCCATCACCCGCCACTGGCCAAGCGTGCCGAGATCGACGGTCTCCCCCTCTTTGAGTGGCCGACTGACGCAGTCGATGCGGTCTGAATGCGGGCCGAGGATCGGCGTCCCATAACGCTCGGCCAGTTCGCGCGCGCCGCCCGTGTGGTCCCAGTGGTGGTGGGTGAGCAGGATGGCGTTCAGGTGCAGGCCTTGGCCGTCGAGGTGGTCGATCACCGGCCGTGCATCGCCCGGATCGACCACGGCCGCGTCCGTGCCGTCGTGCAGCAGCCAGATGTAGTTGTCGTCGAAGGCGGGCAGGGGAGTGATGCGCATGGATTCGGGCTGGTCTAGAGTAACTCTGAAAAAATCCATCCATGGATTTTTTCAGATCATCTCGTCGCGGCACATGTCCGCGACGGCCTCCGCGAATCAACGACGTGCGTCGTT
>JBMFOY010000017.1:11067-20353 GCA_049969375.1 Halothiobacillaceae bacterium | reverse complement strand
CTGCAGGCCCCCGCGCTAGGGAAACGCTGAATGATTCAGCGTTTCCCGTTTGGGGCAGGATGCCCCAACGCGAACAACGACGTCAGTCGTTGATTCGCGGAGGCCGTCGCGGACATGCGCCGCGACGAGACGAGCTGAAAAAATCCATGGATGGATCTTTTCAGCGTTTACCTAAGGAGAAACGTTGCATGTCCTTCACCGATTTCAAAGTCGCCGACCTGTCCCTGGCCGAGTGGGGCCGCAAGGAGATCCGCATCGCGGAGACCGAGATGCCCGCACTCATGGCCATCCGCCGCAAGTACCAGGACGCCAAGCCGCTCGCCGGCGCACGGATCACCGGCTCCCTGCACATGACCATCCAGACTGCGGTCTTGATCGAGACCCTGGTTGCGCTCGGTGCCGAGGTGCGCTGGTCCTCGTGCAATATCTTCTCCACCCAGGACCACGCCGCCGCCGCCATTGCCGCCGCCGGCATCCCGGTGTTCGCCTGGAAGGGCGAGACCGAGGAGGAGTACTGGTGGTGCATCGAGCAGACTATCCACGGTCCCAACGGCTGGGTGCCAAACATGCTGCTGGATGACGGCGGCGATCTCACCGGGCTGATGCACCAGAAACACCCCGAACTGCTGGCGCAGGTGCATGGCGTTTCCGAGGAGACTACCACCGGCGTCCACCGCCTGTGGGAGATGCTCAAGGCGGGCACACTCAAGATCCCGGCAATCAATGTCAACGACTCGGTCACCAAGAGCAAGAACGACAACAAGTACGGCTGCCGTCACTCACTCAACGATGCGATCAAGCGCGCCACCGATCATCTACTGTCCGGCAAGCAGGCCCTGGTGATCGGTTATGGCGATGTGGGCAAGGGCTCGGCCGCCTCGCTGCGCCAGGAGGGCATGATCGTCAAGGTCTCCGAGATCGATCCGATCTGCGCCATGCAGGCCTGCATGGACGGCTTTGAAGTCGTCTCCCCCTACCTCAATGGCATCAACGACGGCACCGATCACTGCGTGGACCGTGCCCTGCTTGGCAAGATCGACCTGATCGTCACCACTACCGGCAATGTCAACGTCTGTGACGCGCCGATGCTCAAGGCCCTCAAGAAGGGCGCGGTGGTGTGCAATATCGGCCACTTCGACAATGAGATCGACACCGCCTACATGCGCCAGCACTGGGCCTGGGACGAGATCAAGCCGCAGGTGCACAAGGTCTACCGCGATACCCCGGCCGGTCAAGCCCCGGACCTTGCCAGCGACGACTACCTGATCCTTCTCTCCGAGGGGCGGCTGGTGAACCTCGGCAACGCTACCGGCCATCCGAGCCGCATCATGGACGGCTCGTTCGCCAACCAAGTGCTGGCTCAGATCCACCTCTACGCCGGCCGCTTCGCCGACCTGCCTGCCGCCGAAAAACCAGCCCGCATCCGGGTCGACGTGCTACCGAAGACTCTGGACGAGGAGGTGGCCCGCTACATGGTGGAAGGCTTCGGCGGGGTGATCACCCGCATGACTCCGGCCCAGGCCGAGTACCTCGGCGTGCCCGTCGAGGGTCCGTACAAGCCGGACAGCTACCGCTACTGAGGAGGCCGCCATGCGCACCACCCTGCCCTCGTTCAGCTGCGAGTTCTTCCCACCCAAGAGCGAGGAAGGCGCGGCCAGGCTGCGCGCCACCTGGCAGGCCCTTAAGGCCATGCAACCAAGCTATTTCTCGGTCACCTTCGGCGCGGGCGGCTCCACCCAAGAGCGCACCTTCGACACCGTGCGCGAGATCCAGCGCGACTCCGGCATCGAGGCCGCGCCGCATCTCTCCTGCATCGGCTCCACCCGCGCGCAAATCCGCGCCATCCTCGAAGATTACAAGGCGCAGGGCATCCGCCGCATCGTCGCCCTACGCGGCGATTTGCCTTCCGGCATGCGCGACCCGGGCGAGCTGCGCTACGCCAACGAGCTGGTCGAGTTCATCCGCGAGGTGACCGGCGACTGGTTCCATATCGAGGTGGCGGCCTACCCCGAGATCCACCCGCAGGCCCCCTCGGCCAAGGCAGACCTGGAAAACTTCGCCCGCAAGGTGCGCGCCGGGGCGGATGCCGCCATCACCCAGTACTTCTACAACGTGGATGCCTATTTCCGCTTCATGGACGACTGCGAACGGATGGGGCTCGACATCCCGGTCATTCCCGGCATCATGCCCATCACCAACTACACTCAGCTTGCGCGCTTCTCGGATGCCTGCGGCGCGGAGATCCCGCGCTGGCTGCGCAAACGACTGGAAGGCTTTGGTGACGATGCCGAGAGCATCCGCGCCTATGGCCTAGACGTGGTGGGCGAGATGTGCGAGGACCTGCTCGCGGGCGGGGCCCCCGGCTTGCATTTCTACACTATGAATCAGGTCGAGCCCAGTCTCACCCTCTGGCAGCGCCTGTTCCATGCGCGGCCGGACATGGAGCTGTAAGCGCCCCCTGCACTCAAGGAAACGCTGAATCATTCAGCGTTTCCTGTTTGGGGCAGGACGCCCCTCTGCGAATCAACGACACACGTCGTTGATTCGCGGAGGCCGTCGCGGACATGTGTCTTGATAAGGCGAGCTGAAAAAATCCATGGATGGATTTTTTCAGAATTTCCTCAAGGGAACCTCAACCAAGGAGATCCCCATGACAGGTTTTGCATTGACGCTGTTAGCTCTGGCCGTGATCTTCATCTTCGCCGGCGTGAAAACCGTGCCGCAGGGCCGGGAATACACGGTCGAGCGCTTCGGCCGCTACATGCGCACCCTGCCCCCCGGCCTCAACCTGATCATCCCGTTCATCGATCGCATCGGGCGCAAGATGAACATGATGGAACAGGTGCTCGACGTGCCCTCGCAGGAGGTCATCACCCAGGACAACGCCATGGTCCAAGTGGACGGCGTGGTGTTCTTCCAGGTGCTGGATGCCGCCAAGGCGGCCTACGAGGTGCACAACCTCGAATATGCCATCCTCAACCTGACCATGACCAACATCCGCACCGTCATGGGCTCGATGGACCTGGACGAGCTGCTCTCCAAGCGCGATGAGATCAACGCCCGCCTTTTGACCGTGGTGGACGAGGCCACCTCCCCCTGGGGCACCAAGATCACCCGCATCGAGATCAAGGACATCACTCCGCCCAAGGACCTGGTGGATTCGATGGCTCGGCAGATGAAGGCCGAGCGTGACAAGCGCGCGGCCATCCTGGAGGCGGAGGGGCTGCGCCAGGCGGCCATCCTCAAGGCGGATGGCGAGAAGCAGGCGCAGATCCTCAAGGCCGAGGGTGAGAAGGAGGCAGCCTTCCGCGAGGCGGAGGCGCGCGAGCGTCTGGCCCAGGCCGAGGCCGTCGCCACCCGCACGGTCAGCGAGGCAATTGCCGGCGGCAGCGTACAGGCCATCAACTACTTCGTCGCCAGCCGCTACATCGAGGCCTTCCAGGCTGTGGCCACCGCCCCCAACCAGAAGGTCATCATGCTGCCCATCGAGGCCTCCGGCATCCTTGGCTCGCTGGAAGGCATCGGTGAACTCGCCAAAGAGGCCTTCCTCAAGGACAAGCCGCATGCCTGATCTGGACACCTGGCACTGGCTGGTCCTCGGACTGGCCCTGATGATCCTCGAGATGCTCACCCCGTCCACCTTCTTCCTGTGGATGGGGATCGCAGCGATGAGCGTCGGCGGCTTACTCTGGCTCATGCCGGGCATGGGCCTGGAAGTTCAGCTCATCCTGTTCGCCGCCCTCTCCATCTTCGCCACCGTCCTCGGCCGCCGCTACATCAAAAGGCATCCAATCAAGACGGACCATCCAACCCTCAATGTGCGCGGCGCCCAGAATGTGGGCCGCATCCTCACCCTTAACACCCCCATCGTGAACGGTGTCGGACGGGTGCATATGGACGACACTCTCTGGCGGGTATTCGGCCCCGATCTTCCCGCCGGTACCCGGGTGGAGGTCATCGGCGTGGAGGGCACGGCCCTGCGGGTGCAGCCCTTGGCTCGCGACAGCACCTCCAGTGGCGGGGATACGTTCCCCCACCATGACCATGACCATGACCATGACCATGACCATGACGATGGCGGCGGAGACGGTGGCGGTGACTGATTCCATCAACGCCGCCTGGAGCCGGCGCGACCTTGACGTCCTCTGGCACCCCTGCACGCAGATGAAGGACCACGAGCGCCTGCCCGTGATCCCCATCGCGCGCGGCAAGGGCGTATGGCTGTACGACTTCGACGGCCGCCGCTACCTGGACGCGGTCAGCTCCTGGTGGGTCAACCTGTTCGGCCACGCTAATCCATTCATCGCCGCGCGCATCAAACAGCAACTCGACACCCTCGAGCACGTGCTGCTGGCGGGTTTCACTCACGCCCCGGTGATCGAACTCTCCGAACGGCTGGTGAAGCTCGCCCCGGACGGCCTGACCCGCGTGTTCTACGCCGACAACGGCTCCTCCGCCATCGAGGTGGCGCTGAAGATGAGCTACCACGCCTGGCGCAACCAGGGCGCGGAACGCAAGACCAAGTTCGTCTGCCTGGAGCACAGCTACCACGGCGAAACCCTCGGAGCCCTGTCGGTCGGCGATGTCAGCCTGTTCAAGGCCACCTACCAGCCGCTGTTGATGGATGTGCTCAAGGCCCCCTCTCCCGACTGTTCCGCCCGCCTTCCCGGAGAGAGCTGCGCCGACGTTGCACGCCGCGCCGCCGTCGGCATGGAGACCCTGCTCGCAGAACATCGCGAGGAGATCAGCGCGGTCATCATCGAGCCGCTGGTGCAATGCGCGAGCGGCATGCGCATGCACGACCCGCTCTATCTGAGGCTACTGCGCGAGCTGTGCGACCGCTACCAGGTCCACCTGATCGCGGACGAGATCGCAGTGGGTTTCGGCCGTACCGGCAGCCTGTTCGCCTGCGAACAGGCCGGCATTACCCCGGACTTCATGGTCCTCTCCAAGGGCCTGACCGGCGGCTTTCTTCCGCTCGCCGCCGTGCTCACCACGGATGCGGTCTACCAAGTGTTCTACGACGACTACGAGAAGCTCTCGGCCTTCCTGCACTCGCACAGCTACACCGGCAACCCGTTGGCCTGTGCTGCCGCGCTGGCCACCCTGGACCTCTTCGAGCAGACGGACGTTCTGGGGGCCAACCGGCGTTTGAGCCAGATGATGGGCGAAGCCACGGCCGGTCTTACCGACCACCCACATGTCGCCGAGGTGCGCCAGTGCGGGATGATCCTCGCCATCGAGATGGTACGCGACAGGGCCACCCGCGAACCTTATCCCTGGCAGGAACGGCGCGGCCTGCGCGTGTTCGAGCACGGCCTGAAACACGAGGCCCTGCTGCGCCCGCTCGGCAACGTCGTCTACTGGATGCCGCCCTACGTGCTCAGCGAGGACGACATCGCCATGCTCGCCGATGTCACCCGCGCTGGCATCGATGTCGCGACCCGAGAATAAGTCCCCGTGAGAATCCCTCGCGTCTTCATCGACCTGCCGCTGACCGTCGGACAGCAGGTCTGCCTGCCCCGGGAGGCGCGCCAGCACCTGGAGCGCGTGCTGCGCCTTGCGCCCGGCCATCCCGTTATCGCCTTCAATGGCCAGGGCGGCCAGTTTGCCGCCGAACTGCTCGGCGGCGGCGGGCTGAGCCTGCTTGCGTTCGAAGCCGTCGAGCGTGAATCGCCGCTCGCGGTGCGGCTGATCCAGGGCATCAGCAAGGGCGAGCGCATGGACGTCACCCTGCAGAAGGCGACCGAACTCGGGGCCACCCGCATCAGTCCGGTGACCACCGCACGCAGCGTAGTGAGACTGGACGAGGAGCGCGCCGAGCGACGCCTGGAGCGCTGGAGCGGCATCCTGCAATCCGCCTGCGAGCAGTGCGGACGCAACCGCCTTCCGCGGCTGGATGAGCCTGCAAGGCTGGAGTCGGTGCTGACCGAGCCGAAAGGACCGGCGACCCGGATCGTGCTGGCCCCGGGGGGCGCCGCAAGCCTCGCAGAGCTTGACCGCCCCGCTGCGCTCGAGGTGCTGATCGGCCCGGAAGGCGGACTGAGCGATGAGGAGATCGCCATGGCAATCCAGTGTGGCTTCACCCCCGTGCGCATGGGGCCGCGCATCCTGCGCACCGAAACCGCGGGCTTGACCCTCCTGGCCGCGGCTCAGACCCTTTGGGGTGACTTTGTCTGAAAGGCCGTCCCACGGGGGATGGCCTTATCCGCGACCGAAATGAACCCCTCCCAGCCAGACCTCGATCGCCTCCAGGTCGGGGATATGGTAGGTCTGCCCTCCCATCATCACCCCGCTGCCGAGCAGGCTGCAGTTGCTGCTCGGCCCCTCCTTGAGCACGTCGGGTTGAACGCTCTCGGTCCGCGGCGCACCATCCAGCACGATGGCATAGTAGGGCAGGGCCTCCTTGTCCCGCAGGCCGTAGAGGACCACTAGGCGCACGCGGCCGCGCGGTACCTCGACCTCCCGCCCACAGGCCCGCTCAAGGCTGAGGACAGGGATGCGGACGCCGCGCCAATCGACCTCACCGAGGAAGGCACCGGCATTGCTGCGCAATGAAAGACTGACGATCTCCGCCACGCAGGCATAAGGCACCAGCAAGCTCACGCCCTGCAGAGGCAGGCGCGCGCAAAGGATGCGCTCATCCTTGCGTTGCGCCGCCCCCGGCTCATTCCGTCCAGCGCCGCTTGCTGCAATGCCACCGCCTTGCATCTCCTGCGTCATACCGCACCTCCAGCCATACTGCTCGTTGCAAGGCCCACATCCTCCGGCAGCCAGGCCTGAAGGATCTGCATCAGTTCCGCCTCCGTGTAGGGCTTGCCAAGATAGGCACTCACTCCGAGGGCCTCGGCCTTATCACGATGCTTCTGGCCCGTGCGGGAGGTGATCATCACGACCGGAAGGTGCTTAAGGCGCGCCTCGTTGCGGATGGAAGCGAGCAGCTCGAAACCGTCCATGCGTGGCATCTCGATATCACTGAGCACCACGGTGGGCATATGGTCATGCAGCCAGGCCAGCGCATCGACGCCGTCCTTCGCCGTCGCCACCTCGATGCCGTAGCGTTCGAGGATGCGCGTGGTGACCTTGCGGATGGTGATCGAGTCGTCCACCACCAGCACCTGGGCACGTCTTGCCCCGGCTGCCTGGACCTCGACCGGCTTGGTCCGTGCTTGGCTGGCAAGGCGGAACAGCTCGGCCACGTCCAGCACCAGCACCACGCGCCCATCCCCCAGCAGGGTGGCCCCCGCCAGGGCGGGCACCCTGGAGAGGAAGGGACCGAGCGCCTTGATGAACAGCTGCTGACTGCCCTGCAAGGCATCGACCCGCAGAACCATGCGGCGCTCACCCAAACGCAGCACCATCAAAGGGACCATGCCCTCTGCTCGACGTACGCTAGAAGACAGACCAAGCAGCGGGGCAAGATCAACCAGCGGAAGCTGCTCGCCGGCATACTCCCAAGTCGGCTTATCCTCGTCAAAGAGGGTGCTCAGGTGCGCCGCCGGATCCCTTAGGATCGCCTCGATACCACTGTACGGCAGGGCAAAGACCTGCTCATCAACGACGACGACAACACCTTGGGTAATGGACTGGGTCAGCGGTACATGCAGCTTAAAACGCGCCCCCCAACCACGCTGGCTTTCGACCTGAATATCCCCGCCTACCTGACGCAAGGCCTCGGCGACAACATCCATGCCCACCCCGCGCCCTGCCACTTGCGACACCTCTTTGGCCGTGCTGATGCCAGAGTGGAAGATCAGCTGCATAGCCGCCTGGTCATCCTCGGCCGAGCGTGCATCCAAAATGCCCCGCTCCCGGGCTTTACGACGCACGCCTTCAACATCAATACCCGCACCATCATCCTCCAGGGCAATCTGGATCAGTCCACCCTGACTGGTGATGTGCAGCTGGATGCGGCCCTCCCGGCTCTTGCCGCGTGCGGCACGCTCGTCGGGCAGCTCGATGCCGTGGGCGAGGGAATTGCGCAACATGTGCTCGAACGCGGGCACCAAGGTATTGAGCAGGCCGCGGTCGAGCTCGACGTCCCCGCCGTGGACCGTCAGTTCGGCCTGCTTGCCAAGGTCGCGCGCCACCTGGCGTACCAAGCGCTTGAGGCGCGGGACCACATCCTCAAAGCGCACCAGGCGTGCACCCATCAGGCCATCCTGCAAGGTCTGGCCAAGGCGGCCCTGCTGGGTCAGCAGCATTTCGGCGTTACGCAGGGCATCCTCCAGCGCATCCTGCACGCTCTCGATGTCCCCGAGCGACTCCATCACGCCGCGGCTCAGCTCTTGCTGCAGGGTGAAGCGATCGAACTCGAGTGGATCGAACTCCTCCGCGCTCCGGCCGGTTTCCTGCTGGAAGCGCCAAACCATCTGCGCCTCGTTCTCGATCTCCATGCGGCGCAGCTGAGCCCGCAGACGAGTCACGGTCTGCTCGAGCTCGTGCAACTGGCGGGCAAAGCCGGCGAAAAGCTGAGCCAGGCGAGCTTGGTAGATCGCGGATTCGCCTGCCGAGGTCACCATCCGATCGAGGAGATCGGCACGGACACGCAACACCTCCCCAATGACCGGGGGAGGCGTCGCCGCCTCGCGCGACATCGGCGCCGCCGACTCGACCGTGGTGGGGATCTCCGCGCTAGGCAGCGGCGCGGGCGCGGCTTCGAGCACAGCCTCCGGCACCTCCCCCCCCGCAGGCGCCGAAACCGCCACGCTCTCCGGGACGCCACCACGCTCGCGCAAGCCCTCCAGCGCTGTGACCAGATCGGTGGCTGGAGCGATCGGCTGAGCGCCACGCAAGCGGTCGACCATGCCATGCAAGTGGTCGAAGACGCGCTGCATGAAGGTCAGCAGGGCAGGATTGACCGGATAGCGGTTGGCCTCCAGGTCCATGAACACATTTTCGAGATGGTGGGCCAGATCACCCATGTGGAGCATGCCGGCCATGCGCGCGCCCCCCTTGAAGGTGTGCAGATGGCGCTGCAACGCCTGCTGATGGGCTTTGCTGACAGGATCGCGCTGCCAGGAGGCAAGGGCCTCGTCGAGTTGCTCAAGGATCTCCTCGGCCTCCTCGCGGAAGATGGCGAGCAGCATCTGATCCTGATCCGCAGGGATGTCATAGCCCTCCGCCTCGACCTGGGTGAGTTCGACGGTGACGCCGTCCTGGGTCGATACCTCGACGGCCTCGACGGCCTCGACTGCCTCGACTGCCTCGACCGCCTCGACCGCCTCGACCGCCTCGACTGCCTCGACTGCCTCGACTGCCTCGACTGCCTCGACTGCCTCGACTG
>JBMFOY010000017.1:0-10967 GCA_049969375.1 Halothiobacillaceae bacterium | reverse complement strand
CTGCCTCGACTGCCTCGACTGCCTCGACTGCCTCGACTGCCTCGACTGCCTCGACTGCCTCGACGGCCTCGAGGGCCTCGCGAGGCTCCTGGGAAGACTGTAGCCTGGCCACCGCATCCCCCAGTTCCTGGATGAGGCGCTCCAGGTCAGGAAGCTCAACCACCAATCCGCCGATGTCATCGAGCAGAAGCACGATGCTGTCCACCGCCGAATCGATCAGATCAAGAAGCGCTGCATCCAAGACTTGCTGAGTTTCGAAGGCAAGGCGCATGGCATGTTCGAGATGGCCGGCCAGGGCCACGATGCGCGAGGCGTCGGCGGTACGCGCACTGCCCAGCAGGGAGTGCGTCACCCGGATCAACTCTGCATCGGGATGGAGTCCGCCTTCGCGCCGACCACGCTCGGCCGCCTGGCGCAGGATCTGCAGATAGCCCTCGACCTCGCTGCGGAAAATCTCGTACAACTGGGGATCGATGCGCAGCACCGGCGCTGGGGAAGGAACAGCGGCGCTCGGTTGCGCCGCTTCGTCCGAAGGACGAGGCCCCTGAATGGACGCTGTCGCTTCCACGGCCACATGGGAAGATGAGAGGCTAACCTCCTCCACCGGCGGCGACACGGCCTCGCCGGCCAGGCGATCCAGGGCCGCCGCGCCTTCGCTGAGGAAGGCCGCGCTGGCCTCGCAGAGGCGCTCGACCTCCGAGACGACGAGGCCGGGCTTACCCTCCAGGGCATCGAGCAGCTGCTCCAATCGGCTTGGCGCATGCTCCAGCAGCCGGAACAGGGGGGCGCTGGCTGGCAGCACACCCTCGAGGACGCGGTTGAGCAGATTTTCGAAGGCCCAGCCGAACTCGCCCACCAGCTGTGCACCAATGATGCGCCCGCTGCCCTTTAGGGTGTGGAACGCTCGCCGCAGCTCCGTCAGGGCCGAGGTGTTGCCAGGGTCGCTTCTCCATTGCTGGAACTGCGTGCGGATGGTCTCGAGAACCTCGCGGGCCTCCTCGATGAAGATCTCGAGGAGCTCGCTGTCGGTATCCTCGGGCACCAAGCGCGGGACCTCAAGGGCCGGTTGCACTCCAGCGGCCGCGGAGCCAGCCTCCGAGGGCTGCTCGGCCACGGCAGGCGCAGACACGCCCTCGTGAATGGGCTCGATCACTTCGACTGGAGGCGGCTGGAGTGCCTCCTCTGCGGCGACGGTCTGGGCGGTCGCCTGCTCGTCGCGCGGAAGCCCGGCATCGGCATGCATGGGCGGCTCGGCCATGTCCCCGAATGCACGGCCCACTGAGATGACCCAAGTCCCGCCCCGCAGACGGGCCAAGGCATCCTCGCCGAAGGCAAGGACACGCTCAGGGACCTGACGATAGTCGCGCAGGTTCTCCAGCCCGTACTCAAGGCTGGCGAAGACATCTGCCACGGCCTCCTGCTCGCGCGCGGAGGGAATCGTGCCGAGCGGCAGCGCGACGGCATAGTCGAGCATGCCGCCCACCAGGCCGGACCAGGGGCGCAGGGACAGCATCTCGAAGCTTCCACGCACGCGCTCCAGCAATTGCAGGACTTCGCCACGCCGGGCCTCGCCGCCCCCATCCTTCCACATGGTGAGCAGAAGCTCCTTGGCCAGCAGCACGTCCTCCAAACCCTGCACGGCCACGGTGTCCATCGCCTCGACCAGCATGGTCGCACCGATACCCTCGCCTTCGGGCAGGCCGAGACGCAGACGCTCGGTTTCCACGTCAGCACGCATGAGCGCGCCGGCGACTTGCTCCAGCCCGTCCTCATCTAGGGCCATGCCCTGCGCCTGGGCCTCATGCAGGCGGGATGCCGCAGCCTCGAGGGAGGCTGCTGCCGTGTCAAGCTCCAGCATGCGCATGGTTGCGGCAAGCTGGTCGAGATCGGGGGCCAGACCGAGGATGGCCGGGGCATCGCCCGAACGCATGGCCAGATCGAAGCGGTCCTGCACGGGATCGAGCGCTGCCTTGAGCTGCTCCGCTGCCTGGGCAACGATTTCCGGCTCAGCCACCAGCAGGGCATTCTCGGCGGCCTCGGATTCGAGTGCCCCGGGGATCTGGGCCGGCCAACCCACGGCCGCGAGGGCCTGGACGACGGCCGGATGCTGGCTGACATGCTGGGCCAGCAAGGACAGGACCTCATGCGTCAACTCATTGTCGCCGAGCGCGGTCTGGGGCGAGGGCTCGAACCCCGCCCCCGCGCGCTGTTTCAGCTCCCGGTTGAGGCGTCCGAGCAGGGGTTTCAGCCCACCGGCCTGGGCCAAGCGGGGATCCCCCAAGGTTCGGGCCAGAACCTCAGCACTCCACCAGAGCACCCCTTCCTCCCGCGTAGAGGCCCCGTCTGCTGCCATGGCGAAGGCCTTGGCGACGGCCAGATGGGCCTGCGGCTGCGCCTTGAGCCAGGCCAGGAGGGCGCGCTCAAGCAGGACTCGGGCCTTGGCGGCCACCCCGCGCGCAGCCTCGAGGGCGCAGCTGCGCTCCCGGAATGGCCCGGCCTGCATGAGCGCGATGCGTTCGAGGAAGGATCGCGCCCCGAGGGCGGGCAGCCCCTGCGCCAGGCGCAGGCCATTGCAGACCGAAAGGAGGGCGAGCTCCGACACGTCCTCCCCACGCCGCAAAAGCTCGACATAGAGAGCCACGCGGGACACCGCCACCAGCAGCGGCTCGATAACAACGCCATCGGCAACGGCGTTGGGTCGCGAAGCGTCACCCGAAGGGCGGAGTCCATGGATGGCTTCCACCGCTGCGGCGTCCGGCGCCCCCTGCTGATGCTGCAGTCCCCCGAGCAGTCGCCCTGCTTCGAGCAGGGTCAGGCGCGCGGCAGGCAATTCCATGAGGCCGAACAGTCCGGCCAAGTGGTGCACCTGTTCGAGCGCAGGACGCAAAATCGCAAAGTTCGCCGGATCCTGAACGAAGACCTCCAGGCTTGAGCGCACCTGTCCCCAGGCCTCGTCCATCGCGGGCCGGACCCAGGTCAGGCCCAGCCGATCGATGACGGCACTGCTGGGAGTGGTGTTGTCTGGCTTCGCGCCCCCCAAAAGGGAGGGGGCGGGGATGGACTCCGTCAGTCCCCCTGTTGGGCCGCCCCGACTGGGGGGGGCGGCCGGCAGGTCAGTTTGCATGCCGGAAGGCTCCATTCAGGAAACGCGATTCGCGTAGGCAGAGAGAGTACGATCAAGGACGGACAGGCAGGCCACCACTCAGGCCGACTCAGGCAGCTTGAAGCCCGCAACCGAGGTGCGCAGCTCGCTTGCCAGTTCGTTGAGCTTGCCGATCTCCTGGGCCGCCTCTTGCGCATCTTGCGCGGTGCTCGAGGTCTGCTCGGAAATCAGGTGCATCGTTTCACGGATACGGGCAGCCTCCTCCAGCTGCTCACGCGCGGCCTGGGCGATGGCCTGGATGCGCTGGGCGAGGTTCGCGGATACGGTTTCGATCTCCTCCAGCGAGCGGCCGGCGTTCTCCGCGACTTGGGCACCGCCCACCACGTTGGCGGTGGTCCGCTCCATGGACAGCATCGCCTCCTGGGTGTCGGACTGAATGGTCTTCACCAGGGTCTCGATCTGCTTGGTCGCGTTACCGACGCGCTCCGCGAGGCGCTGGACTTCGTCCGCGACCACGGCGAAGCCGCGGCCGGCCTCGCCCGCCATGGCGGCCTGGATCGCCGCATTCAGGGCGAGGATGTTGGTCTGGTCGGCAATGTCGGTAATCAGGCCCACGATGTCGCCGATCTCCTGGGAAGATTCGCCCAGGCGCTTGAGGCGCTTGGAGGTGTCCTGGATCTGCTCGCGGATGCGCTCCATGCCGTGGATGGTCTGACGCACGGCCTCACCCCCCTTGTGCGCCACTTCGATTGAGGATTGCGCAACGGACACGGAATCCACCGCGCCTTCGGCCATCTCGCTCACCTTGCCGGCGATGACGTTCACCGCCTCGCTCGCCTGCTCGATGCGCAGGGCCTGTTCCTGGCTGGCCTCGGACAGGCGCATGGAGGTGGCCTGGGACACGCCCGCCGAACGGCCCACCTGTTCCGCGGTCCGCTGGATAGTCGCCACCAGGTCGCGCAGCGCGTCAATGGTGTAGTTCACGGAGTCTGCGATGGCCCCGGTGATGTCCTCGGTTACGGTGGCATGACGGGTGAGGTCGCCCTCGGCGAGGTTCATCATCTCGTCGAGCAGGCGTAGGATGGCCTGCTGATTGCGATCGTTCTGTTCGCGGGAGATTTCCTCACGGCGTCGTGCATCGCGCACCAGGATCACGCCAAGCAAAATCACCGCTATCAGGGTGGCGGCCGCAGTGACGTAACCGGCGATGTTCACCATGAACAGGGCATCGTGCTCGCTGGTGGCCGTGCGCTGCAGGTCGCCAGCTGCGGCGATCAGCCCGGTGAAGAGCCCGTCGCTGGTCTGGAAGGCCTTGGTGGCCTCGATGATGGTGGGGCCGCTCTGCATCACCGCATCCACGGACTCGCGCATGGCGCCATACTTGACCGCCACCTGGCGCAATTTTTCGCGGATACCCGGGTCTTCGACGCGCTGAACCTCGGAATCACCACGGCCGGAAAGCATGGCCTCGAGCACGCGTTCGAACAGCGCGGCGTCGCGACCAAATTTCTCCAGTGCCGCCGAGGCATTCTCCTCACCGCGCAGCAGTTCGCTGGCTGCGGTCCTCATGCGCAGCACGAGGAACTGCTGACGCTGAGCCAGATAGGTCTGCGCCGGCCCGACGCCTGCGCGCACCATCTGCTGCACCACCTCATCGGACAAGGCGATGATCTCCGGCACCTCGCGCAAAATCACCTCGCCAGCCGCCTTAACCCGCGCATAAGCAGGCCCCGCGGCGATGATGCTCTCCAAGGACGGACGCACCCGCCCCCAGTTGAAACGGACAGCCTCGAGCGACGCACGCAAGTCATCCTTCGCCGGAGGCATGCGGGTTTCCGGATCGCCCTTCTCCAGCTTGCCCAGTAGGGATTCGAAGACGTTGATCTTGACCTGCAGCTGGGCCGCCGCATCGTCCTGGCCCGTCACGGCACGCAGGGCGTCGCTCACCAGCTCCGGACCGATACGTTCGATCTGGCTGGCCGTCAGACGCCACTGCAGACGGTTGTGATCGACATACGCCACGTAGCTGAAGATGCCTACCGTAGCCACCAGCGACACCACCGCCAGGGCGATGAGCGGCACAATGTTGCGTCCGATGCCACGCGCTCGCGCGTCATCACGTTTCGTCTGGGCCATGCGTGCTTCCTCTTTGATGATTCAACGCATCAGTTGTCGTTTCAGAATTTACTGCATCTGCCCGGATACCGCCGGGCAGGACGCCGAAAAAGCTTCGTTCCGCGCCTCGCTGGGATTGACCAGGCCGTTGAAAAACGCTTTTCAACGGCCTGGTCAGGCAAGCCATGGATGGCTTGCACGCAGATCCATCACGCGAAGTAATGGATCTGCGGGGCGCATCACGGACATGCGCCGCGACGCCGCGAGTTGAAAAAGGACAGAAAGCCCTTTTTCAACATCCTGTTACTGGAGCGCGGTACGCAACACGTCCTCGCCGTGCAGCAGACGCTGGAGGTCGAGAACCTTCCACGAGCGCCAGGGCTCGACCACTTCCTCAAGGACATAGCCATCCAGCCCCGGCGGCGATTGTTCCAACCGGCGCCGCGCCTCGATCTGGAAATGCCGCAGCCCCAGCGACTCACTCACCAGCAGACCGAGGGGCCAGGCCTCGCGCCTGGACACCAGCACGCGGGCGCGCGGATCGGCGGATACGCGCCCCCGCCCCAAAAGCCCTATCATGTCGATGATCGGCGTCAGCTCGCCCCGCAGGTTAGCCACCCCCAGCACCCAGGGCTGGGCCAACGGCAAGCGGGTGACGGCGGGCATGGGCAGGATCTCGGCCACCTGATCGAGGGGACTGACAAAGGTCTCATCCCCGAGCCGGAAAGCCAGCGCAGTCCAGTGACGGACCAGGGCCTCCCGCCGTGGCAAACCCGCGGCACGGGCCAAGGCAAGCCCCTCCAGCGCGCGCAGGCGGGCGAAAGCTGAGGAACTCAAGGTCAGACCCCAATCAAGGCGCGGATCGTCGCGATGAGCTGGGACTCCTTCACCGGCTTGGTGAGGTAATCCCGGGCCCCCTGGCGCATACCCCAGATGCGATCAGTTTCCTGATCCTTGGTGGTCACGATGATCACGGGGATCGAGGCCGTGTCCGGCGTGCGGGACAGTTCCCGGGTAGCCTGGAAGCCGTTGAGGCCGGGCATGACCACGTCCATCAGGATGAGGTCGGGCTTAATGGCCTTGGCCTGGGCCACCCCCTCTTCGCCATTAGTAGCCAGGCTGACCTTGAAGCCGTTGCGCTCGAGCATGCTCTGCAAGACATGCCGTTCGGTGGGGGAATCGTCGACGATCAGGACATGGGCCATGAACAGGGCTCCGCAATAGGCATCAATAGAGCATGAAAAGGAAGTCGCTCAACACTCATCCGGCCAGTGTCAGGCTTTCTACATCCTTCACCCGCCGCGCGTGCTGGCGCAGGGCGGCGAGCAGCTCCTCGCTGGTGAAGGGCTTGGTCAGATAGTCATCCGCCCCGACGATGCGGCCGCGCGCCTTGTCGAAGATGCTGTCCTTGCTCGACAGGAGGATGACGGGAGTGCGCCGGAAGCGTCGGTTGTTCTTGATCAGCGCACAGGTCTGATAGCCGTCAAGACGCGGCATGAGGATGTCGATGAAGATGAGATCCGGCTCAAAGACCGGTATCCGGCCGAGGGCATCGAAACCGTCGACGGCGGTGTCGATGATGCACCCCGCCTTGGCCAGCAGGGTCTCGGCCGTGCGGCGGATGGTCTTGCTGTCATCCACGACCATGATCTTAAGACCGCTGAATTCAGCGGCTTGCGGGGCTTCAGGCGTATCCATCAAAGCAGGCCCTCATCGGTACGGTCGAGCAGTTTTTTGTATCGTGTCTGCCGAATTTAGCCGAAATACCTTCCCACATCCAAGCTCTTCAGCTCTTCCATCAGCCCCGCCGAGCAGCGCACCCGACAGCCGAACGGAGCCAGACAACCAAATGCTACACTATACCAAGCCGAAAAGAGTGACCACCATGCCGCTGCTTGATGCCGTCCCGTTTCTGACCACCGCCCACCAGGGCCCGCTGCAGGAGATCGAGTCCCACCTGCTGGACCGCCAGACTGCGATCGAGACCTGGCTGCGGCAGGCCTTCCTCGACACCCCCGCGCCGTTCTACTGCTCGGTCGACCTGCGCAACGCGGGCTTCAAGCTCGCCCCGGTGGACACCAACCTGTTCCCGGCCGGCTTCAATAACCTCAACCCGGCCTTCGCCCCGCTCTGTATCCACGCCCTGCAGACGGCGATGGAGCACCTCTGCCCCAAGGCGCGCGGCCTCTTGCTTCTGCCTGAGCGCCACACCCGCAACCTCTACTACCTAGAGAACGTGGCTACCCTGCGTGACCTGGCCGAGCAGGCTGGCTTCGAGGTGCGCGTCGCCTCGCTGATCGAGGAGCAGTCCGAACCGATGGCCATCGACCTACCGTCCGGCCGCAAGCTGACTCTGCTGCCGCTGGAACGCAAGGGCCGCCGCGTCGAGGCGGGCGGTTTTTCACCCTGCGCGGTGGTGCTCAACAACGACCTCTCCGCCGGCGTACCGGCCATTCTCAAGGACCTGGAGCAGTCGCTCATCCCGCCGCTGGAGCTCGGCTGGTGGAGGCGCAAGAAATCCACCCATTTCCGCCACTACGATGCCGTGGCGCGCGAATTCGCATCCATGGCCGATATCGACCCCTGGCTGATCAACCCGTTGTTCGACGATTGCGGTGAGATCGACTTCATGAAGCGCGAGGGCGAGGACTGTCTGGCCGAGCGCGTGGACGGACTTCTTACGCGCATCAAGGCGAAATATACCGAGTACGGCATCGATCGCGAGCCGTTCGTGGTGATCAAGGCCGACTCCGGCACCTATGGCATGGGGGTGATGATGGCCCGCTCAGCGGAGGAGGTGCGCAACCTCAACCGCAAGGAGCGCACCCGCATGGCGGCGAGCAAGGAGGGGCTTGGCATCTCGCGCGTGATCGTGCAGGAGGGGGTCTACACCTTCGAGAGCATCGCCGGCGCGGTCGCCGAGCCGGTGGTGTATATGATCGACCGTTTCGTCGTGGGGGGCTTTTACCGCGTGCACACTCAGCGGGGGGATGATGAGAACCTGAACGCCCCCGGCGCACATTTTATGCCCTTGGCCTTTGCCGACGCCTGCATCACGCCAGATTGTCATCAAGCCCCCGATGCCCCACCCAACCGCTTTTATGCCTATGGCGTGATCGCCCGCCTTGCCCTGCTTGCGGCGGCGCGCGAGCAGGCCGAGGTCCGCTAGGGAAACGCTGAAATTTAGCGTTCCCCGTTTGGGGCAGGACGCCCCAACGCGAACAACGACGTCAGTCGTTGATTCGCGGAGGCCGTCGCGGACATGTGCCGCGACGAGACGATCTGAAAAAATCCATGGATGGATTTTTTCAGAGTTTCCCTAGGAGAAGGCGGCATGAAACTCGGCGTGGTGATGGATCCGATCGGCGCCATCAAGCCCTACAAGGATTCCAGCTTCGCCATGCTGCTGGCTGCGCAGAGGCGCGGCTGGGCGTGCTGGTATCTGGAGCTGGGCGACCTGTCCGTGCGCGACAGCCGCGCCTATGGCCATGCCCGCCGCATCGAGGTGCGCGACAACACCAGCGACTGGTTCACCCTGAGCGAACCGACCCTGCTGCCCTTGGGCGAGCTGGACATCCTGCTCATGCGCAAGGACCCGCCGTTCGATGCCCGCTACCTGCATGCCACCCAGATCCTGGCCCTCGCGGAGCGCGAGGGCACGCTGGTCGCTAACCGCCCGGCGGCCCTGCAGGCGGTCAACGAGAAGCTGTTCGCCACCCATTTTCCCGACTGCATCCCGCCCACCCTGGTCAGCAGCCGCGAGGAGGACATCCGCGCCTTCCTCGATACGCACGGCGAGATCGTCCTCAAGCCGCTCGACGTGATGGGCGGCCAGGGGGTGTTCCGCCTCGCGCGCGGTGACATGAACCTGCGCACCGCCGTCGAGCTGCTGACCCAGGGGGGCCAGCAATGGATCATGGCGCAGAAGTTCCTGCCCGCCGTGACGGAAGGCGACAAACGCATCCTCATGATCGACGGAGCACCTGTGCCCTACGCCCTGGCACGCATCCCGCCCACCGGCGAGTTCCGCGCCAACCTTGCTGCGGGGGGGCGCGGCGTCGGCGTAGAGCTGACCGCGCGCGACCGCTGGCTGTGCGAGAGGATCGGCCCCACCCTGCGCGCGATGGGCCTGTACTTCGTCGGCCTCGACGTGATCGGCGACCATGTTACCGAGATCAATGTGACCAGCCCCACCTGCATCCGCGAGCTGGACGCCTGCTTTGGCCTCGACATCGCCGGTGATCTGCTGGATGCCCTGGCCGGTCATCGCCAGGGCTAGGGCCATGCATCCGACCCGTCGAGCCCTCCTCCGCCGGCTCACCCTCGCATTCCTGGCCCCGCTCGCAGGGTGTTCGCGCGAGCCGCGCATTCAGACTGAGGGTTTCCTGCTTTACGGCATGCTCACCCAACTCGCCCTACCTAAGACCGCACCCCTGCCCCTCGCGCAGGCGCTGAGCGAGGTCGAGGCGATCTTCAAGCGCGAATACGCCGTGCTGCACCCCTGGCAGGATTCCCCCCTGACCCGGCTGAATGCCGCCCTGGTCTCGGGCGACTGGACGCCGCTCGACGCCCGCCTACGCAACATCATCGAGCGCGGCCGTGAACTGGAAGCCCTAAGCCAAGGCGCCTTCTCCCCTGCTATCGGCGCTGTGGTCAAGCTGTGGGGATTTCACTCCGGCCAGCCCAACCAGGAACGCGAGCCCCCGTCCCAGGCCGCCATCGACCGCCTGATGACCCCGCCGCCGCGCATGAGCGATCTTGAAATCGACGGCGAGCGGATACGCTGCCGCAACCCGCATGTCCTGCTCGACTTCAACGCCATGGCCGAGGGTTGGGCCGCCGAGCTTGCCGCCCAGCGCCTCGCCGAGCTCGGCGTGCATGATGCCCTGATCGACGCCAGCGGCGACCTGCTGGTGAGGGGGCAGGCCGGCCGCCGCCCCTGGCGGGTCGCGATCCAGGACCCGTTCACCGAAGGGCCGCTGGGCTGGCTGGACCTCCGCGGTGATGAGGCCGTCTTCACCTCCGGCAGCTATCGCAAGCGCTTCACCCACAAGGGCGTCAGCTACAACCACATCATCGACCCGCGCAGCGGCTGGCCCTCGCGCGGGCTGATCGGGGCGACCGTGATCGCGCAGGATGCCCTGCTCGCCAACGCCGCCGCCACCGGACTGCTTGCCACCGGACCAGGTGATGCCCCCGCGCTGATTCAGCGCATGGGGCTGGAACGCGTCCTACTGGTGGACGAGCGCGGCACCCTGCACGCCACGCCCACCATGGCCGATATGCTCCGGCTCGCGCGTAACGACCGTCCGCTGCGCATCCTGCAGCATCGGGATTAAGGCCCATCAGACGCCCGACCGAACGGCCGCAAGCCAACCAGCGATCCGCATCGTCAGGGCAATCGCATGAAGGCCTGGAGCGTTCGCGCAAAGCGAAAACCCGGCATGCCGTTTGGGGCAGGACGCCCCCCAAACGGGAAACGCTGAATTATTCAGCGTTTCCCTAGAGATCCGCAGTGGAAGGGATGGGAGCACTTCGGGTTTAATGACTGCATGAGCTTTACGCCTGCCTGGTCTCCCCCGCCCTCCCGCCGCCTGCCCCTCGGCCTGGCCATGGCGGTGGCCGTGCTGTTCCACCTGTTCGTGATCGCACTGTTCATGCACGCGCACGTGCCACGGCAAGCCCCCCTGCCCGCCCCCCTGCCAGTCCTGCAGATCGACCTGACCCCGCGCCCCGACGAACCCCCACC
>JBMFOY010000016.1:0-21074 GCA_049969375.1 Halothiobacillaceae bacterium | reverse complement strand
AACGCGAACAACGACGTCAGTCGTTGATTCGCGGAGTCTGTCGCGGACATGCGCCGCGACGAGACGATCTGAAAAAACCATGGATGGATTTTTTCAGAGTTTCCTTAAAATCTCGCGCATCGCTTTCGACAGAGAACAATCATGAAGCCAGTGAAGGTCGGCCTGCTTGGGCTGGGCACGGTGGGTGGCGGCACGGTCAACGTGCTGCGCCGCAACCAGGATGAGATCTCGCGCCGCGCCGGGCGGGGCATCGAGGTGGTCGCCGCCTCGGCCCGCCGAATCGATGCCCAGCGCATCTGTGACACCACCGGCATCTGTCTGGCCACCGACCCATTCAGCGTGGTCAACGATCCTAAGGTGGAGGTCGTCTGCGAGCTGATGGGGGGGGTGGAACCTGCCCGCGAGCTGGTGCTGCGCGCCATCGAGCTCGGCAAGCATGTGGTCACCGCCAACAAGATGTTGATCGCCCTGCACGGCAACGAGATCTTCCGCGCCGCCCAGGATCGCGGCGTGATGGTGGCGTTCGAGGCTGCCGTCGCCGGCGGTATCCCGATCATCAAGGCCATCCGCGAGGGGCTGGCGGGCAACCGCATCGAATGGCTCGCCGGGATCATCAACGGCACCGGCAACTTCATCCTCACCGAGATGCGCGACAAGGGGCGCGAGTTCGACGACGTGCTCGCCGAGGCTCAGCGCTTGGGCTACGCCGAGGCCGATCCGACCTTCGACGTGGAAGGCATCGACGCCGCGCACAAGCTGACCATCCTCGCCTCCATCGCCTTCGGCATCCCGCTTCAGTTCGACAAGGCGGTGACGGAGGGCATCACCCGCATCACCCGCGAGGATGTCAGCTACGCCGAGGCGCTCGGCTACCGCATCAAGCACCTTGGCATTGCGCGCCGCACCGAGCAGGGCGTGGAGCTGCGCGTGCACCCGACACTGATCCCCGCGCGCCGCCTGATCGCCAACGTCGACGGGGTGAAGAACGCCGTGCTGGTGATGAGCGACGCGGTAGGACCCACGCTCTACTACGGCGCAGGCGCGGGCGCCGATCCCACCGCCTCGGCGGTGGTGGCCGATCTCGTGGACGTGGTGCGCACCATGACAGCCGACCCGGAGAACCGCGTGCCGCACCTGGCCTTCCAGCCGGATGCCCTGCGCGATCTGCCGATTCTGCCGATGAGCGAGGTCGAAACCGCCTACTACCTGCGCCTGACTGCAGAGGATAGGCCCGGCGTGCTGGCGGACGTGACCCGCATCCTCGCCGACCAGGACATCAGCATCGAGGCCATCTTGCAGAAGGAGGCGCAGGAGGATGAAAAGTACATCCCGGTTATCATCCTCACCCACCGGGTGAAGGAAGGCCGCATGAATGAGGCCATTGCCCGCATCGAGGAGCTGCCCGCCATCAAGCGGCCGGTGGCGCGGATCCGAGTGGAGAGCCTCGGTTAAGGTCGCGCGTTTTCCCCTCTCCCTTGAGGGGCGTTTTTTACGGACGTACCTCCAAGGGGCTTTTGGCAGGGATGCCGGAAGGGTGATAATCCGTTGTACATATCCATCCTCCTCTCCCTGACCCTCGCCCCCTTGGGGGGGTGTCACCTTCCGGGTTTTTCGCGTTTTTCTTTATTACCCCTTTCGAGTGACCACCATGCCATTCCGCAACCGCTACACCGGCCTGATCGACCGCTACCGTGACCGCCTGCCGGTGTCCGATGACACCCGCATCATCTCCCTCGGTGAGGGCAACACCCCCCTCATCCGCCTGCATAACATCCCCAAGCTGTTAGGCAAGCAGGTGGACATCTACGTCAAGTACGAAGGCCTGAACCCGACCGGTTCGTTCAAGGACCGGGGCATGACCATGGCGGTCACCAAGGCGGTGGAGGAGGGCTCCAAGGCCATCATCTGCGCCTCCACCGGCAATACCTCTGCTGCGGCCGCAGCCTATGCCGCACGGGCCGGCATCACTGCCTTCGTCCTGATTCCGGATGGCAAGATCGCGATGGGTAAGCTCGCCCAGGCGATGATGTACGGCGCCATCACCCTGCAGATCAAGGGTAACTTCGATGACGGCATGCGCCTGGTCAAAGAGGTGGCGGGTGAGGCCCCAGTGACCATCGTCAACTCGGTCAACCCTTACCGCCTGCAGGGCCAGAAGACCGCGGCCTTCGAAATCATCGAGGAGCTGGGGCGCGCTCCGGACTACCACTGCCTGCCGGTGGGCAATGCGGGCAACATCACCGCGCACTGGATCGGCTACTGTGAGTATTCCTCCGCCTCTGGCGAGCACGTCACCGAGGCCTGTGCCTACTGCAACGGCAAGTGCGCCTATGCGGGCGGCGCCATCGTTGGCAATCGTCCCAAGATGGTCGGCTACCAGGCGGCTGGTTCCGCGCCCTTCCTGCGCGGCCACATGGTCGACCATCCGGAGACCGTCGCCACGGCCATCCGCATCGGCCATCCGCAGTCCTGGGACCGCGCCTGGAACGTGATGGAGGAGTCCGGCGGCTGGTTTGCCGGGGTGACCGATGAGGAAATTCTCGCCGCGCAGAAGATGCTCACTCAGCACGAGGGCGTGTTCTGCGAGCCGGCCTCCGCCGCCTCGCTGGCCGGTGCGATCAAGGACATCCAGAGCGGCAAGATTCCCGAAGGCTCGAGCTTGGTGCTCACCCTGACCGGTAACGGCCTGAAGGACCCGGACACCGCGATTGCCCAGTGCCAAGGCAAGGCCACGTTGCTGACCATCGACGCGACCCTGGACCAGGTCAAGCGCGCGATCCTCGACAACATGCGTTGACGAAGAAGGGGCAGTGATGCCCCTTAAGGAAACTCTGAAAAAATCCATCCATGGATTTTTTCAGATCGTCTTATTATCAAGGCGCATGTCCGCGACGGACTCCGCGAATCAACGACGGAACGCGTTGTTCGCGTTGGGGCGTCCTGCCCCAAACAGGAAACGCTGAATTTTTCAGCGTTTCCTTAATAGCAGAGTCTGAACGCTCAAGGCCCGCATCTGCGGGCCTTGGGCTTTTGGGAGCGCGTTTTCTGTTCAGCGCATATTGCGCTTCATCTCGCTGATCAGGTCGACCTCAAGGTGATCGAGCGCCCGTAAGCGGTTGTCCGCGGCATTGCCAAGCCATTGGATGATCTCGGCTCGCTTCTTGGCGAAGTAGTCGAGGATAAAGCGTTCGGACATGAGCATGTACTCAATGGCCTTCTTCGGGTCGACCTGGATGAAGGGATTGCGGGCGACCTGCTTGGCGGCGGCCTCCTGCTGCTCACAGAAGGCGTTGAGCAGGAAGAAGAGGTTGAGGCGTGCTTGGCGGAGGGTCTGTTGCGTGGCGGAGGAGTTGACGTACAGGCTGGCGTCCACCATGGCATCCAGCCAGCGGGTCAGCTGGCTCTCGGCCATGACCCATTCCTCGTTCATGATGCGCTGGTGCAGGTCGCTGATGCGGTGCTTGATGTTCTCCTCGTGCTTCTTCGCCCCCCAAGGTAGCAGGCGGGAGAAGATGGAGGTGGGGCGTTTGAGCTGCTCCTCGAGGGCATCCAGCTCCTCCAGCAGATCTTTCTTCTTGAGGTCCGAGTCATTGATCTGGCGGCGCTTGTCGTTCATGTCGGCGGCCGCCACCTCGAGCTGCAGGGCGTGATATTCACCGAGGGTGGCGTCAACCTTGCCAGAGAAGTGCTTGAGGCGCTCGATGGCATCGCGCAGTCTCCCCTCGAAGCGTCCGGGGTTGTTGAGCAGACATTCGCTGATCACGAGCTCGGCCTTGGCTATGCGGGCACGCTCGGCATGGACGTCACTGACGATCTCCCGCAGGCCATGCATGGTCTGCGACATCGCGTAGTTGGTCATCTTGCCGGCGCGCCACTTTTCGATCGCAGGGATAATATCGGCGATCTTCTGCCGCAGGCGGGCGATGACGATATCCGCGTCGTGGCCGCGCGCCTTGTCCAGCGCCTGGGCAGCCTGCTCGCCAACCTGCTGTTCCAAGGCCTGCTGTTCACGCAGCTCGTGCACGTTGAGGTCGAAGGCGAGCTTTTCCAGTACGCCGCGTAAGGGCTGGGGGGAGTTGCGGATCAGTTCGGCGGGGATGGTTTCGGGAAGGGTCTCGAGCGGCAGGCTTGCCACCTTGTCCACTGGCATGCCGCGCACCATGGAGACGAACTGGTCGATGGTTAGGCGCTGGCTCATTCTTCCTTCCTTTGCTGGGTTTTCAGATTACCCTGCAAAAGTAGGACGAATAGAAGGACAATTCAAGTGACGCTCGAGAGGGAGGTGTGCGGCCCCGGCGGGGGCCGCATGGCAGGTGACAGTCAGGCCTGGAAGCGGCGGAAGACGAGGCTGGCGTTGGTGCCGCCGAAGCCGAAGCTGTTAGAGAGGATGGTATCCAGCTTGGCGTTGTCGATGCGCTCTTGAGCGATGTTGACACCGTGCGCCCCCGGATCAAGGGCCTCGATGTTGGCCGAGGCGGCGATGAAGCCATGCTCCATCATCAGCAGCGAGTAGATGGCCTCGTGCACGCCGGCGGCACCCAGGGCATGTCCCGAGAGGGACTTGGTGGAGGTCACCACCGGCATGGAGTCGGTGAATACCGCCTTCATCGCTTCCAGCTCACGGATATCGCCGACCGGGGTGCTGGTGCCGTGGGTGTTGATATAGTCGATCGGCGTGTCGACGGTGGACAGGGCCTGCTGCATGCAGCGGATGGCGCCTTCGCCGGAGGGCTGTACCATGTCATAGCCGTCGGAGGTGGCGCCATAGCCGACCAGCTCGGCGTAGATCTTCGCGCCACGGGCCAGCGCGTGCTCCAGTTCCTCGAGCACCACCATGCCGCCGCCGCCAGAGATGACAAAGCCGTCGCGGAATTCGTCATACGGGCGGGAGGCGGCATGGGGGGCGTCGTTGTATTTTGAGGAGAGCGCGCCCATGGCGTCAAACATGGCGGACTGCACCCAGTGCAGCTCCTCGCCGCCACCGGCGAACACCACGTCCTGCTTGCCCAGCTGAATCAGCTCCATGGCGTTACCGATGCAGTGTGCGGAGGTGGCGCAGGCCGAGCTGATGGTGTAGTTCACGCCCTTGATGCCGAACGGGGTGGCAAGGCACGCGGAGGTGGTGGAGCTCATGGTGCGGGTGACCATGTAGGGCCCTACGCGCTTGATGCCGCGGCTTTTGGCGATCTCGGCGGTTTCGGCAATGTTGGCGGTGGAGGAGCCGCCGGAGCCGACGATCAGGCCGGTGCGTGGGTTGGAGACTTGATCGGGGCTCAGGCCCGAATCTGCGGCGGCCTCGGCCATGGCGAGGTAGCTGTAGGCGGCGGCCTGGCCCATGAAGCGGAACAGTTTGCGGTCGATCAGCTCCTCGGGGTTCAGCTTGAGGGTGCCGGCGACCTGCGAGCGGAAGCCGAGATCGGCATATTCCTGCATGAACTCGATGCCCGATCGGCCCTCGTAGAGGCTGTGACGAACTTCGTTCTTGTTGTTACCCAGGCTGGAGACGATGCCCATTCCGGTGACGACGACGCGGCGCATAGGTCTTACCCTCAGAATCCGCTGGTGGAAGTAAACAGTCCGACGCGAAGGTCGGTGGCATGGTAGATCTCGCGCCCATCGACCAGCATGACGGCATCGGCGATGCCCATGACCAGCTTGCGGTTGATGGTGCGCTTCATGTGCACCTTGTAGGTGATCAGCTTGGCCTCCGGCAGGACTTGGCCGGTGAACTTCACCTCGCCTACGCCAAGGGCGCGGCCATGGCCCTTGCCGCCGATCCAGCCGAGGTAGAAGCCGACCAGCTGCCACATGGCATCCAGGCCTAGGCAGCCGGGCATCACGGGATCCCCTTCGAAATGGCACTGGAAGAACCAGAGGTCCGGCTTGACGTCCAGCTCGGCGATGAGCTCACCCTTGCCAAAGGCTCCGCCGTCCTCGTTGATCGTGAGGATGCGATCGAACATCAGCATGGGCGGCAGGGGGAGTTGAGCGTTGCCGGGGCCGAACATCTCGCCACGGGCGCACTGGATCAGCTCATCGTAGGAGTAGGAGGATTTCTTCATGTCCCTCTCGCAGGGGTGCGTGCATAAAAGGATGAATGATATGACAAAAACCGCTCGAAGGGCAGGGAAGATGGACTATTCGGCTTCGCCGAAGCGTCCGCTGACCAGTGCGACCAGGGCCTCAAGGGCCTGGTCGGCGTCCGGACCTTCGGCCTGGATGGTGATTTCGGTGCCCTGAGGGGCGGCCAGCATCATCAGGCCCATGATGCTCTTGCCATTGGCCGTGAGCTCACCGCGCCGCACGCTGATCTGGCTGGTGAAGGTCGCAGCTGTGCTTGCGAAGCGGGCGGCGGCGCGGGCATGCATCCCGCGCTTGTTGACGATCGCGACGGTGCGGTTTCTTTCCATCAGGCCATGCCGCGCGCGTCGAAGATCCCCTCGCGCCCGCCGCTTAAGGCCTTCTGCACCAGCTCCTCGAGCGGCAGATCGGCGTAGTTCAGTGCGCGGACCAGCATCGGCAGGTTGATGCCGGAGATCACCCGCACTGTATGCTCGTTGTCGCCCAGGCGATGGGCGATGTTGCTTGGGGTCGAGCCATACATGTCCGTCAGCACGAGCACGCCGGCGCCCTGGTCGATGTCCGCCAGCAGGCGCCGGGCGCGCGCCAGCAGGTCGACGGGGTCGTCGTCCTGCAGGACGTCCAGGCTGCGGACCTGCGGCGGGCGTCGGTTCAGCATGTCGGTGGCGGTCTCGAGCAGCTGCTGGCCGAGATGGTTGTGGGCGATGATCAGCACTCCGGCGCGCATGGGGACATCAACTCAGTTCGCGGTGGCGGATAGCGAGGGAGGGATAGTGTTTACGTAGGCGTTCGGCCAGACGTTCCACCATGAACACCGAACGGTGCTGGCCGCCAGTGCAGCCGAGCGAGACGCACAAGAATTGCCGCTGCTCGCGCTCGAACATGGGCAGCCAGGCCAGCAGGACTTGCTCCAGCTGGTCGAGCATGGCGCTCACTTCGGGCAGCTCACCGAGAAAGGCGGCCACCTCGGCATCGCGCCCGGTCAGCGGGCGCAGGCGGGGGTCCCAATGGGGGTTGGGCAGGCAGCGCACGTCGAAGATGAAGTCGCTGTCGGTGGGGGCGCCGTGCTTGAAGCCGAAGGACTGCAGCAGCAGCGAAAGCCCGCGGCTATCGTCCTCGAGCAGGCGCGCGCGTAGCAGGGCGCGCAACTGGTGGATGTTGCTGCGCGAGGTGTCGATGATCAGGTCGGCCGCCTCGCGCAGCGGGGCGAGCAGTTCCGCTTCCGCCAGCAGGGCTTCGTCCAGTGGCAGGCCCGCGCGGCCCAGGGGGTGCATGCGCCGCGTCTCGCTGAAGCGGCGTAGCAGCACCTCGTGCTCGGCGTGCAGGAACAGGAGCTGGATCTGCAACTCCGGGTGCGCTTCGCGCAGCTGCGCCAACTGCTGGTGCAGGTGGCGCAGTTCGCTGACCCCGCCGCGAACGTCAATGCCGATGGCGGCGCGCTCCTGGGGCGCCATCGCCTGTTCCGGGCCCAGGCAGAGGGGCTGCAGCAGGGCAGTGTCGACGAAGGCTGGCAGCAGGGCGAGGGGGAGGTTGTCGACACAGTAGTAGCCGGCATCCTCAAGGGTGTGCAGGGCGATGGTTTTGCCCGAGCCGGACAGGCCGCTGACGATGACCAGCTTCACAACGATTCCTTGCCGAGGTGTTCTTCGAGGCGGCGGGAGAGTTCCTGCCCGGCATTATAGCCGATGCCTTCCCCGGCGCCGCATGCCCGTAAACGGGCCGCCGTCTCCACCAGCAGGGCGAGGTTGCGACCACCTCGTACCGTCAGGGGAAGCTCGGGGACGGCGTGCCCTCCCAGGCGATAGTCGCGCCAGGCCCCTGCGAGGCGATCTTCAGGGCGGGATGGTGCGTCCTCCAGCCGAATGACGAGGTCGAGTGGATGCTCCGCGCAGATGGCACGGTCGCCGAACAGGCGCCGGATGTTGAGGATGCCGAGCCCGCGTACCTCGAGGAAGTCCTGCAGGGGGAAGAGGCAGCGGCCCAGCCAGCGGCCGTCGGCCTGCTGGGTGAGCACGGGGCTGTCGTCGGCGACCAGGGCATGGCCGCGGCTGACCAGGTCGAGGGCGAGCTCGCTCTTGCCGATGCCCGCTGAGCCTAAAATCAGCACGCCCAGCGATGGACGGCAGGTCTCCTTTGGCCTCTCCTCCTGCGGCGGGCGGGGGAGCCGCAGGGCGAGAAAGACGCCATGCAGGCTGATGATGCCTGGGTCTGAGGTCGACCCCGGGGGAGGATCAGGGGGATCCGTGCTCATGTTCTTGTTGCGTGCCACTGCCGGATGCGTCCTCCACGCTGGCGACTTTGCGGGTCAGCAGGCTAAAGGCGATCTCGCTACTCTGGGCCTGGCGGATGGCGGTGCAGAATTCGGGGTCGCTGAAGCGGCGCGCGAGCTGACCGAGGATGGTCAGGTGGGCTTCTTCCCCTCCCTCGGGGACGAGGATGGCGAAGATCAGGCTCACCGGCAGGTCGTCCGGGCTGTTGAAGTCGATCCCTTGGCCTAAGCGCACGAAGGCGCCCACCGGGGCCTTCAGGGCGGGCAGTTTGCCGTGCGGGATGGCGATGCCGCGGCCGACGCCGGTACTGCCGAGCCGCTCGCGGGCCAGCAGGGTATCGAAGATGGCCCACGCTTCGAGCCCTTCCTGGGCGCCGGCGATGATCTGGCTGACGAGCTCGAGCGCACGCTTCTTGCTCGAGCATTCCTGGTCGAGCTTGACACGCTCGGGGGTAAGGATGTCGGCAATGGTCAGGGTGTTGTTCATCAGCAGAGACGCTTGCGCTCGTTGGAAGGGGGAATGCCGAGGGACTCGCGGTACTTGGCGACGGTCCGACGGGCGACGTTGATGCCTTCGGCCATGAGCAGCTGGGCGAGGCGGCTGTCGCTCAGCGGCTTGCTGGCCGGCTCGTCCGCCACCAGCTGCTTGATCCGGGCGCGGATGGCGGTGGAGGAGGCTTCCCCGCCATCCGCAGTCCCCACGTGGCTGGAGAAGAAGTGCTTGAACTCCACCACGCCGCGCGGGGTGTGCATGTACTTGTTGGTGGTGACGCGCGAGACGGTCGACTCGTGCAGCCCCAGTTCCTCGGCGATCTCGCGCAGCACCAGCGGGCGCATGGCGGCTTCGCCGTGCTCGAGGAAGTCCTGCTGGCGGCGCACGATGGCCTCGGCGACCGCGAGCAGGGTCTCGTTGCGGCTCTGCACGCTCTTGATGAACCAGCGCGCTTCCTGCAGGGCGTTGCGCATGTAGCTCATGTCCTCGCCGTGGCGGCCGCGCTGGATGAGGCTGGCGTACAGGTTGTTGATGCGAAGTCGAGGGGTGATGTCGGGATTGAGTTCGACGCGCCACTGCCCTTGGATGCGGCGAACGATCACGTCCGGGATCACGTATTCGACGCCCTGGCTGTGCAGTTCGGCGCCGGGACGGGGGTTGAGTCCCTGCAGGATCTGTAGGGCGGCCTTGAGGGCCTCGGCATCGATCTTCAGCAGGCGCTGCAGGCGGGTGTAGTCACGGCTGGCCAAGAGGTCGAGGTGTTCGAGCAGGCGCGCGGCATCGATATGAGCGGGGGAGGGATGTTCGACCTGGCGTAACTGGAGCGCGAGACATTCGCCGAGGTCACGTGCCGCGACGCCGGGCGGGTCGAATTGCTGGACGAGGTGGAGCATGGCCTCTGCCTCATCGAACTCAATGTCAGGCAGATCGTGGCGCAACCCGTCGACGATGCTCTCCAGCGGCTGCTCGAGGAAACCGTCCTCGTCCACGGATTCGATGATGGCCGTGGCGATCTGCTGGTCGCGCGGCGAGAGCGGGGTGAGCAGCATCTGCGAGAGCAGGTGGTCGTGCAGGCTTTCCTGCCCGCTGCTGGTGTAGCTGAGGAAGTCGCGCTCCTCGTCCTCCGCGCTGCCCTTGCTGTAGCTGGTGCTGCCATCGGCTTCGAAGATGTCATCCCAGCGGCTGTCGACGGGTAGCTCCTCGGGCATGTCCTGGCGCGGGGCCTCGAGGTCGAGGGTGGTGTCCGCCTCGTCCAGACGGGTAGTGGGCGGGCTCTCGAGGGTCTCGATCGCAGCCGGCTCGGTCTCCTCGCCGCTCTCGTCCTCGAGCTCTAGCATGGGGTTGGCCTCGATAGCCTGCTGGATCTCGGTCTGCAGTTCGAGGCTGGAGAGCTGAAGCAGCCTGATGGACTGCTGCAGCTGGGGGGTCATTGCAAGCGACAGCCCCTGCCTGAGCTCGAGTCCGGCCTTCATGCCTGCATCAATGGGATGGTCATCATGGCGTCATTCTAAGGAAACTCTGAAAAAATCCATCCATGGATTTTTTCAGCTCGTCTTATCAAGGCGCATGTCCGCGACGGCCTTGGCGAATCAACGACGGAACGCGTTGTTCGCGTTGGGGCATCCTGCCCCAAACGGGAAACGCTGAATGATTCAGCGTTTCCCTAACGCGAAGCGCTGGCGGGGTATGCAGTCTGAGCGTCATGCTCACAGGCTAAACTGTTCGCCAAGGTAGACCTCGCGCACGCGCGGGTCGGCGAGGATGGTCTCCGGCGTGCCTTCGGCCAGCACCCCCCCGGCATGCATGATGGTGGCGTGGCTGCAGATGCGCAGGGTTTCGCGTACGTTGTGGTCGGTGATCAGCACGCCGATGCCGCGTTCGGCGAGGTGGCGGATCAGGCGCTGGATGTCCAACACGCTGATCGGGTCGACGCCGGCGAAGGGCTCGTCGAGCAGCAGGAAGCGTGGTTCAGCGGCCAGGGCACGGGCGATCTCGACCCGCCGTCGCTCGCCGCCGGACAGACTCAGGCCGAGGCTCTGGCGCACATGGCTGATGTGCAGCTCTTCGAGCAGTTGGTTGCAGATCGTCTGCCGGTCGCTGGCGCGGCGCAGGTCAGGTCGCAGCTCGAGCACGGCGAGCAGGTTGTCCTCCACGGAGAGCTTGCGGAAGACAGAGGGCTCTTGCGGCAGGTAGCCGACGCCGAGGTGGGCACGGGTGTGCATCGGCAGGGACGAGATGTCTTGACCGTCGAGCAGGATCTGCCCGCCATCCGGCTGCACCAGGCCGGTGATCATGTAGAAGCTGGTGGTCTTGCCCGCGCCGTTGGGTCCCAGCAGGCCATGGATCTCGCCGGTGCGTACCTCGAGCGTCATGTCGTGCACCACGGCACGCGAGCCGTAGCGCTTGTTCAGCCCCTCGGCACGGAGGGTGTGAACGACGGGGTTCACGGTTTCTTACCTTCACTGGTGTTGCGCGGCTGCAGGGTCATGCGCACGCGGTCGCCGCCGCCGGCGCCGGCATCCACCACCTCGCTCTTGATGTGGTGGACGATGCGCTCGCTGGCGAGGGTATCGCCGGCCCGTTCGACCCGGGCCTGGCCACTGAGGGTGATGATCTCGTCGAGGGCTTGGTAGTCCATCCGGTGGGCCTCGCCGCGGATGGGTTGGCCCGCATCGTCGCGATCCTGGTAGGTAGCGGGGCGTCCCTCGAGAATGGCGCGGTCGAACTGACCGTCGCGCAGGTGGATGGTGGCCTTGTCGGCCGTCAGCTGCAGTTGGCCCTGGCGGATGATGACACGCCCCTCGTAGATGGCCTCGCCCCCCTTGTAGTCGGTGTGCTTGCGGTCAGCCTCGATCGAAAGCGGCAGCTTGCGGTCGGCGGAGGCCGCTTGCACCTGTGGCGCTAGCCAAAGGGGGGACAAGAGCAGGGTGGCGAGAAGGGTCTTAATGACGGGGCGGTTCATGGCGATCATGCACGCGGCCTTCCTGCAGGAGCAGTTGTTGAGTGAAATCGGCGAAAAAGGCCGCTGCCTGGCTTTGCCAGTGCGCACCTTCGGCCGTCATGGGTTCCTGGCTTTGGGCGGTGCGCGCGGCGAGGTCGAGGGCGACGTCGCGCGCTTGCAGCCGCAGGGTATCGGCGGGCGGGACCTGCTCGCGCTCGATGGTGACCGCGCCTGTGAGCCACGCGTGCCTGCGATCGTCGTCGAGGCGGGCCTGCTCGGCGCGGAGGCGCCATATCCCCTGCTCGCCCTCCCTGGGGTGAGCAACCAGCTCGGCCCCGCTCAGCAGGTAATCGCCGCTTTCCGCCCGGTGTTCGAGGCGGGTGCCGAGGGCCTCGTAGGCGGGGCGTCCCTCACGGTCGAATAGCCAGACGTGCGGCCGGGTGAAGCTGTGGTCGGCGCCGTGCAGGCGCGGTGTGGCGGCGGGTAGAGGACGCTGCAGAGACCAGTTGGCCAGGCCGCTCAGCAGGGCAGCCCCGCCGAGCAGGCTCCAGAGCATCGTGCTGCGACCGGGCTTCAACCTCATGCCAGGTAGCGCTCGAGCAGGGCATTCAGCTTGCCCTGGGCCTCGAGGATCAGGTCGCACAGGTCGCGTACTGCGCCCTGGCCGCCGCCGTGCTCGGCAATCCAGTGGCAGTGGCGCTTCACGATGCCGGGCGCGTCCTGCACGGTGGTGGCGAGGCCGACCCGGCTCAGCACGGGCAGGTCGATCACGTCGTCGCCCATGTAGGCGACCTGCTCGTGCGTAAGCCCCAGGCGCTCGATCAGCGCAAGATAGGTGGCGCGTTTGTCGTGCTGGCCCTGGAAGATGTGCGGGATGCCGAGGTTGCGCATCCGGTGAGCCACCGCGGGCGAGCTGCGCGCGGTGATGACACCGACCTCAATGCCGGCCTCCATCAGCAGCTTAAGGCCGTGTCCGTCGCGGGAATGAAAGGCCTTGATCTCCTCACCCTCGGCATTGAAGATCAGGCGGCCGTCGGTGAGCACGCCATCGACGTCGAACAGTGCCAGGCGGACCTGGCTGGCGCGGGCGAGGATGTCCTGCATCAGGCCACCCCGGCGCGCAGCAGGTCATGGGTGTTGAGGGCGCCGACCGGGCGGCGGTCCTCGTCGACCACGATCAGGGCGTTGATCTTGTGCCGCTCCATCAGGCCGAGGGCCTCGGCGGCCAACATTCCCGCCGGGCAGGTCTTGCCGCCCGGGGTGTAGAGCTCATCGACGCGTGCGCCGCGCAGGTCGATGTCGGCGTGGTCGAGGGCACGGCGCAGGTCGCCGTCGGTGAACACCCCAGCGAGCCGCCCCTCGGCATCCACCACGGCGGTGATGCCCAGTCCCTTGCGGGTGATCTCTATCAGTGCGTCGCGCAAGGGGGCGCCCAGTTCAACCTTGGGCAGGCGCTCGCCGCTGTGCATGATGTCGCGCACGTGCAACAGCAGGCGGCGGCCTAGGGCGCCGCCCGGATGGGAGAGGGCGAAGTCCTCCGCGGTGAAACCGCGCGTCTCCAGCAGAGCCACCGCCAAGGCATCGCCCATGGCGAGGGCGGCGGTGGTGCTGGCGGTGGGGGCGAGGCCGAGCGGGCAGGCCTCCTTGTCGACCCCGACATCGATGTGCACCTCGGCCTCGCGCGCCAGGGTGGACTGCGGGCGGCCGGTCAGGGCGATCATGGGCACCCCCAGGCGCTTGATGATCGGCAGGATGGCGAGGATCTCCGGCGTCTCGCCGGAGTTGGACAGCGCCAGCACCACATCCTGGCGGGTGATCATGCCCAGGTCGCCGTGACTGGCCTCGCCCGGGTGGACGAAGAATGCGGGGGTGCCGGTGCTGGCCAGGGTGGCGGCGATCTTGCCGCCGATGTGCCCCGACTTGCCCATGCCGGTGACAACCACCCGACCTTGGCAGGCCAGCATCAGCTCGCAGGCACGCACGAAGGCCTGATCCAGCCGCGCGTTCAGGCGGACGAGGGCGGCGGCCTCGGTGTCGAGCACGGCGCGGGCAAGGCCGAGCAGGCGGTCGGAATGCATGGGGTGGGCGTCTTGGGTTGAGGAAATTGGGTTGAGGAAATCAAGGGCAAAAGTATACCGAAGCCGGGGGCATGACCTGAAGGCAGGTGTTGGTACAATGTTTCCCATGGAAGGAATGGAAGTACAAGCGTTCGAACCCGAGGTCGCCCGCAACAGCGAGCTCGGCTGGGATGTGGCGCGTGCCCGGCAGCGCGAGGCTGCCGCGCGCCTTGGGCTCGAGGTCAGCTTTCGCGACCGGGTCGAGGGGTTCGAGGGGCCGCTGCTTGCCCTCATACCGTCCGGTTACTTCTTCATGGGGGCCCCCCCGGAGGAGTACGCCCGCCAGTCGTGGGAGGGGCCGCAGCACAAGGTTACCGTGCTGCACGACTTCGCCCTCATGCGTCATGCCGTGACGATCGGTGAGTACGCGCGCTTCTACCAGGAAACCGGCCACCCTCGCCCGCGTCGCTACAGCTGGACCGCCCCCGATCTGCCAGCCTTCAATGTCAGTTTCCAGGACGCCCAGGCCTATGCCGAATGGTTGTCGCAGCGGACCGGCCAGCGCTATCGCCTGCCGACCGAGGCGGAGTGGGAATATGCCGCGCGCGCCGGCACCACCACCGCCTTCGCCTTCGGCGAGCGCATCCACCGCAGCGAGGTGAACTGCGCTGGCGGCTTGCACTGCACCCGGGGGCTTTACCTCTGTGGCCTCAGGCGGCCGGTGCCGGTCGGCAGCCTGCCGGCGAATGCTTGGGGCCTGCATGAGATGCACGGCAATGTGCAGGAGTTCGTGCTCGATCACTGGCGCGAGGCCTACAGCGGCGTGCCGCGCCTGGCACATGAGGCCTGGACTGGCAGCACCACCCGTTTGCGCGTGGTGCGCGGCGGCTCGTGGTTCGATGCGCCCGGCATGTGCCGCAGTGCCGCGCGCTGGTTCCGCGAACTGGGTGAGTTCGACCTCAATCTTGGTTTCCGCCTGTTGCGCGAACTGGAACCCTCGGCATGATTCGGCTTGGGGGCTATGGCTGGCGACACGCCGCCTGGGAGGGGGGGTTCTACCCTGATGATCTGCCGGCCGAGTGGCGGCTGACCTTCTATGCCAACGAATTCGATGCGCTCGGCTTTGCGGCGGAGGCGTGGCTTGCACCCTCCCTGGAGGAACTTGCCGGCTGGGTGAAGGATACGCGTGAGGGCTTTCGCCTCTATCCCGAGCTGCCCGCCCGGCCGGTGCAGGACCTCGAGGCTCGCTTGAAGACCTTGGGTCCACGGCTGGGCGCCACCCTGGCTGGGGAGGGATGCCCGCCCGAGATCATCGCGCTTGTCGGGCGATTCGCCCCGGTATGGGCACAAGCCACGCTTGAGGGCCTGCCGCCGGTGGCGCACGACCTGGTCGAAGCGTTGGAGCCCGGCCGTGCTCCGCTGGTTGTGCTCGACTCCCCGCGCGTCGATCTGCGCGCTGCGCGCAAGGCCATGGAGGTGCTGGGGCCGCGCAATGGCGTTATTCTGCTGCGCGATGCCGGCACGGCGCTCGAATCGCTGCAGGGCCTGCGCACTCTGCGCGACCTTTTGGGGTGGCAATGAGCATGGGCGGCGACAATCTGATCGAGGTCCGCAACCTCACCTTCCGGCGTGGCGCCAAGGTGATCTTCGATGACCTGAGCCTGACGATCCCGCGCGGCAGCGTGGCGGCCATCATGGGGCCGAGCGGCACCGGCAAGACCACCCTGCTCAAGCTGATCGGCGGCCAGCTGCGCCCGGATGCCGGCGAGGTCTGGGTGGACGGGGTCAACGTGCACACATTGCCCCATGCTGAGCTGTTCGAGCTGCGCAAGCGCATGGGTATGCTGTTCCAGCACGGTGCGCTGCTGACCGACCTGTCGGTATTCGAGAATGTCGCCTTCCCGCTGCGTGAGCATACCCGCTTGCCGGAGTCGATGATCCGCGATCTGGTGCTGATGAAGCTCAATGCGGTCGGCCTGCGTGGCGCACGCGACCTGATGCCCGCTGAGTTGTCCGGCGGGATGGCACGCCGGGTGGCCCTGGCACGGGCCATCGCGATGGACCCCATGCTGGTGATGTACGACGAGCCCTTCACCGGCCAGGATCCGATCACTCTCGGCGTGCTGGTGCGCCTGATCCGCAGCCTGAACGACGCCCTCGGTCTGACCAGCATCCTGGTCTCGCACGACGTGACCGAGGCCACGTCGATCGCCGACCGGGTGTATGTCCTCGCCGGCGGCCGGGTCGTGGCGCAGGGCAGCGTGGAGGAGGTGAACGCGAGCGATTCGCCGTGGGTGCGTCAGTTCATGCAGGGCTTGCCGGACGGCCCGGTGCCGTTCCAGTACCCGGCCCCGCCACTGGAGGATGATTTCCTGGTTCGGAGGAGGGGCGCATGATTCGTGGATTGGCCCTGCTGGGGCGGCGCGCCCAGGAAGCCTTGGCGCGGCTTGGCCGCCTGCATCTGTTCTTGTTCGCGCTGCTGCCGGCCCTGCCGGCGGGGTTGCTGCGCCCGCGCCTGGTGGTCGACCAGCTGTTCACCATCGGCGTGCTGTCGATGCAGATCATCCTCGTCTCCGGCCTGTTTGTCGGCCTGGTGCTGGGGCTGCAGGGCTACAACATCCTCACCACCTTCGGTTCGGCGGAGTCGCTCGGCGTGGTGGTGGCGCTAAGCCTCGTGCGCGAGCTCGGGCCGGTCATCACCGCCCTGCTGTTCGCCGGCCGCGCCGGCTCGGCCATCACCGCCGAGATCGGCCTGATGAAATCCACCGAGCAGCTTGCCGGGATGGAAATGATGGCGGTCGACCCGCTCAAGCGTGTGGTCGCGCCGCGTTTTCTGGCTGGTTTCCTGGCCATGCCCCTGCTCGCCGCGCTGTTCTCGGCCATCGGCGTGTTGGGTGGGTATTTCATCGGCGTCGGCCTGCTCGGGGTGGATGCCGGGGCCTACTGGTCGCAGATCGAGTCGCGTGTCGATTTTCACGAGGACATCGTCAACGGCGTGATCAAGAGCCTGGTGTTCGGCATCGTGGCGATCTGGATCGCGGTGTTCGAAGGCTTCGACTGCGTGCCGACACCCGACGGTGTCAGCCGCGCCACTACCCGCACCGTGGTCAATACCTCGCTCGCGGTGCTGGGGCTCGATTTCATCATGACCGCGTTGATGTTCAACGTGTGAGGGACAGCATGAAGTACGACACAACCATGCGTGACGTTTGGGTAGGGCTGTTCGTGGCCCTGGGACTGGCCGCGCTGGTCATGCTGGCGCTGCGGGTCAGCAACCTCGCCAGCCTGTCTAATGATGCGGGCTACCGGGTGGTCGCCCAGTTCGACAACATCGGCGGGCTCAAGGTACGCGCGCCGATCAAGCTGGCCGGCGTGGTGGTCGGGCGGGTCGAGTCCATCAGCATCGATCCTGCGACCTTCCGCGCCGAGGTTGGGCTGCGCATCGAGAACCGCTACGGCATCCTGCCGAAGGATACCTCGGCCGCCATCTACACCTCAGGACTGCTGGGCGAGCAGTACATCGGCCTCTTACCTGGGGCGGAGGAGGCCGTGCTCAAGGATGGCGACCGCATTACGATCACCCAGTCCTCCATCGTGCTGGAGAACCTGATCGGCCAGTTCCTGTACAACAAGGCTGCCGAAGGAGAGAAGAAATGAGAGGGATGCGTGCGATCTTGTTGGCTCTTATAAGCCTGCCGAGTCTGGCGCTTGCTGAGCCGTTGACCCTGGAGCGAGCCGTGGAGTTGGCCTTGCAGGCTGACCCGCGCATCCGCGAGCGCGAGGCGGTGGTCGAGCAGGCCCGCGCCCTGCTCGACGAGGTCAAGGGGCATGGTGGGCTGAGCCTTTCAAGCAACCTCTACCTCTCCGCCGTGGAGGCGGTGAAGGGAGGCTTCTTCAAGGAAGGTACCTTGGAGCCGCGCAGTGACGCGGGTGAGTTCAAGAACGGTCTCTCCCCGCTGGTCGGCCTGCAGCTGGCGCTGATCAAGCCGCTCTACACCTTCGGCAAGATCGAGCACTACAGTGCCGCCGCAGAGGGCAATATCAGCGTCAAGCAGGGCGAGGTGAAGGTTGCGCGTGCGCAGACCCAGATGGATGTGCGCCGTGCCTGGTACGGCCTGCTGACCGCACGCGAAAGCCGCGCCTTCCTCGAAGACTTGGACAAGCGGGTTGACGGCGCCATCGAGTCCTTCGACCGCCGTGCCGCCAACGGTACCCCGCCGCGTCAGGCCGACCGTTTCGCGCTCGAGGCGGTGAAGGGGCTGGTGGGCCGCTACCTGGCCCAGGCCCGAGCGATCGAGCAGGTGTCGCTGGACGGGCTCAAGACCCTGATCGGCCTGCCGCTGTCCGCCACGCTCGAGCTGGCCGATGCGCGGGTCGAGCCGGTTGACCTGCCCGAGGGCTCGCTTGATGAAATGGTCAAAAAGGCCCTCGCGCAGCGCGCCGAGATGGAGCAGGTCGAGGCCGGCATGGCGGCCCTGCGCGAGATGGTCGAGGCCCGCCGGGCCGAGACGCGGCCCGACCTGTACGCCGCCGTGGTGGGGGATGTGGCCTGGGCTGCGCGCCGCGACAGGCTCGACAACCCCTACCTGTCCGACCCGTTCAATCACGCCTATGCCGTGCCCGTGGTGGGCATGCGCTGGAACTGGCAGCCCGGGGTGCAGGATGCGCGCACGCGCCAGGCGGAGGCCGAGCTGCGCGCGGTGACGGAGAAGGCCAACCTCGCGCGCATGGGTATCCCGTTCCAAGTGGCCGAGGCCTATCACCGGGCGCGCGGCATGCAGGCCGGGCTGGAGCAGCTCAAGAGTGGGTATCAGTCCGCGCGGCGCTGGATGGTGACCAACTTCATCGACATGGAGGCCGGCTCGGCCACCATGGATCAGGTGGTCGAGGCCTTCAAGACCTACGCCACCCTGTATGGGGACTATCTGCTCGGTGTGAATGATTACAATATGCAGGTTGCCGCCCTGCGGCAGGCCCTTGGAGAATGGCATCAATGAAATTCCTGTCCGCTGTATTCGCGGCCATCCTCGTGCTGATCGCACCGCTGGCGCATGCCGACATGGGCCCCGATGAGCTGGTGCGTGCTACATCAAGCAAGGTGCTCGAGGCGATCAAGCAGAACCGCGAGCAGCTCAAGAGCGACCCCAAACTGGTTTACAAGATCGTCGACGAGCTGGTGCTGCCGCATTTCGATTTCGAGGCGATGAGCAAGCTGGTGCTGGGGGCCGACTGGCGCCGCGCCACCCCTGCCCAGCAGGCCGAGTTCACCCGCGAGTTCCGCACCTTGCTAGTGCGTACCTACGCCAAGTCCCTGGCCGAGTATGACGAGCAGGGCATCCGTTACCTGCCGATGCGCCCGGAAGCCAACCCGAACGAGGCCACTGTGCGCACCGAGATCCAGCCCAAGGCCGGCCCCTCGATCCCGGTGGATTACCGCCTGCGCAAGAGCGGGACGAGCTGGAAGGTGTTCGATGTCAGCATCGACGCCGTGAGTCTGGTGACCAATTACCGCACCACCTTCGCGCAGGACGTCCAGCGCATCGGCATGGACGGTTTGATCAAACAGCTGCAGCGTCGCAACGCGGGTGACGGGGCTTGAATGCGTTCCGCGTCACCCGCATGGGTGAGACATTGAAGGTCGAGGGGGAACTGCGCATCGGCGGCATCGTGCAGGCGCTGGAATTGCTCCGGCGCGAGCTGGCCCACGGGCCGGCAGCCATGCTCGACCTCGCGGGCGTGACCGCCTGCGACAGTTCGGCTGTGGCGCTGATGCTGGAGATGCGGCGCCAGGGCGTTAGCCGGATCCGCCACGTCCCGGCCGACATGGAGGCCATCGTGCGCGCCTGCCAGCTCGAGACGCTGCTTGCGACCGATCCATCGCCCAGCTCTGCGGCTGGTCGTTTGAACCACAACGAGCATTCATGAACAAGCTGCTGATTCAGGGAGGCACACCGCTCCAAGGCGAGGTGCGCATTTCCGGGGCGAAGAACGCCGTGCTGCCGATCATGGCCGCCGCGCTGGTGGCCGATGAGCCGGTAGTGATCGAGAACGTCCCGCATCTGATGGACGTCACCACCATGATGGAGCTGATCGGCAGCATGGGCGCCCAGCTCACGCTCGGCGACCGCATGAGCATCCACATCGACCCGCGTACGGTGCACCGGTACTCCGCGCCCTATGAGCTGGTACGCACCATGCGCGCCTCCATCCTTGTGCTCGGCCCGTTGCTCGCGCGTCACGGCCAGGCCGAGGTGTCGCTCCCCGGCGGCTGCGCGATTGGCTCGCGTCCGGTGGATGTGCATCTCAAGGGCCTGGAAGCGATGGGTGCCGACATCCGCGTCGAGGGCGGCTACATCCGCGCCACCGCCAAGCGCCTCAAGGGCGCGCGCATCGTCATGGACCTGGTGACGGTGACCGGCACCGAGAACCTGCTGGTGGCCGCCTGCCTGGCCGAGGGTACCTCGGTGCTGGAGAACGCCGCGCGCGAGCCGGAGATCGTCGATCTGGCCCGCTTGCTTACCGCCATGGGGGCGCGCATCGAGGGTGCTGGCACCGACACCATCACCGTGCACGGCGTCGAGCGACTCGGCGGCGCGACCCATCGGGTGCTGCCGGACCGCATCGAGGCCGGAACCTTCCTGGTCGCCGCGGCCATGACTGGCGGGCGGGTGAAGCTGAAGGATGCCGATCCGGCCTCCCTGGACGCGGTGTTGGCCAAGCTGCGTGAGGCGGGGGCTTCGGTCGAGGCCGGCAACGACTGGATCCAGCTCGATATGCAGGGGCGCCGGCCGCGCGCGGTGGACATCCGCACCGCGCCGCACCCGGGGTTTCCGACCGACATGCAAGCCCAGTTCGTTGCCATGAATGCCATCGCCGAGGGGACCGCGACAGTGGTCGAGACCATCTTCGAGAACCGCTTCATGCACGTGCATGAGCTGGCCCGCATGGGCGCTAACATCAGCGTACAGGGCAACACCGCCATCGTGCGCGGGGTGGACAAACTCTCCGCCGCGCCGATCATGGCGACCGACCTGCGTGCCTCCGCCAGCCTCATCCTCGCGGGCCTCGTGGCGGAGGGCGAGACTGAGGTCAACCGCATCTACCACATCGACCGCGGCTACGACGCGATCGAGGAAAAACTGGCCAAGCTCGGTGCCAATATCCGCCGCGTGCCGGGCTAAGGAAACGCTGAATCATTCAGCGTTTCCTGTTTGGGGCAGGATGCCCCAACGC
>JBMFOY010000015.1:0-21554 GCA_049969375.1 Halothiobacillaceae bacterium | reverse complement strand
AACGGCTCGTAGGTCTTGATCTCCGGCATCGGTTCGATGGGCCGGGCCGGGCGCTGCTTGACCTCGGCAACGAACTGCTGCAGGTCGTCCGTGCCCTGTGTGCAGCCGGTGTTCAGCAAAACGATGGCGAGGCCAACGGCAAGGGGGGGGAGGGAGGCGCGCCGCGTCATGACTTGCCCTTCGCTTTGGGTTTCTTGGGATCCGGCTTGGGCATCTCACTCTCCTCAAGGTAGCGGTATGTCTTGGCGGTGATCTCCATGTTCAGCTCGTTGCCACCCTTGGGGTCCCCCAGCGAGGTGGTGAAGTTGTGCAGGGTGACGATGCGCGGCAGGGCTGCGGTGTCGCTGGCGAACTTGGCCAGTTGGTGGAAGCCGCCCTGCAGGCGCAGCGTGTAGGGCAGCTCGGCGTAGAAGTCGTGGATGATCTCCTGGCCGGGCTGGATCTGCTGGTTCTTCAATCCATTGGCGAGTGAGGTCTGAGCCACGTCGACGATGAGGTTCTCCGCTTCCTTCTTGTTCGGCAGCTGGCGCAGCAGGTTGCCGAAGGTCTTCTCCATCTCCACCAACTGGGCCTTGTAGGCGTTGAGGTTGGCCGCCTGTTGCTGCTTGAGTTCGACTTGCTGCTTAAGCTCGGGCTCTTTGGCGCGGATCGTGTCGCGCTGCTCGATCAGGTCATGAATGTCGAGCAGGTAGCCGGCACCAAGGGTGGCGGCCACAATCAGAACGATCAGCGTCAGGCGGACAGCCAGCGGTGCGCGACCGATGTTCTGCAGGTCGATGTCACGAAGATCCTGGAGGTTCATGGCTTCCTGGCCTCCTCGCCATTGGCGCCACCCGCGACGACGGGCGGGCTGAACTGGGCGGTGATGTTGAAGGCGTACTCGCCCTTGACGCCCAGGGCGGGTTGGGTGCCGGTTTTGGAAGTATCCTGGGCGAGGATGCCGGTGCCGACGATGGAGGCATTGCTCAGCCACTCGCTACGGTTGAGGTTGCGCAGGTAGTCGGCCACCCGTGCGGCGGTATCGCTGATGCCGTTGATCTCGAGCTGCTGGTCGTTCTTTAGTGCGACCTTGGTTAGGATGATGCCCGCCGGGACGGTGCGTGCAATCTCGTCGAAGGCGTGTACCACATAGGAGCGGGTCTGCTGCAGGCGCTCGATCACTTCCATGCGTGCCACCAGGTTGGCGCGGGTTTCCTTGAGCGCCTTGATCTCTGCAATCTGTCGGTCGATGTCGGTGATGGTCGCGGTCAGGAAGGCGTTGCGTTGCTCCTGGTCGTCGATCTGGCTCTGGACGACGACGTGGCCGAGCACAACGAAGCCCAGGGCCATGGCAAAGGCCAGCCCGGCGTGTTTGACGAAGGCGCGCTGACGCTGCTTGCGCAGGCTCTCGCGCCACGGGAGTAGGTTGATGCGCGGCATTAGTCGAAACCCCTCAGGGCCAGGCCACAGGCGATCAGCATGGCGGTGGCGTCCTCGTTGATGACGCGGTTGGAGACCCGCGGTGCACGGCTCATGCCGATGAACGGGTTGGCGGTCGTGGTTTCGATCCCCGTGCTGTGGACGACGCGCTCGTTCAGTTCCGGGATGGCGGCGACACCCCCGCCAAGCAGAAGCCGCATGACAGGAATATTCGAATGGGCGGCATAGAAGAATTGCAGGAAGCGGCTCAACTGCTGCGTGGTGAGCTCGAGGAAGGGCTCAAAGACTTCCTCCCTATAGCTCTCGGGTAGCCCGCCCTGACGTTTGGCACGGCTGGCTTCAGCATGGCTCATTGAGTAGTGGCGTATGATTTCGTCTGTGAGTTGGCGACCGCCGAAGGGGTGCTCCCGGGTGTAGATCATCTTGCCCTGATGGAACACGGAGAGGCTCGTGACCGTGGCGCCGATGTCGAACAGGGCGACCGCCATCTCGGGCGTGATGTCCGAAAGCTTCGGGGCCAGCAAATCGAAATAGGCGTTTTCCAGCGCGAAGGGCTCGATGTCGACGATCTCTACCTGCAGTCCGCCCAACTCGGCAGCCGCAACGCGGGATTCGAGGTTCTCGGAACGGGTGGCGGCGAGGAGGACATCGATGGTGCCAGGGTTGCCGGGGGTGGGGCCGAGGACCTGGAAGTCGAGGTTGATCTCCTCCAGCGGGAAGGGGATGTGTTGATCGGCCTCCATGCGGGCCTGTGTTTCCAGCTCCATTTCGCTTAGGCCGACGGGTAGGGTGACGACCTTGGATACGGCGACGGATCCGGGAACTGCGATCGCGGCGCGCTTGGATCGGGTACCAGAGTCCTTCACCGCCTTGCGGATTGCCGCGCCAATGGCTTCCGGGTCCATGATGGACTTGTCCTGGATGGCGCGTTCAGGCAAGGGCTCGATGGCCAGGGCCTCGACGCGGTAGGTGTCGCGGGTTCGGCTGAGCTCGATCAGCTTGACCGCGGTCGAGCTCATATCCAGCCCGAGCAAGGGTTGTTTTTGGCTTCGGCGAAACACAGCGGCTTTCCTCTATCGCACCCTTTTGCGTTATTGTGGCCTGCGGTTTGATCAAGGTCGCAAGGATGTTCCGGCCTTGTTTCAAACGGTCTATCCATCTGCTCCGAAGTCATGCGCGCCGCATGGCCTGGATACTTATGAACCTTCTAAAGTTTCTTTTCAAGTCCGTTTTCTATCTCGTTGTTCTTGTTGCATTCCTTGCGCTTGGTGCGTGGGGTGTCGCGTACCATGTTTATAGTGAGGAATTGCCTGATGTCAACGCCTTGCGGGACACCCAGTACCAGGTCCCGTTACGGGTTTATGACCGCCATGGGGGGTTGATTGCAGAGTTCGGCGAGAAACGACGCATCCCCGTCTCGATCGACCAAGTGCCTGAACTGGTTGAAAAAGCCTTCCTTGCCGCAGAGGACGACCGCTTCTATCAGCATCCCGGCGTAGACCTGCAGGGCCTGTTCCGCGCGGGGTGGGAACTGTTGCGTACGGGCCACAAAGGGCAGGGCGGCAGCACCATCACCATGCAGGTGGCGCGCAATTTCTTCCTCAGCAGCGAGAAGACCTACAGCCGCAAGTTCAGGGAGATCCTTCTTGCGATCAAGATCGAGCGCGAGCTGAGCAAGCGCCAGATCCTCGAACTCTATTTGAACAAGATCTATCTTGGCAATCGGGCCTACGGTGTCGCGGCAGCGGCGTCGATCTATTACAACAAGCCGCTTGACGCGCTCACCCCCGCCGAGGCGGCGATGCTGGCCGGTCTGCCCAAGGCCCCCTCCAAGTTCAATCCGGTGGTCAATCCCGAACGGGCCAAAATCCGCCGGGATTACATCCTTGATCGGATGAGCCAACTGGGCTGGCTGGCTGATGCGCAGGCGAAGGCGGCCCAGCTGGAACCGGTGCAGACTACGCTGTTCCTCGGCGCTGCGACCGAGGTTAGTGCCCCGTATGTGGCCGAGATGGTCCGTTCGCGCATGGTGGAGCAATTCGGCGAGGCGGCTTACGAGATGGGGTTGCGTGTTTACACCACCCTGGATCCCGAGCTTCAGCGCACGGCGAGCCTTGCCCTGCGCAACGCCTTGCTCGATTACGATCGCCGGCATGGCTGGCGCGGGGCGGAAGGCCGCGCCGAATTCCCTGCGGGGGATGCCGAAGCGGCGGCCAGTCATGCGCGCGCTCAGCGAGCAGTGGCGGGGCTCGTTGCGGCGGTCGTGCTCGAGGTGGGGCCGAGGCAGGCCACCGTGGTGGATGGCCAGGGGCTGCGGCATGTGCTGGACCTCGACTCCCTGCAGTGGGCGCGCCCCTATCTTGGCGAGGATGCGCTAGGGCCTCGTCCGAAATCGGTGACCGAAGTCCTCTCGCCTGGCGACATCATACGTCTGCGCCAGGGGGAGAAAGGCTACACGCTTGCGCAACTGCCTCAGGCGGCCGGGGCCTTCGTCGCCTTCGACAGTGCGAGCGGTGCCCTGCTGGCCCTTGAGGGGGGGTACGACTTCACCCTCAGCAAATTCAACCGCGTCATTCAGGCCCAGCGCCAGCCGGGTTCGTCCTTCAAGCCCTTCCTCTATTCGGCGGCGTTGGAGAACGGCTTCACCCTTGCCAGTGTGATCAGTGACGATCCCCTGGTATATGAGAAGGCCGCAGGCAACGAGGGGGACTGGCGGCCGCAGAACTACGAGGGGAAATCCTACGGGCCGACCCGCCTGCACGAGGCCTTGGTGCGTTCGCAGAACCTGGTTTCGGTGCGGCTCATGGAGGCGATCACCCCGGAGGTGGTGCTGCGTCACGCCAAGCTCTTCGGCCTGCCGGTGGGGCAGTGGCAGCCCACACTCTCGCTGGCCCTCGGCAGCTATGCCCTCACCCCTTGGGAGCTGGCCTCGGCCTACATGGTGTTCGCCAACGGTGGTTATCGGGTCGAGCCCTATTTCATTCAGCGTATCGAGGATGTGAGTGGGCATGTCCTGTTTGAGGCCCCGCCGCAGCAGTTCTGCGATAACGAACTTGCCCTCTTGCCCAAGAGGGTGGGGCGTGCGGCCTCAAGCCTGCCATCCGGTCGGCGTTGCCAGCCGGGTGTGGAAGGCCAGGCGCCGCGCGTGATCTCGCCGGAGAATGCCTGGCTTGTGCAGGTCATGCTGCGCGATGTGGTGAAACGCGGTACCGCAGCTTCGGTCTATCGGGCGCTCAAGCGCCCGGATGTCGGCGGCAAGACTGGCACGACCAATGATCAGCGCGATGCCTGGTTCAGTGGCTTTGGTCCGGGCGTCGTGGCTACGGCGTGGGTGGGATTCGACGACTACCGCCCGCTCGGCAGGATGGAAACCGGCGGCAAGACCGCCGTGCCGATGTGGGTCGACTTCATGCAGGTGGCCTTGAAGGACCGGCCAGTGCAGGAGTTGAATCCCCCGCCGGGGATCATCACCGCCAGCATCGACCCTGGGACCGGTCAGGTCGTCCCTTCAGGCACACCTGGTGCGATCAATGAGTATTTTGACGTCCGTTATCCGCTGGTGACCACCGCCGTCATGCCCGAATACCTTCCCTCCCAGGCGGTTTCCGAGGCGATTGGGGACCATCAGGTGCTCGAAGAGCTGTTCTGATGGACTTGCGTATTCAGTGGGCCGAGCGGGCCGCGAGGCTGATGGCCGAGGGGCAGGGGCTGGACTGTGAGGCGGCCAAGCGCAAGGCTGCTGCCGAAATCGGCTGTGTTCCCGGGTGGGATGAGCCATCGTGCGATGAGGTGGAGGAACAGCTGCGCGGCTACCAGCGCTTGTTCCGTCCCCATCAGCCTGAGGTGCTGCGGCGGATGCGCCAGGAGGCGGTCAAGGCCATGCACTTTCTGAAGGACTTTGAGCCGCGCCTGGTCGGTTCCGTGCTATCCGGTACAGCGGACAGCAACAGCCCCATTACCCTGCACCTGTTCGCGGATACCCCGGAGCAGGTCATGGTGCATCTTCTGAATGCCGACATGCCTTTTCGCGAGGGTCAGCGCAACCTGCGTTACCGGGATGGCTCGGTCCGGTCGTATCCCCTGTTCTCGCTCTTGGCTGGCGGCCATGTCGTGGATCTGGTGGTCATGCCGCCCAAGGCCCTGCGTGAGCCACCTGCCGGTTACGGCGAGGGCGGGGTGATGGAGCGGGCGCCCCTGCGCAAGGTGGAGCGCCTGCTTGCGGCGATGGAGGAGGCGAGGGCGACGCCTGCGGGGAATCAGCCCGCCGTATGATACGCCGGGCTCAGTTCCCGCACGGCCTGCACGAAGGCGGCGACGTGCTCCGGATGGATGCCGGGGTGGATGCCATGGCCGAGGTTGAAGACATGGCCGCTGCCAGCGCCAAAGGCCGCCAGGACCTCCGCCACCTCGGCACGGATGCGCCCCGGCGAGGCATACAGCACGTTCGGGTCCATATTGCCCTGCAGCGCCACCTTGTCACCCACGCGACGGCGCGCCTCGCCGATGTCCGTGGTCCAGTCCAGCCCCAGCGCATCGGCGCCGCTGTCGGCCATGGCCTCCAGCCATTGGCCGCCGCCCTTGGTGAACAGCACCACCGGCACCTTCCGGCCCTCGCTCTCGCGGGTGAGCTGGGCAATGACCTTCTGCATCGGCGCCAGCGAGAAGCGCAGGTAGTCGCGCGGGGTAAGCATGCCGCCCCAGGTGTCGAACAGCATGACGGCTTGTGCGCCGGCGGCGATCTGGCCATTGAGGTAGCTGGCGACGGACTGGGTGATCTTGTCCAGCAGGCGCTCCATCAGGTCCGGGCGGTCGAACATCATGGCCTTGGCGCGGGAGAAGTCGCGGCTGCCCTCGCCCTCGACCATGTAGGCCGCGAGGGTCCACGGGCTGCCAGAAAAGCCGATCAGCGGTACGCGGCCGTTCAGCTCGCGGCGGATGGTGCGCACGGCGTCCATCACATACTTCAGCTCCCCCTCCGGGTCCGGAATGGGCAGGCGGTCGATGTCGGCGGCCGAGCGCACGGGATGGGCAAAGCGCGGGCCCTCACCCTCAAAGAAGCCGAGGCCAAGGCCCATCGCATCCGGCACGGTGAGAATGTCGGAGAACAGGATGGCGGCATCCAGGTCGAAGCGATCGAGCGGCTGCAGGGTGACCTCGCAGGCAAGCTCCGGACTTTTGCACAGGTTCATGAAGCTGCCGGCCTTGGCCCGCGTGGCGCGGTATTCGGGCAGGTAGCGGCCGGCCTGACGCATGATCCACAGCGGGGTGCGGTCCACGGGCTGGCGCAGCAGGGCGCGCAGGAAGCGGTCGTTCTTGAGTGCGTTCATGTCAGTCCGTCTTAAAAAAGGCGCCCGAGGGCGCCTCTAGGGGAAACGCTGAATCATTCAGCGTTTCCCGTTTGGGGCAGGATGCCCCAACGCGAACAACGACGTCAGTCGTTGATTCGCGGAGTCCGTCGCGGACATGTGCCGCGACGAGACGATCTGAAAAAATCCATGGATGGATTTTTTCAGCATTTCCTCAAGATGGCTCAGACGCCCAAGTAGTCGAGGATGCCCTTGGCGGCCTCGCGGCCTTCGAACACGGCGGTCACGACGAGGTCGGAACCGCGCACCATGTCGCCGCCGGCGAAGACCTTCGGGTTGGTGGTCTGATGGGCGAAGGGGCCATGGGCGGGGGCGATTACGCGGCCGTCCTGCTGGGTCTGGATGCCGAAGTCGGCCAGCCACGGGGCGGGAGAGGGGCGGAAGCCGAAGGCGACCAGTACGGCATCGGCCGGCACGATCTCCTCCGAACCCGGCACGATCTCGGGGCTGCGGCGGCCACGTGCATCGGGGGTGCCGAGGCGGGTCTGCACAAACTTGACCCCTTCCACGCGGCCGTTGCCGACGATCTCGACCGGCTGGCGGTTGAACAGGAACTGCACGCCCTCTTCCTTCGCGTTCGCGACCTCGCGCTTGGAGCCGGGCATGTTGTCCTCATCGCGCCGGTAGGCGCAGGTGACCGCGACCGCGCCTTGGCGGATCGAGGTCCGGGTGCAGTCCATCGCGGTGTCGCCACCGCCCAGCACGATGACGCGCTTGCCCTTCATGTCGATGAAGTCCGCGGGGTTCTTCTCGACGTTCATCAGGCGGTTGATGTTGGAGATCAGGAAGGGCAGGGCGTCGTACACACCCGGCAGATCTTCGCCCGGGAAGCCGCCCTTCATGTAGGTGTAGGTACCCATGCCGAGAAACACGGCGTCGTATTCGTCCAGAAGTTGCTGGAACGGGATGTCGCGGCCGATTTCAGTGTTCAGGCGGAATTCGACGCCCATCTCCTCCATAATGCGGCGACGGGTCTCGATGACCTCCTTCTCCAGCTTGAACGGCGGAATGCCGAAGGTCAAAAGGCCGCCGATCTGCGGATAGCGGTCGAATACGACCGGCTTGACGCCATTGCGCACCAGGATGTCCGCGCAGCCAAGGCCCGCCGGGCCGGCACCGATGATGGCGACGCGCTTGCCCGTGGGGGGGACGCCGCTCATGTCCGGGCGCCAGCCCTGCTTGAGCGCCTCGTCGGTGATGTATTTCTCGATGGCGCCGATGGTGACGGCCCCGAAGCCGTGCCCGAACTCGGAGTAACTATCGGTGTTGAGGGTGCAGGCGCCCTCGCACAGGCGATCTTGCGGACAGACGCGGCCGCAGATCTCGGGCAGGGAGTTGGTCTTGTGCGACATCTCCGCGGCCTCGAACAGGTTGCCCTCGGCGACCAGCTTCAGCCAGTTGGGGATGTAGTTGTGGACCGGGCACTTCCATTCGCAGTACGGGTTGCCGCAGGACAGGCAGCGGTCGGCCTGCTGGGCGGCGGTCTGCGGATCGAACTGGCCGTAGATTTCCCCGTAGAAGTGCACGCGCGCCTCGGCCTTGGCCTTGGGCGGGTCCTGGCGGGGGACATCGAGGAATTGAAAGACGTTACCCATGACGGCGTCTCGCGTAGGTCGATTAGATGGAAAAGCCTCGCGCCCATGGCCTGTTCGATGGGGCGAGGCTTTGAATCCGCGCGGCTGGCGGGCGTTCGCGCTCAGCCGCCGAGGGCGGCCTTGATACGGGCACTCACCTGGGTCATGTCCGCGCGCCCCTGAACCTGCGGCCTAAGTTTACCCATGACCGCGCCCATCTCCCGGACACTGGTGGCACCGGTGGCTGCAACGGCCTCAGCGATGAGCGCATCAATCTCCGCGTCGCTCAGCGGGGCAGGCAGGTAGGACTGGATGACTTCCAGTTCAAAGCTCTCCTGCTCGGCCAGATCTGCACGGCCCGCGGCTTTGTACTGCTCGAGGGACTCGCGGCGCTGCTTGCTCATCTTGTCAAGCACGGCGATGACGTCTGCATCGCTGAGGGTGATGCGCTCATCCACCTCTTTCTGCTTGAGCGCGGCGGAAATGAGGCGGATCACGGCGAGGCGGGGCTTGTCGCCCGCCTTCATCGCCGCCTTCATGTCATCAAGGATCCGCGCCTTGAGGGCGGAGGTCGCCTCGGTCATGTCCGACATCCGATCGGTCAGTAGAGGCGGGTGCGACGAGCGGCTTCCTTCGCCAGGCGCTTCTGGTTGCGCTTGACGGCGGCAGCCAGCTTGCGTTTGCGCTCGGTGGTCGGCTTCTCATAGAACTCGCGGGCGCGCAGTTCGGAGATGATGCCGGCCTTTTCACAGGTGCGCTTGAAGCGGCGCACGGCGACTTCGAAGGGCTCGTTCTCTTTGACGCGGACGGAAGGCATTGGGACTCCAAAATAAATAATAAGAAGGTCTGAACCGGTTCATGCCTGTCCGGCCGACCAGTGGCACGGGCAGGACCTGCAGAAAGGCCGGGATTATACGACCTGGGGCAAGCAATGCAACAATAGCCCCCTTTTGAAGATAATGAAGTCTGACATGATCGTTGTTGGAATCGAAACCTCGTGTGACGAGACGGCCTGCGCGCTGTATGCCAGCGAGGGCGGCCTGCTCGGGCATCGTGTGCGCACGCAGGATGTGCACGTCAAATATGGCGGCGTCGTGCCCGAGCTCGCCTCGCGTGACCATGTGCGCTGGCTCCTGCCGATGGTCGATGACCTGCTGGAGGGGGCGGGGGTCACGCGCCAGTCGATCGGCGGGGTGGCCTACACCGAAGGGCCGGGGCTGCTTGGTGCCCTGCTGGTAGGCGCCGCCTTCGGCGCGGGGCTGGCCTGTGCCCTCGGCGTGCCGGCCATCGGTGTGCATCACATGGAAGGGCACCTGCTGGCGCCGATGCTCGACAACCCCGGGCTACGCCCACCGTTCGTCGCCCTGCTGGTCTCCGGCGGGCACACCATGTTGGTGGCGGTGCCCGAGGTGGGGCATTACGAGGTGCTTGGTGAGACCCTGGATGATGCGGTCGGCGAGGCGTTCGACAAGATCGCCAAGCTGATGGGCCTGGGTTATCCCGGGGGGGCAGCACTGGCTCGGCTGGCCGAGCGTGGGCGGCCGGGCGTGCATCGTTTCCCGCGGCCGATGATCGACCGGCGGGGGCTCGATTTTAGCTTCAGTGGCCTGAAGACTCGTGCGCTGCTGGCCCTGGAAGGGGTGGAGGACGAGCAGGGTAGGGCGGACATTGCCCATGCCTTCGAGGAGGCTATCGTCGAGACCTTGGCGATCAAATGCGAGCGGGCGCTTGAGCAGACCGGCATGAACCAGCTGGTGGTCGCCGGAGGGGTGGGGGCGAACCGGCGCCTGCGCGCTGCCCTCTCGGCCATGCTGCGGGTGCGCGGTGGGGAGGCCTTCTTTCCGCGTCAGGAATTCTGTACCGACAACGCCGCCATGATTGCCTATGCCGGCTGGCTGCGCCTTGCCGCCGGACAAGGGGGGGCGGCGGCGGCCTTTGCCGCGCGGGCGCGCTGGCCGCTGGGCGAGCTGACGGGGATCGCTTAACAGGCCGTTGAAAAAACCTTCTGTTGGGTTGTAGGAGGCTCGCCCTCGGGCCGATAGCCCGGTTTGAGGCAGCCTTATCGCGGCGGGGCGCCGCTCCTACCCGGTGTTTAGGGAAACGCTGAATCATTCAGCGTTTCCCGTTTGGGGCAGGATGCCCCAACGCGAACAACGCGTTCCGTCGTTGATTCGCGGAGTCCGTCGCGGACATGCGCCTTGATAAGACGCGCTGAAAAAATCCATGGATGGATTTTTTGAGAGTTTCCTTAGCAGGCCGTTGAAAGTGTTTCTCAACGGCCTGTTAAACGCCCTTCTTCGCACCGATGCGGCTCTCGGTGCCGCTCAGCAGGCGCTCGATGTTGCCCCGGTGGCGCGCAATCAGCAGGGCGCTCATGAAGGTGACGCCGATGATGGCGGGGACGCCTAGCCCCAGGCCCCAGGCGATCACCGGAGCGGTCGCGGCGGCGATCAGCGCCGCGAGCGAGGAGTAGCGCAAGGTAGCGGCCACGAGCAGCCAGACGCCGAGCACGGCGAGGCCGAGCCAGGGGGCGAGGCCAAGCAGCACACCCAGGGCGGTGGCCACCCCCTTGCCGCCGCGGAACTGGAAGAATATCGGGTAGATGTGGCCGAGGAAGGCGGCCAGAGCGGTGGCGATGAGGGTGATCTCCCCCACCTCCAAAAGGCGGGCCAGCACGACCGGCAGCAACCCCTTGAGCATGTCGCCCAGCAGGGTGGCGAGCGCGGCGCCCTTGCGTCCGGTGCGCAGGACGTTGGTGGCACCGGGGTTGCCGGAGCCCATGGTGCGCGGGTCGGGCAGGCCGAGCAGACGGCTGACGACGATGGCGGTGGCCACGGAGCCGAGCAGGTAGGCGCCGATCGGCAGGGCAAGGTCAAGCCAAGTCATGGGATTCAATCAATAAGATGTATTCGGGATCGCGATGATACGTGGGCAATGTGGCGGCGCCAAACCGGTGTTGCCGGTGGTATGGGTGCATGGCTGGGGCATGAGTTCGGTGATCTGGCGTGCGGTGCCGGCCTTCGCGGCGGGGCCTGCGCTGGCGCTCGACCTGCCGGGGCATGGCGGCCGGTTGTGGGATGCGGGCCTTGGTGCGGATGCCGGCCTCTGGGCGGATGACCTCCTGGCCCGTGCTTCGGAGCGGGCTGTGTGGGTGGGGTGGTCGCTGGGCGGTTTGCTGGCCCTGGAGGCGGCCCGGCGTGCACCTGGCCGTGTGGCGCGCCTGATCCTGCTCGCGGCCACGCCGCGTTTTGTGGCTCAAGGGCAGGGGGGGTGTGGCATGGCAGCCGACACCCTAGGGCAGTTCATGCTGGGGCTGGTTCAGGATCAGGCCCTCACCCTGCAGCGTTTCCTCGCTCTGCAGACCGTGGGTGCGGAAGGCGCGCGTGAGGTGCGCGCCCTGCTCGGGCAGGTCGTTGCAAAATCGCCCCCGGCGTCTGAGGAGGCCCTGCGGGCGGGGCTGGCGATTTTGCGTGACACGGACCTGAGTGCATCCCTGGACGGACTGGATCTCCCCGTGCGGGTGCTGCTGGGGGAGCGGGACCGCATCGTCCCCCCCTGTGTGGCGGAGATGTACCGTCAGGCCTTGCCACATGCGGAGATCCACATCCAGGCGGGAGCTGGGCACGCCCCGTTCCTGCATGCCTCCGGTCTTCTTGGCCAATGGCTCGATCAAGGAAACGCTGAATAATTCAGCGTTTCCTGTTTGGGGCAGGATGCCCCAACGCGAACAACGGCATAAGTCGTTGATTCGCGGAGTCCGTCGCGGACATGCGTCGCGAAAAGACGAGCTGAAAAAATCCATGGATGAATTTTTTCAGAGTTTCCTCAACGGTGAGTAAGGTCCGCTATGCGTGAGTACGAACTGGAAAAGGCGCGTGTCAGGCGTTCATTTGACCTTGCCGCATCAAGCTACGATGCGCACGCCCGCCTGCAGCGTATCGTGCGCGAGGAGATGCTCTCCCGTCTCGAATGGCTGAAGCTGTCGCCCAAGGTGGTGGTTGATCTCGGTTGTGGTACGGGGGCGGCGCTGCGCGCCTTGCGCAAGCGCTTCGCGCGCGCCCGGTTGCTGGGTCTCGACATCTCGCGCGGCATGCTGGAGGAGGCCAAAAGGCATCAGCCCTGGCTGCGCAAGCCGGGTCTCATCTGCGCCGACATGGAACGGCTACCCCTGCGCGACGCGAGCGTCGATCTGCTGTTTTCCAATCTGACCCTGCAGTGGAGCAACGAGCCCGAGCAGGTGTTCCGGGAAGCGCGCCGTGTGCTCCGGCCTGGCGGGGTGTTCCTGTTCGCAACCCTAGGGCCCGATACCCTGCACGAGCTGCGCGACGCCTGGCGGGCGGCTGATCCCGGGCATACCCATGTCAATCTTTTCTATGACATGCATGATCTAGGCGATGCGCTCGTGCGCACGGGCCTGCGCGACCCGGTGATGGATGTCGAGCGCATCCGGCTCGACTACCCGGACGTGCAGTCTGTCATGCGCAGCCTCAAGGGCATCGGCGCGCATAATGGCACTCTGGGGCGGGCGCGTGGCCTGACCGGCAAGGGAAGGCTAGAGCGTGTGCGGGCCGCGTACGAGGTGCACCGCAATGCGGAGGGGATGTTGCCGGTGAGCTACGAAGTCATCCATGGCCAGGCTTGGGGAGGGGAGGCTGGGCGCTACGTGGCCGATGCACATGGGGAGGTGCGTATCCCTCTGGGTTCCCTCAAGGGGTAATCAAATATTTTGATTCATGTATTCCTTGTTTTTTTGATTGTTTGAAAACACGTTGAAATACTGCGTTTTTTTGAATGACCTAGAGAAAAGCCCGGAAAAATAAGGAACTTTAGAGGGGTCTAACGTTGCAGTAACATGCACCGGTCAGCAAAGGGTATGGGGAAGGTCCGCCTTCCGGGGCCCCGAGCAACAAGCCTTAACCTTGGGAGGAGACTCGAGATGTCAACGAGCACGGCCGTTGCCACAGAGCAGTACAACTACGACATTGTGAAGAAGTTCGCCATCATGGCGCTCGTCTGGGGCGTCCTTGGCATGACCGCGGGAACCTACATCGCCAGCGAGTTGGCTTGGCCGTTCCTGAACTTCGATATCGCTGAAATTACCTTTGGTCGCCTGCGCCCGGTGCATACCACGTTGGTGATTTTTGGTTTTGGCGGTAGTGCCCTGTTCGCCACTTCCTACTATGTGGTGCAACGCACCTGCCAGACCCGTCTATGGGGTGGTCCGCTCGCCGAGTTCACCTTCTGGGGTTGGCAGATCGGCGTGGGTGCGGGGGTAGTCCTCTACATGCTCGGCTACACGCAAGGGCGTGAGTATGCCGAGTTCGTCTGGCCGCTGGATCTTGCGATCGCCGTGGTGTGGGTGAGCTACGCCCTGGTTTACGTGATGACGCTGCGCAATCGCAGTCAGCCCCATATCTACGTAGCCAACTGGTTCTACATCGCCTTTATTCTGGCGGTGGCCCTGCTGCACATCTTCAATAACCTCGCTGTGCCGGTCAGCCTGACCAGCCTGGAGTCCTACAGCCTGTTCTCCGGCGTGCAGGATGCGATGACTCAGTGGTGGTATGGCCACAACGCTGTAGGCTTCTTCCTCACCGCGGCCTTCCTCGGGATGATGTATTACTTCGTTCCGAAGCAGGCTGGCCGTCCGGTCTATTCCTACCGTCTGTCCATCCTCCACTTCTGGGCACTGTCCTTCCTGTACATGTGGGCCGGTACCCACCACCTGCACTGGACCGCGATCCCGGACTGGACTTCCACCCTGGCGGCCACCTTCTCCATCTTGCTGCTCCTGCCGTCCTGGGGGGGCATGATCAATGGCATCATGACTCTGTCCGGCGCATGGGATAAGCTGCGCACCGACCCGATCATGCTGTTCATGATCACCGCGCTGTCCTTCTATGGTATGTCGACCTTCGAAGGCCCGCTGATGTCGCTCAAGAGCGTCAACGCACTGTCTCACTACACCGACTGGACCGTGGGGCACGTGCACTCCGGCGCTCTCGGTTGGGTGGCCATGATCACCTTCGGCTCGTTCTACCACCTGATCCCGCGTCTGTGGGGTGCGACCAGCATGTACAGCAGCAAGATGATCTACACCCATTTCTGGTTGGCGACCATCGGCATTGTGCTCTATATCGCCTCGCTGTGGGTGGCTGGCATTGGCCAGGGTCTGATGCTGCGTGCCTTCGATGAGTACGGCAACCTCGCCTACACCTTCATCGAGACCGTGACCTTCATGCACTTGCCGTACGTCGTACGCGCCATCGGTGGCATGTTCTTCGTCGCAGGCATCCTGCTGATGGTTTACAACGTTTACATGACCATTGCCCAGGCCAAGCGCGGCGTCGCCGTCGAGCTCTCTGGTGCAGCGGCCTTGGCCCGTTGATGAGGGAGATCGGTTGATGAAGCATGAAAGCGTCGAAATCAATGCTGGCCTCTTGATCATCCTCACCTTGGTGGTGATCAGCATCGGTGGCCTGGTCGAAATCGTCCCGCTGTTCCATATCAAGAATACGGTCGAAGAGGTCAAGGGCGTTCGTCCGTACACCCCGCTGGAATTGCGTGGTCGTGACCTGTACATCCGCGAGGGCTGCTACGCCTGCCATTCGCAGATGATCCGTCCGTTCCGCGATGAGATGCTGCGCTACGGCCACTACTCTCTGGCGGCCGAGTCGAAGTACGACCACCCGTTCCAGTGGGGATCCAAGCGCACCGGTCCGGACATCGCCCGTCTCGGCGGCAAATACTCCGACGAGTGGCACACCCAGCACCTGATCCGCCCGCAGAACGTCGTGCCCGAATCCATCATGCCGGCCTATCCCTGGCTGATGGAGAGGGAGCTCAGTTACGGTGACATCGAGAACCGCATGAAGGCGCTCAAGATGACCGGTGTGCCGTACTCCCTCACCGAGGAGGAGTACCAGGCCAACGTGGCTGAGTTCGGCAAGGAAATGGCGGATAAACTGCACATCCCCAACGCCAAGGCCACGCTCGAGGCAGAGGCTACGGGTCGCAACTGGGATGGCGACAAGTCGCGTATCACCGAGATGGACGCCATGGTCGCCTACTTGCAGATGCTGGGCACCTTGGTGGACTTCAAGCAATACGAGCAGGGCTACTTCGCCAACTTCCGCTGATGCGTTTCGGTTAGTACGTTAGGAACACGATATGTCTGAAATCTGGGCTTGGTTGGGTGATCTTGGCAACAGCAAGGTACTCGCCCTGCTCATCTTCTTCACCACCTTCGTCGGCATCGTGCTCTACGTCTATACCGGCAAACAGCGTAAGGAACGGCTTGAGTCCTATAAGAACATTCCGTTTATCGACGACGAGGACAAGAAGCCTGCGTCGAAACAAGGGGATAAATAGTCATGGCGAATCCCGCTAACAAGTCCAAGCAGGTCGAAACTACCGGTCACGTCTGGGATGGTGACCTGCGTGAGTACAACAACCCGTTGCCCAACTGGTGGCTGTGGGCCTTCTACGCCACCATCATTTTCGCGGTCGTCTACTGGATCATCTATCCTGCGTGGCCGGTCGGCAAAAGCTTCACCCGCGGTATCGCAACCGTCACGGTGGAAGAGAACGGCCAGACCAAGGAGATGCCGTGGAACTCCCGCAGCCAGCTGATCGCGGAGATGCAGAGCAGCCCGGCAGCGGTGAAGCAGCGTGAGTACATCGAGAAGGTCGGCGCTGCCTCCTACGAGGAAATTCTCGCCAACCCCGACATGATGGCCTTCGCGCGCTCCATGGCTAAAGGCTACTTCGGAGACTACTGTGCCGCCTGCCATGGCCAGGGTGGGCAGGGCAATCTGCCGTTCTTCCCCAACCTGGCGGATGACGACTGGTTGTGGGGTGGCAAACTGGAAGACATCCAGCAGGCCCTCGTCGCCGGTCGTAAGGGTAATATGCCAGCCTTCGCCAATATCCAGGGTCAGGCCCTCGATGATTTGGCCAATTATGTGCTGAGTCTCTCGGGTGAGGTGGTCGATGCCGCAGCGGCAGAGCGTGGCAAGCAGGGCTATGCCATGTGCATGGGCTGCCATGGTGCCGAGGGCAAAGGCAATCCGATGATGGGCGCGGCCAACCTGACCGACAAGGCCTGGTCTGTGATCAATATCCCGGCAGCAGGCTCCATCGAAGAAAAGAAGAAGCTGGTCGCTGGCGTGATCAATAAGGGCATTCAGCGCCAGATGCCGGCATTTGGCGCTCGCCTCAAGCCTGAGGAAATCAAGATGCTGACCGTATATGTGCACCAACTGGGCGGCGGTAAGTAACCGTTTCCTGCGTGCTTCGTACTTGAAAATGCCGGCTTTGCCGGCATTTCTTTTGCGCAGGCCAAGACCCGGTCTGTTGTATGATTATCAGTATTCGATAATGAATGCACAGGAGCCCGAGGTATGTCCGTCGAGACGGAAGAAAAACTCTACCAGGAACGCGTCGCCATTCATCCGAAGTCGGTGAAGGGCGCCTTTCGTACGTTCAAGACGGGTGTATTGGTGCTGGCCTACGCCGTTTTCTTCCTTCTGCCCTGGTTGCGCTGGGATCGTGGTGACGGGCCTTCGCAGGCGGTGCTTTTCGATATTCCGGGCCGCCGCTTCTACATCTTCGACCTGATTGTTCATCCTCAGGACATCTACTGGCTGGCCGGCGCGCTGATCATCTTCGCCTGGCTGTTGTTCTTCGTCACTGGCGTGGTCGGCCGTGCCTTCTGCGGCTATTTCTGCTTCCAGACCCTGTGGACGGACGCGTTCATGTTCATTGAACGCTGGGTTCAGGGGGATCGTCAGAAACGCATCAACATCGACAAGATGCCCTGGAATGCCGAGAAGATCCGCAAAAAGGGCCTGACCTGGGCCGCATGGTTGGTCTTTGCCTGGATCACCGGCTTCACGTTCACGGCCTACTGGACCGATGCCTATGGGCTGGTGACCGATTTCTTCACCGGGCAGGCCGCTTATGCCGCCTATTTCACCATTGGTTTTCTGACTCTGACCACCTTTGTGGTGGCAGGCTTTGTGCGTGAACAGGTGTGCATCTACATGTGCCCCTATTCCCGCTTTCAGACAGTGATGTTCGACAAGGAGACCCTGATTCCCTCATATGACTACAAGCGTGGCGAGGGCGAGGCGGGGCGCGCTCACCTTGGTCGGGGGTTAAGGACACAAGAAGAGCGCCATGCTGCAGGGCATGGGGATTGCATTGACTGCGGTTTGTGTGTGCAGGTCTGTCCGACGGGCATCGACATCCGCAACGGCTTGCAGATTGCCTGCATCAACTGCGGCCTGTGCATCGACGCCTGCAACGAGATCATGGACAAGCAGGGCTGGGAGCGTGGCTTAATTCGCTATGCCTCCGAGCAGGAGATTGAAACTGGCGTTAAACCGCGGGTTTTTAAGCCAAAGACGATCGGCTATGGTTTGGCCATTTTGGTCGTCACCGGCTTTTTGATTTACGGCATCTTGCATCAGGCGCCGATGGATTTTTCTGTGAATCAGGTGCGTAATCCCTTGGCGGTGACTCTAGCTGATGGCCGGGTGCAAAACAGTTATGAGATCAAGATCAACAACAAGATCTCCCATCCGCTCCGTTTAGACCTTGGTGTTGAGGGGCTGAGGGATGCAGAGATTGAGATCGCCGGGGGCAAGAAGGACATCGAGGTGCCCTCCGACAAGCTGCTCCGTCTGCTGGTGAGGGTGAAGCTGCCGGAAGGCGCCAAAGGCGCGCAGCAGAACTTCCGCTTCGTGCTGACCGACAAGGATGGCCAGCTCGCCCCTGTGACGATGCACGCCACCTTCAATATGCCACGTTGATCACACCCCATGTCCATCCTGATTTCGCTTGGTGTAGGCCTCCTGCTGATCGTGATCGCCTTTCTGGTGCTGAACCGCCTGGTTCGCCTGGGAGGGCGTCAGTCGGCGGTCATCCTCGCCATCCTCACCCCAGGCTTCTACCTGCCGTTCGCCCTACTGAACTGGCCCGGCGCCGATGTGCTGGCCATTCATCTTGCGGTCTACCTGGTGGTGGTCTTCATCCTTGGCGTGCTGGCTCATCAAAGGGAGCAGCAGCGGCGGGATGATGGGCGCAGTTTCCGCTGGGGGCCGGGGCTGATCATCGGCTTCTTCGCGGTGATCATCGCCCTGGATGCCGTGTTCGTCACGGTCGCCACCGGCGGGCTGGATAGCCGCGTCAGCGCTTGGCTCCTGCCCCAACCCAAGCAGGGGGAGGCGGTGAGCTCGTACTTTCCTGGTGTGACCTCGCACGACTACCAGAAGAAGGAGGCGCTCTACAACGACTACCTGCGCCGGGTTGAGTTACAGAAGGCGCGCGGCTGGCAGGTGGACTATGGCTGGGTCGAGGAACCGGTCAAGGACCGGGAGGCTTCGTTCCAGGTGCGGGCGCGCGATCGCCATGGTTCCCCCATCAGCGGTGCCGAGGTCCGCGCGCGCTTTCTGCGCCCCTCCAACCAGCGCGAGGACTTCAGTCTGGTCCTGCATGAAGTCGAGCCTGGCCTCTATCGCGCCCAGACCACCCCGCCCCTCGCCGGTCTCTGGCAGGTGGTGATCCTTATCCAGCGCGGTGAGGATATCCATGAGGTGCGGGCCGCGACGGATGTCGCGGCCCCCTGAGAGGCGTCTTTTGAGTCATGTCTGATCTGCGTCCTCTGCCCGGGGAGGGCGAGTGCTTCCATTGCGGTCTTCCCATACCGCCTGGTGCACATTATTCCGTGCGTATCCAGGGTGAGGCGCGCCCCATGTGCTGTCCGGGCTGTCAGGCGGTGGCCCAGGCGATCGTCGACGGCGGCATGGAGGATTATTACCGCTACCGCACCCAGCCAGCCGATCGTGGGCACGAGTTGGTGCCACAGGAGCTCGAGGGCTTGCGGTTGTATGACAGCGAGGCCCTGCAGCGCAGCTTCGTTAGCGGCCAGGGGGATATACGCGAAGCGGCCCTGATCCTCGAAGGCATCAGCTGCGCCGCCTGCGTGTGGCTGAATGAAAAACATGTGCGCGCCTTGCCCGGCGTTTTGGCCTTCAATATCAACTACGCCACCAAGCGCGCCCGGGTGCAATGGGATGCGCGCCAGATCCAGTTGAGCGAGATCCTCCGGGCGATCACTTCGATCGGCTACCAGGCCCACCCCTTCGATGCCGGGCGCCAAGAGGCCGCCTTCAAGCGCGAGCGTGCCCAGGCCTTGAGGCGCATGGGGGTGGCGGGGCTTGGCATGATGCAGGCGATGATGATCGCCATTGCCCTGTATGCAGGGGATTTTTATGGCATGGAGGCCGAGCTGCGGCAATTCCTGCGCTGGGCGAGCCTCGTCATCACTCTGCCGGTGATCTTCTACAGCTCGCTTGGTTTCTTTACCTCCGCCTGGCGCGATCTGCGGCAGAAGCGGCTGGGCATGGACCTGCCGGTGAGCATCACTCTTGCGCTGACTTTTTTTGCCAGCGCCTGGGCCACGGTGACCAACACCGGCGAGGTGTACTTCGACACCGTCACCATGTTCGCCTTCCTGCTGCTGGCCGGGCGCTATCTGGAGATGCTCGCCCGGCACAAGGCCGGCGAGGCGGCTGAGGCTCTGGTGAAGCTGTTGCCGAACATCGCGGCCCGGATCGATGAGGACGGCGTCGAGCAGATGGTGGCGGTGGCCGAGTTGCGCCCAGGGGATAAGGTGCGAGTCCGCCCCGGCGAAAGCATCCCGGCTGACGGCGTGGTGCTTGAAGGGCACAGCAGTGTGGACGAGTCGCTCTTGACCGGGGAGAGCATGCCGCGCGGGCGCGGCCCCGGGGATGCAGTGATCGGCGGTGCGGTGAACGTCGAGAGCCCGCTGCTCGTGCGGGTGGAGAAGGTTGGTGAGGAAACTGTCCTGTCCTCCATCCTCCGCCTGCTAGACCGCGCTCAGGCCGAGAAGCCGCGCATTGGGCAGCTGGCGGACCGTGCGGCGCAGTGGTTCATCCTCGGCCTGCTCGTGGTCAGCGTGCTGGTGGCACTCTGGTGGTGGCTGCACGAGCCATCCCGCGCGTTCTGGATCACCGTGTCCTTGCTCGCGGTCACCTGTCCCTGTGCCCTCGGTCTCGCCACGCCCGCCGCCCTGACCGCGGCTACCGGCAGGCTAACCCGTCTTGGTTTGCTGGTGACCCGTGGCCATGCCCTCGAGACTCTGGCCCGGGCCACGCATGTGGTGTTCGACAAGACCGGTACTCTGACCGACGGTCGCCTCTCGCTCGAGCGCGTGATCCCCTTGGGCCAGGCAAGCGAGGCTGAGGCGCTCCTCTGGGCGGCGGCGCTTGAGCGGGCCTCTGAACACCCCGTGGCGCGCGCCATTGTAAGCAAGGCGGGGCATGGGGTGGTTGCAGATGAGGTGCGCGCCGTACCGGGGCAGGGCATGGAGGGGTGTGTCGGCGGCCGCCGCTTGCGCATCGGGGTGGCGGACTTCGCCATGGCCCTGTCCGGTCAGTCCGTGCCAGTCATCCCGGAATTGGCCGGGACGGTTGTCCTGCTGGCCGACACGGGCGGAGCGCTGGCCTGGTTTGTGCTGCGCGATGCGCCGCGTGAGGAGGCTGTCGGTGCAATCCGCGAATTGCGTGAGCTGGGGCTTGCGGTCAGCCTGCTGAGCGGGGACCGCCCGCAGGAAGCCGAACGGGTGGCGCGCGAACTCGGCATTCCCCATGCGCGCGGTGGCCTGCTGCCTCAGGATAAACTGAGCCACCTCCGCCAGCTGCAGGAGCGAGGCGAGGTGGTGGTGATGGTGGGGGATGGCGTGAACGATGCGCCGGTCCTCGCCGGCGCCCAGGTCTCGCTGGCTATGGGAGGCGGCACCCAACTGGCCCAGGCCTCGGCGGATATGATCCTGCTATCCGAAAACCTGAGCCACATCCCGGCCGGGGTGCGAGTCGCGCGCCGGACCATGGCCATCATCCGCCAGAACCTTGCTTGGGCGCTGGGTTACAACCTGATTGCCGTGCCCGCGGCCGCCGCGGGCTTCGTTCCCCCCTGGCTCGCGGCGATCGGCATGTCATTAAGTTCGATTATTGTGGTATTGAATGCCTTGCGCTTGCGCCGTTGAAAGGGAGCGGGTAGCTTGCGCCGATAATAAGGGAAACGCTGAATAATTCAGCGTTTCCCGTTTGGGGTAGGATGCCCCAACGCGAACAACGCGTTTCGTCGTTGATTCGCGGAGTCCGTCGCG
>JBMFOY010000014.1:8715-22497 GCA_049969375.1 Halothiobacillaceae bacterium | reverse complement strand
ACCCTCTACGTCCAGAAACAAGCGGCGGAGCTTCTGGAGAACGTGGTGATCGATTTCGACCAGACCTTCGTCCTGCGCGGCGTCCAGTCTTCCGGTTGCTGCGGCTGATCCATCAAGCAAGGAGAACCCCGTGCGAATATTCTTTTCAGGAAAGGGCGGGGTGGGCAAGACCACCATGGCCTGCGCCACGGCCCTCCACCACGCCCGCCAGGGCATGAAGACCCTGCTCGTCTCCACGGATCCGGCCTCGAACATCGCCGACGTCCTGGAACAGCCCATCGGCTACGGCGTGGTGCCCGTCGAGGGCGCGCCGAGTCTCTGGGCCACGGAGATCGACCCGGACGAAGCGGTCCAGGAATACAAGGCACGGGTGCTCGACCCGTACCGCGCCATCATGCCCGAGGACATCCTTGCCTCCCTGGAGGAGCAGCTCTCCGGTCCGTGCACGGTTGAGATCGCCGCCTTCGAGCGGTTCATTGACTTCATGGACGGCGGCGACTACGACGTGGTGGTCTTCGACACGGCTCCCACGGGCCACACCCTGCGCCTGCTGGCCCTGTCGGTGGAATGGTCCAAGTACATCGAAGCGGCGGCTCAGGGATCGGGCCAAACGTGCCTGGGGCCCGTGCAGACCATCCAGGGGGCCAAGGCCAAGTACGACCAGGCCACGGCTCTGCTGAAGGATCCCTCCGAGACCCAGTTCGTCTTCGTCATGCGCCCGCAGGCCCTTTCGGTCTACGAGACCCTGAGGGCCGCCAAGGAACTCCGCGGCCAGGGGATTCGTCCCGCCCGCCTTATCGCCAACGGCATCCTGCCGCCCGAGGCGGGCGACGGCCCGGAGGTGGACCGGAAACGGGCCGAGCAGGCGGCGCAGGTGGCCGAGGCGGAGCGCGGCCTGGGACTGACGGCCGTGCCCATCCGCCTGCGCCCCGAGGAGGTCAAGGGCATTCCCGCCCTCTGGGCCGTGGCCCAGGAGTTGTACGACGGCACGTACCCCGCGCTCTTCTCCACACAAGAGCGGCCCGCGCCGGAGGCCGCCGTTCCTTCGCCGGACCTCGAGACCCTCCTGCGCCCATCGCCGGGCCGGACCAAGGCCTTCTTCTTCACGGGCAAGGGGGGCGTGGGCAAGACGACCGTCTCGTGCGTGACGGCCCTCCACCTCGCCGGCCTGGGCCACAGGACGCTGCTGGTGACCACCGATCCGGCGGCCCACCTGGGCCGCGTCCTGGACAGGCCCGTGGGCGCCGAGCCCAGCCTCGTGGCCCCCAACCTGATGGCGGTGCACATCGACCAGGTGAAGGCCTTCGAGGAGTACAAGGCGCGCGTGCTGGAGGAGGCGGCCAAGACGGCCTCCGAGGAGATGCTGAAGGCCACCGCCGAAGAGCTGGACTCGCCCTGCACCGAGGAGATGGCCGCCTTCGACAAGTTCGCCCGCTACTTCGAAGACGAGTCCTACGACTTCATCGTGCTGGACACGGCCCCCACGGGCCGCACCCTGCGGCTCCTCGACCTACCCTTCCAGTACGCCCAGCGGACGGCCCTGGCCGCCGCCGAGGCCAAGGGGGACGGGGCCGTCCAGCGCGCCGCCGACGCCCGGTTCCAGAAGCTGATCGCCAGGCTGAAGGATCCGTCCCTGACGGCCTTCGCCTTCGTCTTCTACCCCGAGGCCACGCCCATCCTCGAATCGCACCGCGCTTGCTTGGACCTGAAGGCCGCCGGGATCCATGCCCAGTTCCTCGTGGCCAACATGGCGCTCTCGCAGGAGCAGGCAAAGAACCCCTTCCTCCAGCGACGCCGCGCCATGCAGCAACGCTACCTCGAGGAGGCCCACCGCCGCTTTGGCCTGCCGGTTCTCACGCTTCCTCTCATGGAGAAAGAGCCAAGCGGGCTCGCCGCCCTCACCCATTTGGGAAAGGCCCTTCTGGAGAAAACGATGCCGCCGGAGCAGCCGAAGGATTTGGGAAAGCCTGCCCCGCTCGCGGGGACTTCGCACTGAAAGGACGTGACATGGAAAAGAAGCGTGTCCTCGTCCTCTGCACCGGAAACTCCTGCCGCTCCCAGATGGGCGAGGGCTGGATCCGCCACGACCTGGGCGATCGGGTGGAGGTCTTCTCCGCGGGAACCAAGCCCTCCGCCGTCCACCCCCTGGCCATCGCCGTGATGGCGGAAGCCGGGGTGGACATTTCCTCTCACCGGAGCAAGTCCCTTTCGGAGTTCTGGGGCCAGCCCTTCGACCTGGTGGTGACGGTATGCGATTCGGCGAAGGAGGCTTGTCCCATGTTTGCCGGAGCCGCCCGTCAAATTCATGAATCCTTTCCCGATCCGGTGGGGCTTACCGGCGATCGGGAAAAGGTGCGGGCAAAATTCCGCGAGGTGCGCGATCTCATCAGAGAGCGGCTCGTGCCCCTCGTGCAAAGAGAACTCGGGTTGTGAAGGGGAAGGCCGTGACGTTGGTGCCGGGCTGGCCTGCCCCCTGCGAGGAGGCGGAGGGCGGCGCGGCCGGAGGCGCCTCGGGCCGTACAGCCCCGACCGGGGATCTTTGGAGGAAGTGGCCATGAGAGAAAGGAACGGGATCGTTTGGTTGGTGGCGTCGCTCCTCTTCGTGGCCGTCACGCTGGCCTACGCCCTCTCCCGGGGCCTTGTGGCGCTCACCGGCCTGCCCCTGGGGTTTCTCTTCGGCTTTTTCCTCCACAAGGGCGATTTGTGCGTGGCCTCCGCCTTCAGCGAAGTGCTCCTCATGCGCGACGGGAGGAAGGTTTGGGGCATGTGGGTCTGCATCGTCACCTCCATGGTGGTCTTCGCCACCCTGGACCTTATGGGCCTGGTGACGTTGGCGCCCAAGCCCATGCTCTGGCTCTCCTACCTGGTGGGCGGTGCGATCTTCGGCGCGGCCACGATCCTCTCCAACTGGGCCGTCACGTGGGTGTACCTGATGGGCGGGGGGTCCTTTCAGGAGTAGACTTTCCCCGGAGGCCCCATGGGTGCCCCGGATCTGCGCGAGATCTTGAAGACGACCCCCTTCGGAGATCTGCCCTCCGAAGCGCTGGACCGGCTCGCAAGGCTCCTGGAGCTTCGCCGGGTTCCGGCGGGGACCGTCCTATGCCGAGAAGGGGAGACCGAGGGGCGCTTCTGCATCTTGGTGGAAGGCCTCCTGAAGGCCTACCGAATCCTCCCCACGGGCAAGTCCGTCACGGTCTTCCTGCTGAAGGCCCCCGACTCCTTCGGCTTCCTGCCCCTGCTGGACGGCGGTCCCCTGCCCTTGTACGTGGAGGCGGTGGAGCCCTCCGTCGTCTACATCCTGAGGCGGGGCCCCTTCTGGGACCTGATGCGGGAGGTGCCGGCCTTTGCTCTCCCCCTCCTCGCCCACCTCGCCGAGAAGGTCCGGGATTGCATCGGAAAACTCGACACCCTGGCCCGCCCGGGAGCCCTGCCCCGCCTGGCCCAGGCACTTTGCAGCCTAGCGGAGCCCGGAGTCCCCAGGGCCGGGGATACCGCTACGGTGACCCTCCCCGTCAGCCAGGAGACCCTCGCCCACACGTTGGGCATCGCCCCCGAGAACCTCTCGCGCGCCCTGGCGCGACTCATTCGGGAAGGTATCGTCGTCCGGACCGGGCGCCGCCGGCTTCACATTCCATCCTTGCAACGCCTGCGGGCCCTGGCCGACGCGCGGTAGCGGCCTCCCCCTGCCGCCCCCGCCTTCGCTCCATCTCTGCCGGATAGAGGCTCGGACTCTACCGGCGGCCGCCGGAAGGCTCGGGGAACGGGTCATATCACGCACCCGTAGGCCAATGCGCGGCGACCTTGACGGCCGTCAAGGATGAAGCAGATGCCGCGCCGTAGCCTTGCAGCTATGCTGCGGTTAGCGTGGGCCTCCGCCCGCCTGTCGGGTTCGGCTCCCTTGCGGCGAGAAGGAATGGGAAAGAAGGTTTGCATGAAAAGGATGTTCACAGGGATCGTTGGAATCATTTTGAGCTTGGGGGGATCGCGCCGGCGGCGGCACCAGCTCCCGCCAGGCCCGTTGCCGCCAAGCCTCCGGTACTGGCTGCCGCCACATCTCAGCAGGCCTCGTTTGGCAAGCTCCTCAATTCAAGGTACACGCGGGAGCAGGTTCAGGCCGGGACCTACGTCGGGTTCGAGTACTGTCTGGCGTGCCACTCCGAGTACAGGGGATGGAAGAGCACCAAGCACGCCCTCTCCATCCGCCGCCCCATGGAGCAGAACTCGCTGGTTCCGGGCAAGGGCGTGGTGGCGGACTACGACAAGAACGGCGTGGACGACTTTGTTCAGGGGCTGGACTTCAACCAGATTTCCTCTCCTTACGACGCCTTCAAGCCCAACGCTCCCGTCCTGTCGGTGGAGAACGGCCAGTACTACATCACCATCAATCAGGTGAAGATGCCGGTGGTCTTCGTGAACGGAGGAACGGGCGACTGGCGGGAACGCTACGGCGTGCGCATCCCCGCCACCGACAGCCCCACCGGCTACTCCGACGAGGTCTACTTCTCTCCCGTCCAGTTCAGCGAGGACTCGGGTACCTACTTCGCCTACAAGACGGCGGCGTGGTATGCCCCCGACAACCAGCCCAAGGTCCGCCCCGGCATGACGCGGGCCCAGATCGCCGTCGCCATCGCCTCCACCTTCAGCAAGAACTGCGTGGGGTGCCACATCACCGGGATCCGGAGCGTAGGGAAGACCGCCCAGGGAGAGTGGGTGCTCAGGCCTTACCCCGCCACGCTCTACGACCCGGAGGACCCGGCCTACTTCGATTACGACGGCGACGGCCTGCCCGATTTGCTGAACATCGGGTGCGAGATGTGCCACGGCCCGGGTTCGGCCCACATCCTGGGCGGCGGCGACCCCGCCAAGATCGTGAACCCGGCCAAGTTGGCCTCGGACAAGGCCAACGAAGTCTGCGGCCGCTGCCACAACCGGGTGCGCTCCGTCCCCAATGGAACCTACGCTTGGCCCTACCACGACGACACGGGGACCCAGTGGACCCCCAACACCGACCCGCTGGCCTCCTTCTTCTCCAACAACAACTCCCTCTGGCCCGACGGGTAGACCTCCTACGAGCACAACCAGCACTACAGCGAAATGCTGAAGTCTCCCCACTTCACCAATCCGTACCTCAAGCTGCGCTGCTTCGACTGCCACGACCCGCACCAGCAGGCCAACCCCGCCCAAATCATTCCCCAGCGCGTCCAGGGGGGAGTGGCCATCCAGACCAGAGCGGAAGACAACACGCTCTGCCTCTCCTGCCACGCCACCCACGGGCCCTTCGCCTCCATCACGCCAGAGATGGTCGCGGCCTACGAGGCCAACCGGACAGCCATCGGCAACGCGGTCAGCGCCCACGCCCATCACCCCTACGGCCCCGAGCGGAGCATGGGCCTCGCCCGGTGCACCACCTGCCACATGCCCCGCGTGGCCGCCGCCGAGCACGAGTCGGCGATCCACACCCACCAGTTCGTGCCCCAGCCTCCCGAGAAGACGCTCAAGTACCAGGCCCAGGGCGGCATGCCCAACGCCTGCGCCGCCACCTGCTACCGGGAGCAGGTGAACCTGTGGGGCTACGGCATCAAGGCGGAATTTCTGCCGTGGACCGACCCCGTGAACGTGAAGACCGCCACCAAGCTGATGGACTACTACGGCCCCGAGGGCCAGTGGTGGCAGGTGACCCTCCCCCAACAGTAGCGACGCCCGATGGCTCCGAGAAGAGGGCGGCGGTTTTTCCGCCGCCCTCTCCTCCTGCGTCGGGCTTCCAGGCTTCGCTGCGGCCGTTGAACCTCTAGAAGCGCGGTGGCCTTTGACGCCCGTCAAGGCGTTTCCTCTCTGGACGCCCCATGATAAGGGTGCAGGCGCAAATATGCGCCTTTTTGGAGGGCCGGGAATATATGAAAATGGATATATGGCCACAGGAGGCGTGGGGATCGAGGGGCTGCGAGAGCCTCGCCCGGCTCTTCGGGGACCTCTCCCACCCGCTGAGGTTGGGCGTGGTCCGCCACCTGCTGGCCCACGGCGAGGAGTGCGTGTGCAGCCTGGCCCGCCGGTGCGGCGTGGACCAGCCCACCCTCTCCCGGCACCTGCGCATCCTCAAGGACCACGCCGTTCTCGTGGACCGGAGGGAGGGATCGAACGTATTCTACAGGGTAACGGATCCCCGCGTGGCGCCCCTGCTCGATGCTTTGGGCGTCCTCGAGGTTCGCAAGCGACCGACTCTACAAATTGAGGAGGAATCATGAAGTCCTTTCGGTTCCAAATGACGGCCCCCACGCTGTTGGGGTGCCTGGCCTTCGCGGCGGCCCTCCGGGCGTCCGAGCCCCTGACGCTCCCCCAGGCCCAAGCCAAGGCCCTCGCCGCCAACCCCACGCTCCAGGCGGCGAAGCTGGAGGCGCTGGCCGCACGGGAGCGGACGAAGGAGACCTTCGGCCGGCACTTCGGCGAGCTGAGTCTCGTCGGCACATACAACCACTTCGAGCGGGACCGGCTCGTGGTTCCCATGGCAAAGGAGCTCTTCGCCAACCCCGCTCTGGGCATGAGCCAGCTTCCCTGGGACCGCAACCAGGTCCACTACGGCCTGACGTGGCAGGTGCCTCTCCTGGCGGCCGGAGGCCTCCACGAAGGCGACCGGATGGCGAGGCTCTCCCAGAGCGCCAGCGAACACCTCGCCCTCTTCACCCGGGACCAGATCCTCTACAACGTGCGGGCCGCCTACCGCAACGCCCTCATCGCGGAACATGCGCTGAAGGCGGCCCAGGCCTACAAGAAGGCGCTGGAGAAGGACGAGGCCGACGCCCAGCTCAGGGTGAAGATCGGTGCCATGGCGGCGGTGGACGCGGCCAAGCTGACCTATGCCCTGCGCGGCGCCGAGGCCCAAGTGGCGGAATGGGCGGCCCAGAGGCAAACCGCCCAGGCCTTTCTCGCGGCCCTCCTCGGCGAGGAACCCCCCCCGGGCGGCTACGATCTCAGCGATATTCCCGGCGAGCCCCCCGCTCCCGCCACCACGCCCGAAGACGACATGAGGGCGGCGCTGTCGTCACGGGGCGACCTCCTCGCGACGCGCGAGGCCACGGCCATCGTGCAGCACAAAAAGCACCTGGCCCTCGAGGCCTTCGCGCCCCAACTGGTCCTTCAGGGAACCTACCTGCGCAACGGCGCCCCCTCCCTCAACGATCCGCTATACACCCGGGAATGGGCGGTCATGCTGAAGGTGCCACTCTTCAACGGCCTCAGCCGCATCGCCGCCATTCGGGAAGCCGACGCGAACCTCTTGGCGGCGCGCCAGAGAGAGAAGGCCAAGGAGTTGGAAATCGCCACCCAGGTCACCGAGGCCGAGGGGAGGCTGGACTCGGCCAGGGCCCTGTACGAGGCGGGGAAGGCCCAGCGGGAACTGGGCCGGGAGGTGGCCCGGGTGGAGCTCCTCAAGCTGGAGCAGGGAACGGGAAAGATGGAGGACTACCTGGCCGCGCGGGCCCAGGAGCTTGCGGGAGAAACATCCTACTGGCGCGGGCTGTACGCCTACCAGAGCGCCGTGGACTACTTGAACTTCGTGACCGCGCGGGGAGGAGACCATGAATAAGCGAATCCTGGCAATCCTGATGGTCGTGGGGGTGGTCCTGGCCGGCGCGGCGGTGATCCTCCACAAGAAGCGCGCCCTCGCGCGGCTGGCGCCTCCGGAGAACCCGCCCCTTCCCGTGGTCACCGCCACCGTAAAGGACGGGTCGGTGGGCAGCACGGTGGATACGGTGGCCCTGGTGGTCTCCGAAACGGCCGCCACCGTATCGGCGCAAGTCTCGGGGGCCCTTCTCGAGGTCCGGTTCCACGAGGGCGACGCGGTGAAGAAGGGCGAGATCATGGCCCGCATCGATCCCAGCGTCCTGGACGACGCCGTCCAGGCGGCCCAGGCCCGCGCGGCGGCGGCCCAGGAGGATCTTGCCAAACAGCAGGCCATCTACGAGCGGGACAAGGTCCTCTTCGAAAACCAGGCCATCTCCCAGCAGGCCTTCGAGGCCAGTGCGGCCCTGCTCGCTGCCGTGAAGGCCGCACAGGTGAGCGCCGAGAGGGCCCTCCAGAGTGCGAAGACCTTCCGGGCCTACGCCGACGTCCCCGCCCCCTACGACGGCGTGGTGACGGCGCGCCTCGTGGAGCCGGGAGACCTGGCTGTCCCGGGCAAACCGCTCTATACCCTCCAGGTCCCCGGACCCGTGAAGGTGATCTCCAAGCTCTCCCAGGAGACCCTCCGGCGCCTCCAACCCGGGAGCGCCGTGACCCTGTCCGCGGGGGACCGGTCCATGATCGCCTCCGTCTCCCGGATCTACCCGGCGCTGGATGCCTCCCACCTGGGCACGGTGGAAACGGACCTGGCCAATCCGCCGTTCGGCCTTCCACCGGGGGCAACGGTCTCGGCGCGGTACGCCGCCACGCCCGCATCGGGATTGATTGTCCCGGCGGCGGCCCTCCTGCAGGGGCTGCACGAAACGCTGGTGGTCCGGGTGAAGGACGGAAAGGCCGACCCGGTGCCGGTGACCGTGGTGAGCCAGAGCGGCTCAGAGGCCGTTGTGAGCGGCGATCTGAAAGCCGGTGACACCGTGGTGACGGGCCTGCCGAGCGAGCTCATGGCCCTCACGGCGGGCACCCCCGTGGCTCCCCAAGGCTCCGCCGAAGCGGGGAGGTAGGCCATGGGACTGGTGGAAAGCTACGTCAAGAAACCCCACCTGCTCCTCTCCATCGTCCTGCTCCTGGCGGTGGTGGGCGTCGTGGGCTTCTTCAAGCTGCCGGTGAACCTCTTCCCGGACAGCGAACGGCCCCAGATCGCCGTCGTCACCGTCTGGCCGGGGGCCTCCGCCGACGACGTGAACGCCGACGTGAGCCGCGTCATCGAGAAGGAGCTCAAGACCATCGAGCTCGTGCGCCGCGTGACCTCCACCTCCAACGACGAGGTGTCGGTGGTCATGGCCGAATTCGAGTACCAGAAGGGCCTGGACTCGGCGGCCACGGACGTGTCCAACTCGCTCAACAAGATCCGCCCGCTGCTGCCGGCGGACATCCGGCCCTACCAGGTCTACAAGGTCTCCTCGGCCACGCCGGCGGTCCTCACCCTCGCGCTGACGCCGAAGGAGGGGTCCCACTTGGACCTCTCCATGGTCCGCCAGCTCGCGGACAACCCCATCAAGGAGGCGCTCCTGCGCCTTCCCGACGTGGCCAACGTGGAGGTCTTCGGAGGCTACCAGCCGGTCATCCGCGTCGCCCTCGACCCCAACAAACTCCAGAGCTACCACCTGAGCCCCGGACAGGTGGTGCAGGCCCTGAACGCCTGGAACCGCAACACGCCCGAGGGGCTCCTCGTCACGGACCAGAGCCACATCCTCCTCAAGAACGAGGGGGAGTTCAAACGGCCCGAGGAGGTGGGCGGCGTGGTGGTGAGCGCCGGCGCCGGGCCGCCCGTCTACCTTCGAGACGTGGCCACGGTGGAGCGGAGCATCCAGGAGCGCCTCTCGGCCTTCCACGGCAACGGCAAGCCCGCCATCGGCATCAACATCCAGCGCGCACTCTCCGGCTACGCCTTGCCCACCATCGCATCGGTGATGGCCAAGCTGCCTGAGCTGGAGCGGCAGTACCCCGGCATCCGCTTCGAGATCGCCGACACCCAGGGGGAGCTGATCCACACGAGCGTCTCCAACATGGTGGACGCCCTGCGCGACGCCATCCTCATGACCGTCATCGTCATCTTTCTCTTCCTGGCCGACGTGCGCGGCATGATCCTGGCGGGGATCTCCATCCCCTTCACCTACCTCATCACCTTCGCCTTCATGTGGCTCTTCGGCTTCGAGTTCGACCTCGTGACCCTGACGGGGGTGATCCTCGGGGTCGGCATGCTGCTCGACGACGCCATCGTCGTCCTGGAGAACATCGAGCGGCACTACCACAAGCTGGGCAAGGACATCCAAGAGGCCACCATCGGCGGCACCCAGGAGGTGATGCTCGCCATCCTCTCGGGCACCTACGCCACCGTGGTGGTGCTCCTTCCCATCGTCTACATCGGCGGCTTCGTCCAGACGGTCCTGCGGCCCCTGAGCCTCACCCTCTCCATCGCCCTGGTGGCCTCGTACATCGTGTCCGTGACCATCCTTCCCATCCTCGCGCCCTTCATCTTGAGGCTCGGCGGGCGCGTGGAGCGCTGGAAGTGGGAGCTCAAGCTCGACCACGTCGTGACGGGCAAGATCCTCCACGCCGTTCAGGAGTTCTTCGTCAAGGCGGTGGACTTCGCCCTGGGGCACAAGGTCGTCTTCATCCTGCCGGCCATGCTGCTGCTGGTGCTCACGGGCCGCGTGCTCATGCCCCTCATCGGGCGCGACCTCATGCCTCCCATGGACACGGGCATCTTCCGCGTGACCTTCGAGGCCTACCCCAACACGTCGCTCCAAGATGCGGAAGCCCTGCTTTCCAAGGTGGAGGGCGTGATCCAGAAGCAGCCCGGCGTGACGATGATCTCCTCCACCCTCGGCTCGGAGCCCGGCATCCTTTCCTTCGGCTCGGGCCGCAACCCCCAGCAGGCCTTCATTACGGTGCACCTCGTCAACCGCTTCCAGCGCAAGCAGACCATGTGGGAGATCGAGAAGGCCGTGGAGCGCGAGCTCCTCACGATCCCGGGCATCCGGTTCCCCGCCGCCTTCGACTACGGCGCCACGCCGCTTTCAACCATCCGCTCCACGGTGGACCTCATGATCTCCGGCCCCGATCCCAAGGTCCTCGCCAAGCTTCAAGAAGAGGTCACCAAGCGGCTCAAGACCGTCGGCGGCCTGACGGCCGTGGTGCCCACGTGGACCCTGGACCGCCTGGAGTACCGCTACCTGCCCGATGCCGACCGCCTTGCCCTCTACGGCACCGACGCCGCCGCCGTGGCGGCCCAGGTGAGCGCCCAGGTCAAGGGCTTTCCCGCCACCCTCTTCCGCGTGCCGGGGCAGGACTCCTTCGCCGTGTGGGTGCAGGCCGAAGCCGCGCGGCGCGAGAACCCCCTCGACCTGGAGACGCTCCCCATCCTCACGCCCAGGGGCACCGTGCCTCTCTCGGCGCTGGGGAGGGTGGAGCACGCCTTCGTCCCCACGCTTCACACCCGCCAGAACCTCCAGGAGACCGTGGACGTCCTGGGCTACCGCTCCACGGCTGCCGTAACGCACATCAACGAAAAGGTGGCCAAGGCTCTCGAGGGCCTCTCCCTGCCCGCCGGCTACACCATCACCGACGAAGGCGAGCGCAAGACCATGGACGAGGCCTTTTCGGCCCTCATGGCCGCCCTGCTGCTTGGGCTCATCTTGCTCTACTTTTCTCTGGTGCCGGCCTTCAAGTCCTTCCTTCACCCGCTCACCATCATGGTGGCCATCCCGCTCGGCATCATCGGTGCGGCGTGGGCCATGCTGCTGACGGGCAAGCACTCGTGCATGCCCTCCTTCATGGGGATGATCCTGCTCGCCGGCATCGTGGTGAAGAACAGCATCCTGCTCATCGACTTCATCCTGGAGGCTCGGGCCCGCGGCGAGAGCCGCCGCGACGCCCTCATCGGCTCGGTGCGGGTGAGGACGCGCCCCATCCTCATGACCGCCGTGGGAACCGCCGTGGGCATGCTCCCCATCGCCCTCCAGTGGGCCATCGGCCTGGAGCGGCTCAGCCCGCTGGCCGTCGTGGCCATCGGCGGCCTCATGGTCTCGACCTTCCTGACGCTCATCTACGTGCCCGTGTTCTATGAGCTGTTCGACACGTTGCAGACCCAGGTGTCGGGGCTGTTCCGGAAGGGTGAGGGAGTTGGGGAGTGAGGAAGTGAGGAAGAGGAGGGCGAAGACCGCTGGAAGGGGTCCGCCGCCCGGGCTTCGCACGGTGATGCGGCACAACCGAAAAGGAGAACGACGATGGAGATGAAGACACCACCGACCGCAGAACAGGTCCTCGGAATGATGAAGGCCAAGATGGGCGACAGCCTGCCCGAGTGGCCGGAGACGCTGGCCCGGCTCGCTCCAGACCTGATGGTCGCCACGGGGATGACCTCGGCGCAGAGCGTGGGGCGGGAGGAGAGCACCATCCCTCCGAAGTACCGCAGTCTCATCGCGGTGGCCGCGGCTCTGGGGCGCGGCCAGAAGAGCTGCGCCCGCTCCCAGGCCCACATGGCGATGCAGGCGGGCGCGACGCGCGAAGAGGTGCTGGACGTGGTGCGCATCGCACGGCACCTTGCCGCGGCGGTGGTGATCGATTCGGCTTCGGACCTTCTAAAAGATCTGGAGAAGCGGTCCGGAGCGTAGAAGTCGGGGAAGGGGTTGCTCCTTCGTCCGGCTCCCTTCCCCTCAATCTCTTTGGAGGAAACGACCATGGCTGACAGCACACACCGATACATCCCGCCACAATGGGCTTTCGACTTCCACGGCCACAAGTGCCCCTTAATGCCGCTCGGCTACCGCATGGGCCTGCTGGCCCTGGACAAGCTGGGCATCCCCCGCGAGAAGGACCACGACCTGCACGTCTTTCTGGAGATCGGCGAGGGCCACCCGCAAATGTGCATGGGAGACGGCATCCAAGTGGCCACGGGCGCCACCTTCGCCAAGGGCCTCATGGAGAAGACCTACTGGGGCAAGCTCGCCGCCACCTTCTGGTACCCGGGAAAGACGCCGGTGCGCTTCGCGCTCAAGCCGTCCCTGCTGGAAGGGCTCGGCAAGTTCGAGTTCTTCGCCCTCCGCAAGAAGGGGATCGAGCCTTCCCAGATCGACCCCGCCGTCACCCAGGAGGTCATCGACTGGACGCTGAGCCTCAAAGACGAGGACATCTACGCCGTCTCGGAGCGGCCCGATTTCCACTACCAGCCGCCCAAGGGCTCGTTCAACAAGGCCCTCTGCGCCGGTTGCGGCGAAGTGGTCTTCGAGCGCTACGTGCGCATGAAGGACGGCAAACCGTACTGCATCCCGTGCTCGGGGTACAAGGGGTAGAAGGAGCTTCGCCGTGAGCGCCTCGTTCATGATCCTTGCCTTCGTCACCATTCTGGTGATCTCGGCCGTCTTCTCCATGTTCGGGAAAGGGGGAGGCTCGCTCTACACGCCGGTGCTGGTCATGCTCGGCATGGACATCCAGCCGGCCATCTCGACGGCCCTCTTCCTGAACCTCGTGACGGCGCTCACGGCAACCATCGTCTTTCAGCGCAACAAGCTCGTGGACTACCGCTTCTGCCTCGTCTTCCTGCCGGGCACCATCGTAGGCTCGTTCCTGGGGGCCGTGCTCTCAAGCATGGCTCCCAAGAACCTCCTCCTTGGCATCTTCTCCGCGTTTCTCTACGTGGTGGGACTGATCATGGTCTTTTCGGCCAAGGAGAAGCCCGGCCAGCAGGTGAAGAAGCTGACATTGCCGATGGTCCTCCTCGTGACCGTCTTCTCCTTCGGCGTGGGTGTGCTTTCAAGCCTCATCGGGGTGGGCGGCGGCTTGATCATCTTCCCCTTCCTCGTCCTGTACATGAAGTACGGGGCGCAGATGGCGGCGGGGGCCAATTCGCTCATCGTGACGGTCAGCTCCCTCGTGGGAACCGTGGGCCACTTCGCCCTGGGCCACGTGGACTACCGCTTCCTCGCGGCCGCCACCGTGGCCTGCATCCTTGGCTCGGCGGTCGGCTCGCACGTCACGGTGAAGGCCAGCCCGGGTTTCGTGAAGATCGCCTTCGCCTGCATCATGTGGTTCTTCGCGACCCAAATCGCCCTCAAGCTCATGGGCATCCTTTAGGAGCGAACTGCCATGGGCCACGACCACAACCAC
>JBMFOY010000014.1:7419-8615 GCA_049969375.1 Halothiobacillaceae bacterium | reverse complement strand
CGAGGCGCTCTTCGAAGAGATCCGGGCGCACCTGCACGAGGAGTGGGCCATCACCCATGCGACGCTGGAGCCCGAAGTGGCGGGCTGCGGCGAGACGGATGTCTTGGGCCATTGGGAGGAGCACGGATGAAGCCGCCCATCGGCCTGGTCGCCTTTCTTCTCCTCACCGCAGGCGGCACGGCGGCGTTCGCCGGCGGGCCGGCGCCTCCCGCCCAAGACGCGTCTCCCGCCTCGCCCTACCTGCCCACCCTGAGCCTCTACGCGCAGGTCCGCTACACCGACGTGGACCACGGCGATGACGCCTGGGCCATCCGGCGGCTCAAACTGATGTTGGACGGCGGCCCCGAAGGGGGGCTTCGCTACCACGTCCAGTTCATCTACAAGACGAACCTTCAGAGTTCCACCGACGACCAGGTTTTCCTTCAGGACGCCTACGTCATCCTTCCCGCGTCACGAAACTTCGCCTTCAAGGCAGGCCAGTTCGTACCGCCCTTCGGCCTGGAGCGCTTCCAGCCCGACTGGAAGCTGGATCTCGTGGACCGCACCGACGTGACCAACCGCATGGTGGTGAACGGCAACCTGGGCAAGAGCTTCGCCCGCGACCGGGGGGTGGAGGCCGACTGGACGAAGGGCGGCTTTTCCTTGTCCGCCGGCCTCTTCCAGGGCGAGGGGGCCAACATGAACCCGAAGGGGAACGGTCCCCTGGTCGTGGTTCGCCTGAGCTACGGCGGAAAAGGGGGGGCCGACGGATCCGCCTGGCTTTGGCGTGCAGGGCTGGCGGCATCGGACCGGCACGACAGCGACATGAACCTCTCCGCCGAGTTCCCGGGCCTCAATCCGAAGCTCACGAGTCACTTCGATGGCCGGGACAGCCGGATCAACGCCTTCGCCGAAGCAGGCGCCGGGAAAGTGCGCGGCCAGGCCGAGTACTTCCGGGCGTGGCTCTCGCCGGACAGGGGAGGAGAAATCGCCGCCCGGGGCGCCTACGCCCAGGTGGCCTACCTGCCCGTTGCCCCGGTGATCCTTGCCCTGCGCTACGAGACGTTCACGCCGGACGTCCACGAACCCGGCGTGGCCAGCCAGGACCTCTGGACCGCCGGCGTCACCGTGGACGTGCCCAAGACCTCCCTGCGTCTCGCCTGCGACTACAGCCATCCCACCACCGCCTGGCCCAAGACCCGCGGCGACGTGGTCCG
>JBMFOY010000014.1:0-7319 GCA_049969375.1 Halothiobacillaceae bacterium | reverse complement strand
CCTCATCCTGCCCAGCGGTACGGTGAAGATCGGCCCCACCGAGTACGACGTGGGGATGAACGCCAGCCCGGCGGTCCTCTCCGAGCTCAACGACCTGCCCGTGAAGGTGGTGAACGGCGCCCTGGTCCGCGTGAGCGGCGTGGCCTTCGTCCACGACGGCTACCTGCCCCAGCAGAACATCGTCCGCCTCAATGGCGTGCGCGGGGTTTTGCTGACCGTGCTCAAGAGCGGCCGGGCCTCCACCCTCGACGTGGTGCGGGCTACCAAGGCCGCCATGCCCAAGGTCCTCAACACCCTGCCCAAGGAGCTCCAGGTCAAGGAGTTCGCCGACCAGTCGCTCTTCGTGCGCGCCGCCATCAGCGGCGTGGTGCGCGAGGGGGTCGTGGCTGCCCTGCTCACGGCGCTCATGGTCCTGCTCTTCCTGGGGGCCTGGCGCGGGACGCTTATCATCGCCCTCTCGATCCCCCTCTCGGTGCTCGTCTCCATCCTCGCCTTCAGCGCCCTGGGCGAGACGATCAACCTCATGACCCTGGGCGGACTGGCCCTGGCCGTGGGCATCCTGGTGGACGACGCCACGGTGGAGATCGAGAACGTCCACCGGCAGATGGCCCTCGGCAAGCCGACCGTCCAGGCCATCCTGGACGGCGCGCAGGAGATCGCCCTGCCGGCCTTCGTAGGCACCCTCTGCATCTGCATCGTCTTCGTCCCCATGTTCTTCCTGAGCGGAACGGCGCGCTACCTCTTCGTGCCGCTGGCCGAGGCGGTGGTCTTCGCCATGCTGGCGAGCTACGCGCTGTCGCGGACGCTCGTCCCCACCCTGGTCATGTGGTTCTACCGCCGCCACGCCTACCACGGACACCTCACGGAGGAAGACTCGGCGGCGCCATGGATTCGGCCCCTCATCGCCCTTCAACGGCGGTTTGAAGAGGGCTTCGCGCGCTTCCGAGAGGGCTACCGGCGCCTGCTCGGCGCTGCGCTGCGCCACCGCCGCGCCTTCCTGCTGGGCTTCGCCGCCTTCTGCGCGCTCACGCCTCTGCTCGTCCCCTTCCTCGGCGAGGACTTCTTCCCCTCCGTGGATGCGGGCCAGTTCCGCCTGCACGTGCGGGCCCGCAGCGGCACGCGCATCGAGGAGACGGCCAAGCTCGCCGACGAGGTGGAGGCCGCCATCCGCCGCCAGACCCCGCCGCGGGAGTTGGGCGGGATCCTCGACAACATCGGCATCCCCTTCGGCGGCATCCCGCTCACCTACATCGACAACGGCCTGGTGGGGGCGGGGGACGCCGACCTCCTCGTGGCCCTGAGGCCGGGCCACCGCCCCACGCAAGACTACGTGGAGAGCCTGCGGCTGAGGCTCAACCGGGAATTCCCGGGGGTGACCTTTTACTTCCTGCCCGCAGACATCGTGAGCCAGACGCTCAACTTCGGCCTTCCGGCTCCCTTCGACATCCAGATCTCCGGGCGGGACCAGCAGAGCAACCGGGCCATCGCCTACGCCGTCGCCGAAAAGCTGCGGCACGTGCCGGGCCTGGTGGACGTGCGCGTGGGCCAGCCCGCCGACCTGCCCAAGTTCCAGGTGGCCGTGGACCGCGCCAAGGCCCTGGAGTTCGGGCTCACCGAGCGGGACGTGGCCAACTCCGTCCTCTTGGGCCTCAGCGGGAGCAGCCAGGTCCAGCCCATGTACTGGCTCAACCCCAAGAACGGCGTGCAGTACCTCATGAACGTGCGGGTGCCGCAGACGGCCGTCGACTCCCTCGCCGCCCTCAAGGCCATCTCCACGGGGAGCACCTCCAGCCCCGGCGGCGTGCAGCTCCTGGCCAACGTGGCCTCCATCCATCGCACCATGGCGCCCCCCATCGTGAGCCACTACAACGTCATGCCCGTCATCGACGTGCTCGCCGGCGTGAGCGGGCGGGACCTGGGCGGGGCGCTGAGGGCCATCGGGCCCATCCTCGCGGGCGCCCGCAAGGAGTTGCCGAGGGGAAGCTTCCTCACCATGCGGGGCCAGGCCGAGACCATGGCATCGAGCTTTCTGGGCATCGGGATCGGTCTGGCGATGGCCGCGGTGCTCATCTACCTCCTGCTCGTGGTGAACTTCCAGAGCTGGACCGACCCCTTCGTCATCATCACGGCCCTGCCGGGCACCCTGGCGGGCGTGGCCTGGGGGCTCTTCCTGACCTTCACCACCCTGAGCGTGCCGGCTCTCATGGGGGCCATCATGAGTTTGGGCGTGGCCACGGCCAACTCGGTGCTCGTGGTCACCTTCGCCCGCAACCACCTGCGGGAGGGGATGGAGCCCCTTCAGGCCGCGTGGGAGGCAGGCGTGGGCCGCCTGCGGCCCGTCCTCATGACGGCCCTCGCCATGATCATCGGCATGGCGCCGCTCGCCCTCGGGCTGGGCGAGGGCGGCGAGCAGAACGCGCCGTTGGGCCGGGCCGTGATCGGCGGCCTGGCCGTGGCCACCCTCGCCACGCTCTTCGTGGTGCCGGTGGTCTTCTCTCTCCTGCACCACCAGGAGCCCGCGGGCTCCGGCGGGTCGGAGCCTCTTCCCGACCCATCCAGCGGAACTCGCGAGGAGAAGCCATGACGAACGATCCGACGACTCAAGCGGTTTCTCCCGCCGGGCCCGAGGCCGGCGGCTCTCCCCTGCGTTTCAAGCGCCTCGGGTTCGCGGTCTTGGTCCTGCTCGCCGCGGCCCTCCTCGCGGCCTTCGTTCCCCGCTGGCTCCACGCGAAGGCCCTGGCCAAGGAGACGGCGGAGCTGGCCGTGCCCACGGTCCAGGTGGTGCACCCCGAGCCAGGCAAACCGCAGTCGGGAACACCCGTCCCCGCCGACGTGGAGGCGTGGAGGGAGGCGCCCATCTACGCCCGCGCCACGGGCTACTTGAAGCGGTGGGCCGTGGACATGGGCGCGCAGGTGAAGGCGGGGCAGGCGCTGGCCGAAATCGAGACCCCCGAGCTCGACCAGGAGCTCGACCAGGCGCGCCACCAGCTTGCTCAGGCTCAGGCCGCCCTCTCGCTGGCCAAGATCACGGAGGAGCGCTACGCGGGCCTGGTGAAGAGCGCCAGCGTGAGCGAACAGGAGAACGCCGAGAAGCAGGCCGACCTTGCCCCCAAGGCGGCCCAGGAGAAAGCGGCTCTCGCCAACGTGCGGCGCCTTGAGCAGCTCAAGGGCTTCGCCCTCGTCACGGCGCCCTTCGCCGGCACGGTCACGCAGCGCAACGTGGACGTGGGCGACCTCGTGGCGGCGGGCGGCGGCAAACCGCTCTTCCGCTTGGCCCAGACCGGCCGGCTCCGCGTCTACGCCGACGTGCCCCAGAACATGACCGCCGCCATCGCGGCGGGCCAGCGCGCCGAGGTGCTCTTCCCCGAACGGCCCAACGAAACCTACGAGGCCAGGGTGTTGAGCACTGCGGGGGCCCTCGACCCCTCCTCCCGAACTCTTCGCGTGGAGCTCGAACTCGACAACGCCGGAGGGTGCCTGCTGGCGGGCAGCTACGCGCAGGTCCGCTTCACGGGGGTCGGCGCCTCCAAGCCGCCGCTCACCCTGCCCGGGAACACGCTGATCTTCCGCGCCGAGGGGCCGCAGGTAGCCGTGGTTGAAGCCGACGGGAAGGTGGATCTGCGCTCCATCAAGCTGGGCCGGGACTTCGGGCAGACCATCGAGGTGCTTTCTGGCGTTGCGGCCTCGGACCGCGTTATCCTGAACCCCGCCGACTCACTCGTGAGCGGCGTCACGGTCCGCGTGGCCGCGCCGTCCGGCGCTTCCGGAAAGGATGCGCCATGAGGAGGGAGCGGCTCCTTGGGCGTTTCCCCCGCCGTGCGGCGGCCTCGGTGCTGGTTCCAGCGCTACTCGCGACGCTCTCGTGCGCCGTGGGGCCCGATTACCGCCGGCCCGAGGCGGTGGCCCAGATGCCGGAGCGCTTGGAGGGGGCCGGCGTGACGTGGCGGCGCACCGAGCCGGCCTCGGCGGCCGCCCCCAAGGGGCCCTGGTGGGAGGTCTTCGGCGATCCGGAGCTGAGCCGTCTCGAAAGCGAGGCGGCTTCGGCCAACCAGGACATCCGCGCCGCCGCGGCCCGCTACGCCGAAGCGCGGGCCTCCGCCGACGTGGCCCGTTCGGGCCTCTTTCCGCGACTGGCAGCGGGCGCCTCGGCCACGCGCCAGCAGGACTCCCGGAACCGCCCCCTCTCCACCACTGGCGAAGCCGCCGGCAAGGGCTTCACCTTCGACAACTACACCATTCCCTTCGACGCGAGCTACGAGGTGGACCTGTGGGGGCGCGTGCGGCGCCAGCTCCAGGGGGCCAGGGCGAACGAGGAGGCGAGCGCGGCCGACTGGCAGGGGGTGCGGCTCTCAGTGGAGGCGGAGGTGGCGGCTGACTACTTCACGCTCCGCTCCCTGCTCGCCGAGGAGAGGGCTCTGGCGGCGAGCGTGGAGGCCTACCAGAAGAGCCTTGAGCTGACGAGGAACCGGCGCGAGGCAGGCCTTTCGAGCGATCTGGACGTGGCCCAAGCTGAAACCCTCCTGAACGCCGCTCGGGCCCAGCAGCCCGCCCTCGAAGAGGCTCGCCTGCGTTTCGTGCACGCGCTCGCCGTCCTCGTGGGCCAAAGCGCGCCGCTCTTTCACCCGAACGAAGAGGCCCTGGCCGGGGATCCGCCTCTCATCCAGCCGGGCCTGCCCTCCACGCTCCTGGAGCGCCGGCCCGACGTGGCCGCGGCCGAACGGCGCATGGCCGCCGCCAACGCGGCCATCGGCGTGGCCGAGGCGGCCTTCTTCCCGGTCCTGAAGCTCGGCGGCGCGGCCGGCTTCCAGAGTATCGAATCGGGCACCCTTCTGAGCGCCCCCAGCCGCTTCTGGGCCGTGGGCCCCTCGCTGGCTCTGCCGCTCTTCGAGGGGGGCCAGCGGCGGGCCGGCGTCCGCTCCGCCAGGGCCCGCTACGACGAGACCGTGGCGCTTTACCGGCAGACGGTCCTGAGAGCCTTCGCCGAGGTGGAGGACAACCTGGCCGCCCAGCGCCTTCTCGAACAGCAGTACGAGCAAGAAAAGGCCGCGTATCTCTCGGCGAGCCGCCAGCTTGAGCTCGCCCAGAACCGCTATCGGGGCGGCCTCGTGAGCTACCTCGCCGTGGCCACGGCGCAGAGCGCCGCGCAGGAGCACGCGCGGACGGTGGCGCGCCTTCTCGGCCAGCGCTACCTCGCGGCCGTGGCCCTCATTAAATCCCTTGGAGGAAGGTGGGGCGAAGCGGAAGGGCTGGGAAAGGAAGACAGCCCTCCCGGCGGGCAGCAGCGATGAACGGAGCGGGGGAGGGCATCGTGAAGATGGGGGATGATCCGCCGCGGGCCAGGGCCTCCTTGGCCAGCCTGGTCCTTCGTTTCCTCGTCATGGGCGCCATCGGTTTCGGGGGCGGGATGGCCAACATCGCCCTCATGGAGCGCGAGCTGGTGCGCAAGCGCGGCGTCATCTCCGACGAGGAATTCCTGCACGGCGTGGGCTTCGGCCAGCTCCTGGGGCCCTTCGCCACGAACAGCGCCTTCTTCGTTGGGTGCTGGCTTTTCGGCCCCCTGGGCGGGATTCTGTGCGCGGCGGCCTTCATGGCACCGTCGGTCATCCTGGTCATCGTCTTCGCGTGGCTCTACTTCGTCTGCCACAGCATCCCCTCCCTGCAGGCGGCGGTGGGGGGCGTCGGCCCCGTCGTCATCGCCCTCATCCTGGCCGCCGCCTGGTCCCTTGGACGAAAGGCCCTCCTGCGCTTGCCCGCCGCCGTGGTGGCCCTCCTGGCCTTGGCGCTCTCGCTGCTCAAGGTCAACGCCGTTTACGTGCTGGCGGGGGCGGGCGTGCTGGGCTTGGCGCTGGGCCGCTCCCGGTTCGCCGGCCCGCGTTCGTCCGAGGCCTCAGGCCGCGGGGAGGGGACGGCCCCCGGCGCAACCGGAGCGGCTCCCTCCTCCACGATCCCGCCCCTCCCCGCCGCCGGCCTCCAGCTCGGAGGCGCTGCCGCGGCGGCTCCGGTGGCCGGAGGGGGCGTGGGGCTGGCGGCCCTGAGCTGGACCTTCCTCAAGGTGGGCTTCGTCTTCTTCGGAGGCGGCTTCGTCCTCATCCCCATCCTCCTCCAGAAGCTCGTGACCCAGCTCCACTGGCTCAACAACCGGGAATTTCTGGATGGCGTGGCCATCATCAACCTGACGCCCGGCCCCATCGCCGTGCTCGCCACCTTCGCGGGCTTCCACCTCCACGGCGTCGCGGGCGCGCTCGCGCAAACGCGGCCGGTCCAGACCTCCCCCGCCGCGTCTGAGGCGCAAGGACCGTCCCGCCTTCTCTTGCGGGCGGATGGCCGGATGATTTTGGACAGGTGTGTGCACGAACCTACTGTCGGTGCTGCAGGAGAGGACCTGGACACCCAGCTTGCGGAACACGGCAGCCTTGCCGACGACCGCCGACAGTTCGGTGGGTCAGACGAAGGTGAAGTCGCCGGGGTAGAAGCAGAGGAAGACCCACTTCCCCCGGAAATCGGAGAGCTTGACGTTCTTGAAGCCTCCCTCGTGGAAGGCCGAGGCCTCGAAGTCGGGGGCCTCTTTTCCCACCATCACCGCCATCCTGGCTTCCTTTCCCGCAGGGCCCGGCGGCCCCGCCGCCCCCGCTTCCGGCTTCGGGGCGAGGGGCCCCGCAGCCACCGAAACGCATCCTTCCTTCTTTTCATCCGCCCTGGCACCTCCTAACGGGATCACGAACCGAGTGACCACGTGATCGGGGGAGGACGAAACCAAGTGAGCAAAAGATCGGGTGACCACGTGCTCGCCCAATCGCCCAATCGCTTCACGGCTTCCCCGCTCACCCACCTACCTGCTTCCCCGCTGGACCATGAGCTCGAGGTCCTCCCGCAGGCTCTGCAAGTCCTCCTCGTGCTCCACCTCCTGTTGGAGGATGGTGAGGGCCATGTTGTAGGTGACCATGTCCTTGTCCTTGGTGGCGTCCATGAGGCTCTTGTAGGTCGTGATGGCGCACTGCTCGCCCGCGATGTTCTGGTCGAGGAGGACGGCCACGTAAGGGTCCTCGGGCGCGTCGTACTTGCACGGGCTCAGTCTGGCCCATCCTTCGGGCGTGAGCACGGGCGTGCCTCCGAGCTGGATGATCCGGTTGGCCACCAGGAGGGCGTGGCCCAGCTCCTCCGTGGCGTGGAGGTTCAACTCGGCGGCCACGGCGTCCTTCATGGGCCCCTTCACCACCTTCGCGCCGAGCCAGTACTGGTAGTAGGCGAGCCACTCGCTCGCGTAGGCCGCGTTGAGCATCTTCAAGAGTTGCCCCACGTCCATGCCGATGATTTCACGT
>JBMFOY010000013.1:0-23040 GCA_049969375.1 Halothiobacillaceae bacterium | reverse complement strand
CATCGCAGGCTTCAACAGCATCCGCTTTGACGACAACTCACCCGCTTTCTGTTCTGGCGTAACTTCATCGACCCCTACGCGCACGAGTGGCAGAACGGCAACAGCCGCTGGGACCTGCTGGATGTTGCCCGCTACACCTATGCCCTGCGTCCGGAGGGGATCGAGTGGCCCCGGCGGGAGGACGGCGCGCCAAGCTTCAAGCTCGAGCACCTGACCCTCGCCAATGATCTGCCGCATATCGACGCCCACGATGCCCTGTCCGACGTGCGCGCGACCATTGCTCTCGCGCGCCTGATCCGCGCACGCCAGCCCAGGCTGTTCGACTATGCCTATGCCCTGCGCGGCAAGAATGCGGTGCGCGACCTGCTGGGGAGGGAGCAGGGCAAGCCGCTTTTGCACACCTCAGGCATGTTCCCCGCCATCCACGGCCATACCACCGCGATCGCGGTGCTTGGCGCGCACCCGCGCATCCAGAACCGGCTGATCGTGGCCGACCTGCGCCAGGATCCCGAACGGTTGCTGGAGACCTCGCCGGAACAACTGCTTGAACTGCTGTTCACGCGTGGCGAGGACTTGCCCGACGGGGTCGAACGTCCGGCGATCAAGGAGTTGCATCTCAACCGCGCCCCGTTGCTGGCACCCTTCCGCGTGCTGGACGAGGCCGGGGCGGAGCGTCTTGGACTTGACCTCTCTGCCTGCCAGCGTCACTTCGACTTCATCCAGACCCACCGCGAGGCCTTCGAGGCCCTGGCACGCGGCCTGTATGCCGCCGAGCCACCGGCCCGCGCGGTGGACGCCGAGGCGGCGCTGTACCAGGGCTTCATGCCGGATGGCGATCGCCAGCGCCTAGCGCAGGTGCGCACCCTAGCGCCGGAGAGGTTGGCCGAGTTACAGCAGGCCCTGCAGGATGCTCGTCTGCGTGAGCTGATGTTCCGCTACCGCGCGCGCCACTTCCCGGCGACCCTTGCGGCGGAGGAGCGCGAACGTTGGCACGACCTGCGCGCCTCGCGCCTGCTGCACGAGGAGGGCGGGGCGGGGATGTGGGCGGAGAAGTTCTTCACCAGCATCGAGGCTTTGCGCCTGGACCCCGCATCAACTGGCCGTGAATGGCTTATTCTCGATCAAGTGGAGGCGTGGGGCCGCGGCCTTTTGAACGAGGCCGGTTTACCAGGCCGTTGAAAAGAGTTTTTCAACGGCCTGGTAAGGTGAGCCTGGATGGCTTGCACGCCGATCAATCACGCTAAGTGATTGATCGGCAGAGCGCGTCGCGGCACATGTCCACGACGGACTCCGCGAATCAACGACGGAACGCGTTGTTCGCGTTGGGGCGTCCTGCCCCAAACGGGAAACGCTGAATGATTCAGCGTTTCCTTAAGGCCTGGGCCGGGCTGGCGCACGGCAGGCATCCTACCGAGCGAGGCACGACATGGCCATCATTGTTCACGGCCCCGGAGTCCATGATCCCTACCCCCTTGAGCGCCTGACGCAGGAAGGCGGGCCGGCCGCAACACAGCCTGCGGCGGCGGTCAGGCCGGTGCGGGAGGAGGCCGGTGCTGCCGCGCAGGCCGCCGCCGCACGGCTGCGGGCGGCGATCCGCGCGACGCGGGAGCGGACAGGGGCGCCCGCACGGGCCTTGCGTGCGGGCGAACTCATGCAGGATGGCGCGTATACCCTGAAGGCCTCCATGCCCTTGGGCGAGGCCCGCGCGGCCCTGCATCGCTGGGGCATCGAGCAGGCCATGGTGGTGGACGAATCGGGAGGGCTGATCGGCCTGCTGGAGATTGGTGGGGTGTTGCGGGCCGTCTGGCCGCCGGGCGAGTCGCCGCCCGCCTCGGTGGAGCCGCTGACCGTGGGGGAGGTGTGCCGCACTCCGGTGGACGCCGTGCGCGAGGATGCGCCGCTCGAGCTCATCGCGCGCCTGATGCTGGATCAGGACTATCTGGCCTTGCCCGTGGTGGATGACGAAAATCGGCCGGTGGGTCTCATCCGCATGGCCGACCTGCTGCGCGTCGTGCTGGGCGCGGCTCGCCTCGAGGCCTGGGCCTGAGGCGATTGTGGACTGCCCGTGGCCGCGGATGGTCTCCGAAGGCGGTCAGTGGGCAGCTTGAGCCTTGAGCTGCTGGCGGGCGATCTCCAGGCATTGATCCTCCATCACCTTGCGGAACAGGCCCTGCAGGCTGCTGAAGAACATGCTCTGCATTTCCTCGATCTCGGCATATGCATCCTCGCCAATGGGGGTGCCTTCGTGTCTCTCCAGCAGGGCATCGCGCATCAGCGCATGCATCTGCTCGTGCAGCTTGTCGATCTGTTCGAGCATCGCGGCGCAACCCGGCGGGGTGGGGAAGCGACTGAGGAATCTGCCCAGGCGGCAGTGCAGGTGCGCATCCTTGCCGACGAAGTCGTCGCCCGCGCCGCTGCTGAACATCAGGTGGCGAATGCCGCGCGAATACCAGGCCATGTGCCAATAGATGGCCTCCTCGAACTGGTCGAGGAAATCGGCATAGGGGAATGGAGCGTCAAGGCTGCTCATCGGTCGTCCGTCTTTTGGGGGCGGGAGGTTCCTCGCCCTTCATCTGAACTAGGATAATGGTAGATGCCCACCCTGATCATTCAGGGATTTGATGCCCTGAATGGCTGCTCTTATCTAGCAGCCAGTTCACGCAGGAAAGGAATGTCCACGATGCGTGCACCCTCGCCGCCGAACAGGATGTTTGCGGGTTCGCCCGGCTCGCCCAGGTGTTCCAGGATCAGCTCGGCGCCGGTCAGCTCGTCATCGCGGGTGTAGTCGTTGATGGTGACCAGGGTGCGCAGGCCGGCGCCCGTGGAGGAGAGCACGCCGTTGCGCGAATCCTCGAACGCCAGGCAATGTTCGGGCGCGAGCCCCATGCGCTCCAGCGTCCAGGTGTAGATGGCTGGGTCCGGCTTCTTCTTCGGCACGATGTCTCCGGCGGCGATCACCTCGAACCAGCCGATGCTGTCCGGGCCGAGGGTGGCGGCGAGCAGCGCGGTGACGTTCTCGGGCGTGGTGGTGGTGGCGATGGCCAGACGCAGGCCCTCGGCGCGCGCCTCCGCGATCAGGCGCTTCACGCCCGGGCGCAGCGGGATCAGCCCCTCGCCCAGCATGCGCACGTAGTGGCGGGTTTTGGCCTTGTGCAGGTCGGCGACCCATTCGTCGGCGTTGTCCGGTAGGATGAAGTCCGGGTTGAATCGCTCCAGGTAGTAGCGGATACGTTCCTTGCCGCCGGTCACCGCCAGCAGTTCGCCGTACATCGCCACGTCCCAGTCCCAGTCCAGACCAGCCTCGCGGAAGGCGGCGTTGAAGGCGGGGCGATGGCCGTCGCGCTCGGTGTCGGCCAGGGTGCCGTCGACGTCGAAGATCAGGGCTTGCAGGCTCATGGGGGCTCCGTGGGCGGTTTTAACAGGCCGTTGAAAAGAGTTTTTCAACGACCTGGTAAATTCTGGGAAGAGATACGTGCAATGGCGGCAAAGTTCAACCCGCCGTGCCATGCGGGCATCCTCGGTGGGCACGAAAAAGGGGGCCGCAGCCTCCTTAGGGAAACTCTGAAAAAATCCATCCATGGATTTTTTCACTCGTCTTATCAAGGCACATGTCCGCGACGGACTCCGCGAATCAACGACGGAACGCGTTGTTCGCGTTGGGGCGTCCTGCCCCAAACGGGAAACGCTGAATGATTCAGCGTTTCCTTAGTTACCGAGCGCCTTCGCTCAGTGGTGATGGCCGTGCTCGCCGCCGTGCACATGGCCGTGGGCGATCTCCTCGGCATCGGCTGCGCGGACCTCACGCACCGTGACGTCGAAGTGCAGGGTCTGGCCCGCTAGCGGATGGTTGCCGTCGATGGTGACCTGGTCGCCTTCGACTGCGGTCACGGTGACCACCTCGATGCCGTGGTCGGTCTGGGCATGGAACTGCATGCCGACCTGGATCTGGTCGACGCCGCCGAACATGCTGCTCGGCAGGGTCTGGGTGAGGGCAGGGTTGCGCTCCCCGTAGCCCAGGGCCGGCTCGATGCTGACCTTGAAGGAGTCACCCGCGCCACGTCCCTCGAGGGCCTGCTCGAGGCCTGGGATGATGTTGCCGTGACCGTGCAGGTAGGCCAACGGCCCGTGATGCTCGGAGGAGTCGATCACCTCACCTGCGTCATTGGTCAGGCGGTAGTCGATGGTGACGACGGAGTCTTGGGAGATGTGCATGCGGTATTACCTGCGGCCCATGTGGTAGAAGTAGTTGGTGGCGGCGACGAAGCCGCCCACGGAACCGCAGTCGAAACGACGGCCCTTGAATTTGTAGGCCATGACGCGACCCTGCCTGGCCTGCTGCATCAGCGCGTCGGTCAGTTGGATCTCGCCCCCTGCGCCGGGCTGGGTCTTACGCAGGATGTCAAAGATGTCCGGGGTGATGATGTAGCGGCCGATCACGGCGAGGTTGCTGGGGGCTACCTCGGCGGCGGGCTTCTCGACCATGTGGTCGACACGGTAGACGCCGGGTTCGATCTCCTCGCCCGCGATCACGCCGTACTTGTGGATTTCATTCTGCGGCACCTCCTCCACCGCGACCACGGTGCAGCCGTGCTTCTTGTGCACCTCGACCATCTGCGCCAGCACGCTCTGCGAATCGCTCACGCACAGGTCGTCGGCCAGGATCACGGCGAACGCTTCCTCGTGGCCGATCAGGGTCTCGCCGGTCAGCACCGCGTGGCCGAGGCCGCGCATCTCGGTCTGGCGGGTGTAGGAGAAACTGCAGCTGTTGATGATATGGCGGATGCCGGCCAGCAGGCTTTCCTTGCTGGTGCCGCGCAGCTGGGACTCGAGCTCGTAGTTGATGTCGAAGTAGTCCTCGAGCGCGCGCTTGCCGCGACCGGTCACCATGGCCATCTCGCGGATGCCTGCCTCCATGGCCTCCTCGACGCCGTACTGGATCAGGGGCTTATCCACGATCGGTAGCATCTCCTTGGGGATGACCTTGGTCGCGGGGAGGAAGCGGGTGCCGTAACCGGCCGCGGGAAACAGGCATTTTCTGATCATGGCATCTTCCATGTTTGACAGTGCGGTCACTATAACGCAGGTTGTGCTGGATGAAAGCGGTTCAGCCTGTCGGAGGCGTTGCGCCCAGGCGACGGGCGGTGTCGGCGACGCGGCGGCCGAGGGCTTGGCACAGGGCCTTCTCTTCCTCGGTCAGCGGCTGACGACCGTCGCCTGAGGTGTGGCTGGCGCCATAGGGCGTGCCGCCGCTTTTCGTGCGCAGCAGGGCCGGCTCGCTGTAGGGCAGGCCGACCAGCAGCATGCCATGGTGCAGCAGGGGGATCATCATCGACAGCAGCGTGCTCTCTTGGCCGCCGTGCAGGCTGGCGGTGGAGGTAAACACCCCCGCCGGCTTGCCGATCAGCGCGCCGGTCAGCCACAGGCTGCTGGTTTGGTCGATGAACTGTTTGACCGGGCCGGCCATGTTGCCGAAGTGGGTGGGACTGCCGAGTACCAGGCCCGCGCACTCGGCCAGGTCGTCCACCCGCGCGGCGGGCGGCGCATCGGCCACCGCGGCGGATTCGCCCGCATCGATGCGCCGCAGCCGAGCTTGCATGCCGGGGATGGATTCGACGCCGCGCGCCACCTGCCGCGCCATCGCGGCGGTGCCGCCATCGCGGCTGTAGTAGAGGACCAGGATCTCGGCCATGGCAGGGATATCGTTGTTGAGCAAAGTGTGCAGCAATTATGCCATGCATTAAGTCCGCCGGGCATTGAGACGCGGGCCGGACACCCCTTAGACTTATGCGCCAAACACTTTTCCATCCCCAGGACCTGCCGATGAACAAGAAGATCGAAGTGCTGTTCGAGAAGATGCTTTGGGACATGCGCCTGGTGGTCATCGTCGCCGTCATTGTGAGCGCCCTGCTCAGTCTGGTCATGTTCTTCGTCGCCATGGTGGATGCCTGGGTGATGGTCTCGCACCTGCTGCACTACGCCGACCCCGCGCTGGATCAGACCGCTCGCCTCGATTTGCGCAACCAGACCGTGACTCACGTGGTTGAGGTCATCGACGGTTTCCTGCTCGCCACCATCCTGCTAATCTTCGCCCTTGGCCTGTATGAGCTTTTCATCAGCAAGATCGATCTCGCGCGCTGCCAGGGAGTGGAGGAGAGTTGCGAGACTGCCTCCAACATCCTCGTCATCACCAGCATCGACGACCTGAAGAACCGCCTGGCCAAGGTCATCATGCTGATCCTGGTGATCAAGTTTTTCGAGTACGGCATCAATATGGGGTTCAAGGAGCCGCTGGACTTGCTGATTTTTGCCGGCGGCATCGCCCTGATCGGTCTCGCGTTGTTCCTCTCGCACAAGGCTGAGGAACACTGATGCGCCGCCTGGTCACGCTTTTCCTACTGCTGGCCGTCCAGGGAGCGGCCTGGGCGGCGGAGGACCTTGTCCTGAGGGACACGACGGGCAAGGAGCATGCCCTTGCCAGCCTGAAGGGCAAGTTCGTGGTGGTGAACTTCTGGGCGACCTGGTGCCCGCCCTGCCTAGAGGAGATCCCCGAGCTGATCCGCTTTCACGATACCCACAAGGATAAGGACGCCGTGGTGTGGGGCGTCAACCATGAGAAGGCCGATCCCGCCAAGCTTGCTCGCTTCATCGACGAGCAGATGATCGGTTATCCCGTCCTGCCGCTGCCTCCTGCCCGCCCGACCCCTTTTGGTCCCATTCGTGGCCTGCCCACCACGGTGCTGGTCGCGCCGGATGGCACCATCGTCCGCACCCACCTTGGTGCCATCACCCACGACACCCTCGAACGCTACATGCGCGAGTGGTGTGCCACCCCCGCTGGATTGGAGAGCAAGGCATGTCGCTGAACACCGCAAGGCGCCTGATGGGCGCCTTTTTTATGGCCCTTATGTTGGTATCGACTCCGCTGATGGCGGCGGAGGGTGGTTTCTTCGACGAGAACTTCGGCAATCTCAAGGAGGAGCTGGCAGCCGCGAAGGCCGAGGGCAAGACCGGTGTGTTCCTGTTCTTCGAGATGGAGGAGTGTCCCTTCTGCCACAAGATGAAGACCACCGTCTTCAGCCAGCCGGAGGTGCGTGATTACTTCAGGCAGCATTTCCGCATCCTCAGCATCGACATCAACGGCGATGTTGAGCTGGTCAATTTCAAGGGCGAGAACACCACCCAGAAGAAGTTCGCCTTCGAGGAGTACCGTGTACGCGCCACCCCAGTGATGGGCTTCTTCGACCTGGAGGGCCATCTCGTCGCCAAGTACACCGGGCCGACCAAGGATGCCAAGGAGTTCATGTTGCTCGGTGAATATGTCGTCAGCGGGGCCTACAAGCAGCCGAACATGAACTTCACCGTCTACAAGAAGAGCAAGGGACAGTGAGGGTCATGAAGCTTCGGCATGCATTATTGCTGGCCGGTGTGCTCGTCAGTCCCTGCCTGGCGGCGGCCCCGCTGCCGCAACCACTCACGCTCGCGGATGCCCTGCGGCTGGCCGAGGATGAAGGGCATTACGACCTCCAGCTGCGCAGGGCGGAGCTTGAGGTGGCCCGCGCCGGCCTGCGCACGGCGCAGGGCGAGCGCGACTTCACCCTCGGATTCGAGGGGCGCCTGCGCTACGTCGACCCGCCTGCCCAGAGCGTCAACCAGGAACACAACGACAGCGCGGCCCTGCTGGTGGCGCGCAAGCGCCTGTACGACTTCGGCCGTGGTGCTGCGCTCGAGCAGGCCGCGCAGGCCGTGATCGAGGGTGAGGAGCAGCGCCTGGGCCTCGCACGCGAGCAGCGCAAGATCGACGTGCTGCGCGCCTTCTTTGATGTGCTGCTGGCCGACATGGGCTACACCGTGGCCAACGAGCGCATGGCGATCGTCTACGTCGATTACGACAAACAACGGGATCGCCTCGAGCTCGGCCAGATTTCGCAGGTGGAGTTCCTGCGCGTGCAGACCGGTTACGAGGAGATCCTGCGCGCGCGCAACGAGGCCGAGGCGCGCCAGCGGACAACCCGGCTCAGGCTGGCCGCGGCCCTCGGCGATCCCACCCAGCTGCCGGCCAAGCTGGTGGAGCCCGAGCTCCGCTCCCTGCCGGAGAGAAAGCCTCCAGCGATCGACGCGGTCCTGGCCGAGGGGCTGGAGAGGAATCCGACCCTGGTGGCCCTGCGCCGCCAGCTCGAAGCGGCTACGGGCCGGGTCGAAGCCGCGCGTGCCCGGCGCCTGCCGGTGCTCGATGCAGTGGTGGAGGGCGGGGGCTACAACCGCGAATATGGCTCCAACGACTCTTTCCGCGCGGGGGTGGTGCTCACCGCGCCGCTCGTCACCGGTGGGGCCGTGGAGGGCGAGATCGCCCGCGCCGAGGCCGAGCGCCTGCGCGCCCAGGCGATGCTTGCCCGCGCCGAGGCTGAACTGCGCCAGCGCCTGTCCGAGCTCGCACTCGACATCGACGTACTGCGCAAGGCCGCCGGCGGCGATAAGGTGCGTGAGGACTATCGCGAACTCTACCTGGACCGCAGCCGCGCCCTGTATGAGATGGAGGTCAGCACCGACCTGGGTGACAGCATGGTGCAGATGTCCGATGCCCATCTGCGCAGCATGCGCACCCTCTTTGCCTTGAGCCTCGCCTGGGCCGAACTGAACGCCCTGCTCGGTCGTCCTGTCGCGCCCTTGGCTGTCGCCACGCCCCCTGAAGGAAAGCCATGATGCGTCAACTCATTGCCCCGGTCGCGCTGCTGGCGGCCGCCCTGTCCCAGCCGCTTGGCGCGGCGGAATTCCAGGCCACCCTTGGCTGGGCGGATCGAACCGCGCTTTCCCTGCCGGTCTCCGGTCTGGTCAAGGAGGTGCACGTGCGTGCCGGGCAGATGGTTCCGGCCGGTGCGCCGCTGGTCTCCCTCGACCCGCGCCCGTTCGACGCACGCCTGCTTCAGGCCCGCGCAGGGGTCCAGGCGCTGGAGCGCAAGCGCGCCGAGGCCGGGCGCGAGGTCGAGCGCGCCAAGGAACTCTACGCCCGGACCGTGCTGTCCAACGTCGAACTGGAAAAGGCCCACATCGACCAGCAGCAGATCGACGGGCAGTACCAGCAGGCCCGTGCCCAGCTGCAGGTGGCCGAGATCGAGCGCGGCTACAGCCCGCTCAAGGCGCCCTTCCCGGCGCGCGTGCTGAGTGTGAACACCGCCGCCGGTGAGGCGATCAGCGCGACCATGCAGGCCCCCGCCCTGGTCGAGGTGGCGCGCGCTGAGGTCATGGATGCCATTGCCACCCTGCGGCCGGACGAAGCCCAGGGGCTCCGTCCCGGCGGCAAGGCGGAGGTCGAGGTGAATGGCCGCCGGATGGCCGGCGAGATCCTCGCCCTGGAGAGCCCGCGGGAGGGCGGCTACCGGCTGGTGGTGAGGGTGACGGCGGGCGAGGGTTGGCTGGCAGGTCTGCCGGCCAAGATCTTCACACCCTGAGCCCCTCCTCAGGTTCGCAGGGTGGACCGGCCGGCCCTGCGGATCCCTGCGTTCTTGCCTTTGTGCCGCGCTTGTATGAGGTTGGACCGGCATAAGGCCGGGTTGTCACCGGCCTTCGGCCCATGTCCTTCTGGGCTTAGGTCAGACCGAGTCGCTGTTTGAGGAAGGCGAGCACGTCGTTCGCGGGGACCATCTCGTTCTCCGCCGCGTTGCGCGCGCGGTACTCAAGCTGGCCTGCGGCCAGACCCTTGTCGCTGATCACCAGGCGGTGCGGGATGCCGATCAGCTCCATGTCGGCGAACATCACGCCCGGGCGCACGTCACGATCATCCAGCAGCACGTCCACGCCCAGCGCGCGCAGCTCGGCGTAGAGCTGTGAGGCGAGTTCCATCGTTTGCGGGGACTTGGCGGCATTGAGTGGCAGCAGGGCGAGCTGGAACGGGGCGATGGCCTCGGGCCAGAGGATGCCGCGCTCGTCGTGGTTCTGCTCAATGGCGGCGGCCACCACGCGCGAGACGCCGATGCCGTAGCAGCCCATCGTCATGACCTGGGCCTTGCCCTGCTCGTTGAGCACGGTCGCGTTCATGGCGCGGCTGTACTTGTCGCCGAGCTGGAAGATGTGGCCAACCTCAATGCCCCGGCGAATGACCAGGGTACCCTTGCCGTCCGGGCTCGGATCGCCCTCGACCACGTTGCGGATGTCGACGGCGATGGCCTCCGGCAGGTCGCGCCCCCAGTTGACCCCGGCCAAGTGCTCGCCATCACGGTTGGCGCCGCAAACGAAGTCGGCGACATGCAGGGCGGAGCGGTCGGCCAGCACCGGGATGCCGAGCGCATCGAGGCCCACCGGGCCAATGGAGCCCACGTCCGCACCGATGGCTGCGCGCACCTCCTCGGGGCTTGCGAACTGCAGGGGGCTTGCTACCTGGGCCAGCTTCTCGGCCTTGATCTCGTTCAGCGTGTGGTCGCCGCGCAGCACCAAGGCGACCAGTTGGCCCTCCTCCGCGCCGCGCATGATCAGGGTCTTGAGGATCTGCTGCGCCGGATGGCCGGTCGCCGCGCTCACCTCATCGATGGTGTGCGCCTTGGGGGTGGGGATGACGCGCATCGCCTCACTCGGGGCGGGACGTGGGCCTACCGGGGCGATGGCCTCCGCCAGCTCGACGTTGGCGGCGTAGTCGGACTCGGTCGAGAAGGCGATGGCGTCCTCGCCGGAGGAGGCCAGCACGTGGAACTCGTGCGACCCGGTGCCACCGATGCTGCCGGTGTCGGCGCGCACGGCGCGGAAGTCCAGCCCCAGGCGGGTGAAGATGCGGGTGTAGGCCGCGTGCATGGCGTCGTAGGTCGCCTGCAGCGAGTCCTGGTCCATGTGGAAGGAGTAGGCATCCTTCATCAGGAATTCGCGCGCACGCATCACACCGAAGCGCGGGCGCACCTCGTCGCGGAACTTGGTTTGGATCTGGTACCAACACACCGGCAGCTGCTTGTAGCTCTTCAGCTCGCGGCGGGCGAAGTCGGTGATGATTTCTTCGTGCGTCGGGCCGAAGCAGAAGTCGCGCTGATGGCGGTCCTTCAGGCGCAGCAGCTCCGGGCCGTACTGCTCCCAGCGGCCGGACTCCTGCCACAGCTCGGCCGGCTGCACGGCCGGCATCAGCACCTCCAGCGCCCCGGCGCGGTCCATCTCCTCGCGCACGATGGTCTCGACCTTGCGCAGCACCTTGAGCCCCAACGCGGTCCAGGTGTAGAGACCGGCGGCCAGGCGGCGGATGAGCCCGGCGCGCAGCATGAGTTGATGGCTGATGACTTCGGCGTCGGCCGGGGTTTCCTTGAGGGTGGCGAGGGGGAACTGGGAGAGACGCATGGCGTGCGGGACCTGAAAGGGCAAAAAGGCGTGGCGGGATTGTGGGTCAGAACGTGGCGCCGTTCCAGCCCCAGCGTCGCGCTTCGGCCGAGGTGAACTCGATGTAGATGCGAGCGGGATCGAGCTCAAGCTCGGCTTGGAGCAGGGCGCAGAGCTCAGCCGCGATCTTTGGCATGTTGGCATCCGCAAGGTCAATGCTCTTGAACTCGACGAAGGCGCAGGGGGTGTCATGCCCCGCGAAGGTCATCGTCTTGCCGTCGTTGAGCAGGGTCATGACCCACTGCTCGGGCTTGCGGGTCGCCTCGGCGGTGAAGCGGGAGAGGCGCGACGCCAGGTTCGCGCGCCGGGCGTCATCGAGATGGAGGTTGGTATTCAGGATCAGGGTGGGCATGGTTGGTCATTCGCAATAGAGTTCGATGCGCTTGCGTTCCTCGTCGATCATGCGCTGGCGTTCTTCTTCCGGGGCGCGGATCATCTCGCCGTCCGCACCGCGGTAGAGGATGCGCGGGCTGGATTCAAGCTGCTGCAGGCGCTGGCGGGCCTTCTGGCATTGCTCGGCCATCTGCTCCGCGGGCATGGTCATGACCTCGCGCGGGGGTGTTTGCTCCGTTGCGGTGGCGGGCTTCTCGACGGGCTGTCCGGCAGGCGGCACGGCGGGTGTGGCCGGGGTGGTCAGGCGCGGCTGGATCGCCTGGCCCTTGCCGCTGGCGGGCGGCTGCTCCGTGTAGTGGGTCACGCCCTTCTCGTCCACCCACTTGTAGATGGCGGCCTGGCACGGGGTGGAGAGCATGGCAAGAAGCAGAGGCAGGGCGATGGTACGGCGCATGTGAGGTCCCTCGGCGCGTTGGATCGAACGATTATACCGACTCCATGACGGGGTCGCGCTTGCCGGTGAACCGAGTCCGGCCGGCGTGGCCCCAACAGGCCGTTGAAAGATCCTTTCGACGGCCTGCCAGACCCCGCGTCGGCCAGGCGCCAGACTTTCCTCTGGCGTAAGGGAAACGCTGCATAATTCAGCGTTTCCCAAGAAGGCCGGTCCAATGAAAAATCCGGGTTAAAATGAAACGAACTTCCCGGGACCTACCGCACGGAGGGCAGACGGTGACCGGAAGGCCTCCTTTTTATACCGACATACCTGATACCTTACTAATGCCCATGCTTCGATTCGCTTCCCTCGTTCTCGTCGCCACCCTGAGCACTGCCTCCGTTCACGCCGCTCCAGCCACCGCTCCGGCCGTTCAGCCCACCCCGGTGCCGCTGGCCCCCATGGCGGCCATGCCGCTGCCGAGTCCCCCGACCATTGCCGCTAAGTCGCATCTCCTGATGGACTACCACAGTGGTCGGGTCCTGACTGAGTCCAACATCGACACGCGCGTGGAGCCGGCCAGCATCACCAAACTGATGACGGCCTACATCATTTACGGCGCGATGAAGCGCGGCGACCTCTCGCCCGAGACCATGGTCAACATCAGCGAGAAGGCCTGGCGCATGCAGGGCTCCAAGATGTTCGTGCGGGTTGGCACCCAGGTGAAGGTCGATGATCTTCTCAAAGGCATGATCGTGCAGTCCGGAAATGATGCAACCGTGGCCCTGGCTGAGCATATCGCGGGCAGCGAGGATGCGTTCGTCAAGATGATGAACCACGAGGCGCAACGCCTGGGCATGACGGGGACGCATTTCGCCAACTCCACCGGCTGGCCGGACCCCAATCACTACAGCACCGCGCGCGACATCGCCACCCTGATGAAGGCGGTGATCCGCGACTTCCCGGAATACTACGTGCGCGAGCGCGAGAAGGAATTCACCTGGAACAACATCAAGCAGATCAACCGCAACCGCCTGCTTTGGCGTGATCCGTCGGTGGATGGCGGCAAGACGGGGCACACCGAGTCCGCCGGTTTCTGCCTGGTGGCCTCTGCCCAGCGTGACGGCATGCGCCTGATCTCTGTCGTGCTTGGCGCGCCCAGCGACGAGGCCCGGGCCGAGCAGTCGCAGGCCCTGCTCAACTATGGCTTCAACTTCTTCGAGACCCGCCTGCTGCGCCGTGGAGGCGAGGCACTGGCCGAGCCGCGGGTGTGGAAGGGGGCCAGCAAGACCGTGCAGCTCGGCCTGGCCAGCGACTTCTATGTCACCGCCCCGCGCGGTCAGTTCGACAAGCTGAGTCTGGCGCTGGACATGCCGCCGCGCATCGACGCGCCGCTGGCCCAGGGGCAGCCGGTGGGCATGTTGCGCGCGAAGCTCGGCAGTGACCTCGTGGCCGAGGTGCCGGCGGTGGCCCTAAGCGAGGTGCCGCAAGGTGGTATCTTCCGCCGCATGGTGGATGGTGTGATCTTGATGTTCAACTGACCCGCCCTCATCTCATCGACAGCACTGGCGGCTCACCGGGCCGCCAGTTCTTCTTTCCGAATCCCGCACACCGGATCGCCCATGGCCACCACCGTTTACCTCAATGGTCAGTTCATGCCGCTTGATGCGGCCTGTGTTTCCGTACTCGATCGCGGTTTCCTGTTCGGTGATGGGGTGTACGAGGTCATCCCCGTCTATGGCGGCCACATGCTGCGTGGTGTGGAGCATATCGAGCGCCTGGAGCGCAGCATGGATAGCATCCGCATCGACCATCCGATGAGCCGGGCGGAGTGGTTGGCCATGCTGGAGCAGCTCATCGAGCGGAACGGCGGCGGCGACCAGGCCATCTACACTGCAGGTGACCCGTGGGGCGCCGCCCAAGCGCGATCACGCCTTCCCGCCGGTTGGCACCCCGCCCACCGTGTTTGCCATGAGCAACCCGCTGGCCCCGATCGCCGAGTCCTGGCTCCGTCTTGGGGTGGGGTGACCGTGCCCGACCTGCGCTGCGACCTCAAGACCATCCAGCTGCTCGGCAACGTGCTGGCGCGCCAGCAGGCCGTCGAGCAGGGCGCGGTTGAGGCGATCCTGCTGCGCGACGGTCAGGCCATCGAGGGGGCGGCCAGCAACCTGTTCATCATCAAGGACGGGACGATCCACACCACGCCGAAATCGGCCGCGATCCTCGGCGGCATCACCCGCGACCTGATCCTTGAGCTGGCGTGCGCGGAAGGTATCCCTGTGCGGGATGAGGGCATGCCCGAGGCGCTGCTGCGCAACGCGGACGAGGTGTGGGTCACCAGCTCCACCCGCGAGATCGTGCCCATCACCCGTGTCGATGGCAAGTTAGTGGGCGAGGGCAGGCCTGGACCGGTCTGGCAGCGCATGCACGCGGCCTATCAGGCATTCAAACAGAAGGTAAGGGAAAACGCTGAATCATTCAGCGTTTCCCGTTTGGGGTAGGATGCCCCAACGCGAATCAACGACGTTAGTCGTTGATTCGCGGAGTCCGTCGCGGACATGCGCCGCGACGAGACGAGCTGAAAAATCCATGGACGGATTTTTTTAGAGTTTCCTAAGAGAGGGCAAGGCATGAGCTTCTGCGCATTCGACAATCCGCCGCCGCTGGAATTTCCCTGCGACTACCCAATCAAGATCATGGGCGAGGCCTGCGAGACCTTCGAGGCCGAGATGGTCGCCCTGATCCGCGAGCACGCGCCGAACCTCGGCGAAGGCGCGGTCAGCAGCCGACCGAGTAAGGGCGGCAAGTACGTGGCCATCACCATCAGGCTGCGCGCCGAGTCACGCGAGCAGGTGGATGCCATCACCCTCGCCCTGCGCGCGCATCCCAAGGTGCTGATGAGCATCTGACGGCCCCTTGCCCCTGACCATGTCCACCGCCCTGCATGTCCGCGACCTTGGCCTGACCCCCTACGCGGACAGCTTCGAGGCCATGCGTGCGTTTACCGCCGCGCGCACGCGTGATACGGCGGACGAGCTGTGGCTGGTCGAACATCCCCCGGTCTTCACCCAGGGGTTGAACGGCCAGCCCGGACACCTGCTCGCGCCGGGGGATATCCCGGTGGTACAGACCGACCGCGGTGGGCAGGTCACCTACCATGGCCCCGGCCAGCTGGTCGCCTACCTGCTGTTCGACCTCGCGCGTGCCCGTCTCGGCGTACGCGAGACGGTAGAACACCTGGAAGGGGCGGTGATCGACCTGTTGGACGGGCTCGGCATCCCTGCCTGCGCGCGTCGCGATGCCCCCGGCGTGTATGTGGATGGACGCAAGATTGCCTCGCTCGGTCTCAAGGTTCGCGCCGGGCGCTGCTATCATGGTCTCGCCCTGAACGTGGCGATGGACCTCGCCCCGTTCGAGCACATCAACCCCTGCGGCCATGCGGGCCTGCGCATGTGTCAAGTCAGCGACTTCGCGCCGGGGATCGCGGTCGATGCGCTCAAGCGCCCGCTCGCCGAACGGCTGGCTGATCGCCTGGGGTGTGAAGCAAACTTCCTGGACAGCGCATGACCGAATCCGCCCGCCCGACCACCCGCCCGATCACCCGTGAGATGCGTGGGGAAGACAAGGTTGCCCGCATCCCCGTCAAGGTGGTGCCGCTCGATGCCCCCTTGCCCAAGCCCAAGTGGATCCGTTCGCAGGTGCATGGCAGCGCCGAGGTGCAGCGCCTGAAGGGCATCCTGCGCGAGGCTAGGCTGCATACCGTGTGCGAGGAGGCCAATTGCCCGAACCTGGGCGAGTGTTTTGGCGCGGGCACGGCCACCTTCATGATCATGGGCGGGATTTGCACTCGCCGTTGCCCCTTCTGCGACGTGGCCCATGGTCGCCCCGATCCGCTCGATATCGACGAACCGCTCAACCTCGCACGCACCATCGCCGCCATGGGCCTCAAGTACGTGGTCATCACCTCGGTCGACCGCGACGACCTGCGCGATGGCGGGGCGGGGCACTTCGCGGCCTGCATCCGCGCCGCGCGCGAGCACAGCCCCGAGCTGACCGTCGAGGTGCTCACGCCCGATTTTCGCGGCCGCGAGGCGGTGGCCCTCGACCTGCTCGCCCAGGAGCCGCCCGATGTCTTCAATCACAACCTCGAAACCGTGCCGCGCCTCTACCGCGAGGCGCGGCCGGGGGCGGACTATGCCGGCTCGCTGCGTCTGCTCGCCGCCTTCAAGGCGCGCATGCCACAGGTGCCGACCAAGTCCGGCCTGATGCTGGGCCTGGGCGAGACCGACGAGGAGGTCATCGAGGTTCTGCGCGACCTGCGCGCCCACGACGTGGACATGCTCACACTCGGCCAGTACCTGCAGCCGAGCGTCCACCACCTGCCGGTGAGGCGCTACGTCTCGCCGGAGGAGTTCGACCGGCTGGCGGACATCGCCCGCAGCCTCGGCTTCCGCCACGTAGCCAGCGGGCCGCTGGTGCGCTCGTCCTACCATGCCGAGCATGGGGGATGGTCCATACTCAAACAAGGAGAGATACATGATTCAATGGATGCGCCGAACCCTGCGGCGCAGGGAATGTGAACTCGATGCTGCGCACGGCTGGCTCAAGGATGCCGGCTTGCCCTATGTACGCGACGTCTTCCTGCCGGATGCCGAGGGTGGGATGCTGATTCCCCATCTCATGCTTACCCCGGAGGGATTCTGCAGTTTGGAGCTGCAATGCATGAAGGGGACGCTGTACGGTTCCGAGCACAGCCTGCGCTGGTCGCGTTTCGAGCGTAGTCAGCGGCACGACTTCGACAACCCTCTGTTCCATGTCCGCGGCCAGGAGGCCCACCTACGCCGACTGGCGCGGCTCGACCTGCTGGGCCTGCCGAGCCAGTCGTATCTCGTCGTCTTGGGCGATGTTAGCTTCCACAAAGCCTGGCCCGGGGGCGTGGTGAGTGCTGATGCCCTGCAGGCCATGCTGCGAGGCTGGGGAGGGCAGCCCATCCCTTCGCGTGCCCTGACCGCATGGCGGGTCTTCTTGTCCATGTTCGTGCATGAACCGGTCAACAGTTTCGGTCAGCGGGAGGGCAGAACCCGCTCCCTCCCTGAAGGAGCGGGCGGACATGTCTGAGTCCCCCGTCTTCTCCCCGGTGGAGGCACTGGTCGCCCTGATGGCGCGCCTGCGCGACCCGGTCGCAGGCTGTCCCTGGGATCGGCGTCAGACCTTCGCCACCATTGCCCCCTACACCTTGGAGGAGGCCTACGAGGTGCTGGAGGCTATCACTCGCGGGGACATGGATGAGTTGCGCGAGGAGCTGGGGGATCTGTTGTTCCAGGTGGTGTTTCACGCACGCATGGCAGAGGAGGCTGGTCATTTCGACTTTCAGGACGTGGCGCGCGGGTTGGTGGAGAAAATGGTGCGCCGCCACCCGCACGTGTTCGGCGAGGTTAGGCACGAGGACGAAGCCGGCCTGAAGGCCGCGTGGGAGGCGCAGAAGACCCTTGAGCGCACGCACAAGGGACAGCCGGGCCAGCCCCTCAGTGCGCTCGACGGGGTCGCGCTGGCCCTGCCGGCGCTCACCCGGGCGGTCAAGCTGCAGAAGCGGGCCGCGCGCGAGGGGTTCGACTGGCCGGATGCGGATGCCGTGTGGCCCAAGATCGACGAGGAACTGGCCGAACTGCGCGCAGCGCGAGCGGCGGGGGATGTGGCGAATATCGAGGAGGAGGTTGGCGACGTCCTGTTCGCCATCACCAATCTCGCCCGCAAGCTCGGTGTTGATCCCGAGGCCGCCCTGCGCGGCTGCAACGCCAAGTTCGAGCGCCGCTACCGCGGCATGGAGGCCGCGGCCGCCGCACGGGGCCTCCGTCTGGCCGACCTGACGCTGGACGAGCAGGAGGCCATCTACCGTGAGGTCAAGCGACGCGGGGCCTGACGCTGCCCCAAAGCTCATCTCGTCGCGGACATGTGCCTTGATAAGACGATTTATAAGACGATCTGAAAAAATCCACGGATGGATTTTTCAGAGTTTCCTTAGAAGCGGAGGGTTAGCCCTTCTCCGGCAGCGGGTTCGATGTACACCGGCGGGCCGGCGCGGGTTTGCAGTTCGATCGAATTCAGCATTCCCAGGTCGCAGAGATGCGCAAGCTTGGCGGCGTTCCTGCCTATGGCGATGCCCAAGCCCGACAGGACATCGGGGCATCCGCAGGCGGTTCCTGCCCCGTCGGTGGCCAGGCATTTTCCCATGCCGTCGATGACGAGGGTGGCTGCGGGGTGGCGGTCGTTCACCATGATTCTCCCTTCAATTGTGGGTGAATCATTGTTATAGACCATGATGACGGGGGGTGAAGTGGACAGGGTGTCGGCATGGTCCAAGGGGTCCGGCCCCGCCCGCCCGCCGTCGAGGCTTATCCCATCCTCCGGATGCACTCCAGGTAGGCCTGCTCGTCGGGGCCTTGCGGGCCCGCCTCGTTGAGGGCCTGCAGCAGGCAGGCGATGATGCGGTGCTCGGCCTCGTGAGCATCCCGCAGCTTCGCCGCCAGCCGGTCAAAGGCGGCGCGGATACCCGCCGGTCGGTCGGTGCTCACCTGCTCGCGTAAGGCCAGGTGCACGCCCATGTGCAGGAAGGGATTGCTCATCCCCTGGTCGGGCGACTCTTCCCACGCCAGGGTCTTTTCCTCGTCCTCGAGCAGGGCATGGTATTCGGGGTGCAGGGCGACGACGTCGGCGATCATCAGCTCGAGCGCCTCCATCGGCAGGCCCAAGCGGCGTTTGCGCCAGGCCTCGACATACATCAAGCGCAGCTTGTTGCGGTCAGGACTGAATAACATCGGGGAATCTCGAAGGGTCAGGGCAGGGGGCGGTCTTGGCCTTGTAGTCGCACAGATCGCACACCGGGCAGATGCCGCATTGGGGCTTACGCGCGGTGCAAATGTAGCGGCCGTGCAGGATTAGCCAGTGGTGGGCGTTGTGCATGAACTCCTTCGGAATGACTTTGACCAGCCGGTTTTCCACCGCGCGCACGGTCTTGCCCGGGGCAAGACCTGTGCGGTTGGAGACGCGGAAGATGTGCGTGTCCACCGCCATGGTCGGCTGGCCGAAGGCGGTGTTAAGAATGACGTTGGCGGTCTTGCGGCCCACGCCGGGTAAGGCCTCGAGGGCCTCGCGGCTGGCCGGCACTTCGCCGCCATGCCGCTCCAGCAGCAGCCGGCACAGGCCGATCACGTTCTTGGCCTTGGTCTGATACAGGCCGATGGTCTTGATGTACTCGCGCAGCCCCTCTTCACCGAGCGCGAGAATGGCCTCGGGGGTGTTGGCGACAGGGAACAGGCGCGCGGTGGCCAGATTCACGCCCTTGTCGGTGGCTTGTGCGGATAGCACCACGGCGATGAGCAACTCGAAGGGGGTCGAGTACTTCAGTTCGGTAGTCGGGTGCGGGTTGAGCGTACGCAGGCGCTCGAAGAATTGGCGGCGGGTGTGGGCGTTCATTGGAAAAATTATAGCCCGGCCTTTATTCGCAAAAGGCACTCAAGTCTTGTGGGGTGCCTGCCGATTAACTGTTAGCATACGTCCTAGGAAAACGCTGAATCGTTCAGCGTTTCCCGTTTGGGGCGGGATGCCCCAACGCGAACAACGACGTCAGTCGTTGATTCGCGGAGTCCGTCGCGGACATGTGCCGCGACGAGATGAGCTGAAAAAATCCATGGATGGATTTTTTCAGAGTTTCCCAAGCTTCGTGGCCGGCCTCCGTGGCGCGGGCGCAGATCAAAGTCAGGGGACCAGTCAGGCATGTTCACAATCATCGGATGGGTGGTGGTCGCCGGTGTGATTCTCGGTGGCTTCCTCATGGCGGGCGGACATTTGGCGGTCCTTGTCCAGCCCGTCGAGGTGCTCATCATCCTCGGCGCTGCGATTGGAGCCCTGGTGGCCGGCAATACCGTCAAGGATCTGAAGGCCTTTGGTGCGGGGCTTGGCGCGGCCTTCAAGGGATCCAAGTACGATAAGGACATGTACATGCAGACTCTCGGTCTGCTGTTCAATCTGTTCGCCCGGGCGCGTAAGGATGGTTTGATGTCCATTGAGGGCGATATCGAAGAGCCGCATACCAGCGAGATCTTCAATAAGGCGCCCAAGGTCAAGGCAGACCATCATGCCACGGACTTCATTGCCGACTACATGCGCCTGATGATCAGCTCAAGCTTGGATGTGCACCAGATTGACAATCTAATGGACATCGAGATCGAGACCCACCATCACGAGGCAGAGGTGCCGGGAAACATGATGGCCAAGCTGGCCGATGGCCTGCCCGCCTTCGGCATTGTGGCGGCCGTGCTTGGGGTGGTGCATACCATGGAATCGGTGGGTATTCCGCCCGCAGAGTTGGGCAAGTTGATCGCTGCGGCGTTGGTGGGGACCTTCCTGGGTATTCTTGCCTCTTATGGCTTTGCCGCCCCCCTGGCCAATGTGATGGGCAAGCAGGCTGAGGCTTCGACCCAGTATTACAACTGCCTCAAGACGACCTTGATTGCCTTTATGAACGGTTATCCGCCGCAGGTGGCGGTGGAGTTTGGCCGCAAGACCTTGCCCTCGCATGTGCGGCCGAGCTTCCGCGAGCTGGAAGAATTCGTGAAGAACAATAAGTAAGCGAATCCCGCGGTTACCGTCGCCATGCAGACTGAACACCAGCGCCCGATCATTATCAAGAAGGTCAAGAAGGGCGGCCATGGCCACCACGGCGGCGCGTGGAAGATCGCCTACGCCGACTTTGTGACCGCGATGATGGCTTTCTTCCTGCTGATGTGGCTGCTAGGTTCTACGAGCAAGGAAGATTTGCAGGGCATTGCCCAGTATTTCCAGAATCCGTTGATGGTTTCGCTCTCTGGTGGCTCCTCGACGGGGGATCGTACCAGCATCATCCCGGGCGGCGGTCAGGATCTCACGCGCGTGGACGGCCAGGTGAAGAAGGCCGAGGTCGTCGATCCGGAGGAGGTCAAGAAGCGGCTGCGCGAGCAGGAGGCCAAGCGCATGCAGGAGACCAAGGAGAAGCTGGAGAAGATGATCGAGCAGGACAATGTGCTCAAGGAATTCAAGAACCAGCTCAAGATCGACATCACACCCGAGGGCCTGCGCATCCAGATCGTTGACCAGGACAAGCGGCCGATGTTCGACCTCGCCTCCGCGCGCATGGCGCCTTATGCCGAGGCCATTCTGCGCAAGGTGGCGCCGATCGTGAACGAGCTGCCGAACAAGCTCACCATACTGGGGCATACCGACTCGCGCCCCTTCGGGAATGGACGTGGCGACTATTCCAACTGGGAGTTGTCCGCTGATCGCGCCAATGCGGCGCGGCGCATGCTCAATGCCAGCGGCATTGCCGAGGGCAAGGTCATGCGCGTCTCGGGGTTGGCCGACTCCGTGCCCTTCAATCCGGCCGATCCTGCTGACCCCATCAATCGTCGCATCTCCATCATCCTGCTGAAGAAGGAAGTGGAGGAACAATACGTCGCCAATACGGGAGCCCTGGTGCCCCCGGCGGACGCCGGTGCCGCCTCGCCATCCCAGGATCATTGAACACCATGAGCCTGACCTACGATCTCGCCCGCCGGGCGCTGTTCCTGTTGCCTCCGGAGACGGCCCACGAGGTGGCGCTGGAGGGGATGCGCCTTCTTTTGCGCGGGCCGCTGGCCTCCTGGATGCGCTCGCGCGTGCCCAACAGCCCGCGCGAGGTGATGGGGCTGATCTTCCCCAACCCGGTCGGGCTGGCCGCGGGGCTGGACAAGAACGCCCGTTACATCGACGCGCTCGGCAGTCTCGGCTTCGGCTTCGTCGAGGTTGGCACAGTCACCCCGCGCCCGCAGCCCGGCAACCCGAAGCCGCGCCTGTTCCGCCTGCCGAAGGCGCAGGCCATCATCAACCGCATGGGTTTCAACAACCTCGGCGTCGAGCAGTTCATCACCAACGTCGAGCAGAGCCGCTTCGCCCGCGAGGGCGGCATCCTTGGCCTGAACATCGGCAAGAACTTCGACACTCCGGTCGAGAAGGCGGTAGACGACTACCTGTTCTGCCTGCGTCGCGTCTATCCGCATGCTTCGTACGTGACGGTCAACATCTCCTCGCCGAATACCGCCGGCCTGCGTACCCTGCAGCACGGCGATGCCTTCGATGAGCTGCTCGCCCGGCTCAGGGCCGAGCAGGCACGGCTGTCCGACCAGCATGGTCGCTATGTGCCTCTTGCGGTCAAGGTGGCCCCTGATTTGACGCCTGAGGAAGTCACCACCATTGCCGACGCCTTGCGCCGCCACCGTATCGACGGTTTGATTGCGACCAATACCACCCTCAGCCGCGAGGGGGTCGAGGGCCTGCCGCATGCGGATGAGAAAGGCGGGCTGTCCGGTGCGCCCGTGTTCGAGCGTTCCACCGCGATCGTGCGCCAGTTCAGCCAGGCCCTTGCCGGGGAGCTGCCGATCATTGCCGCCGGCGGCATCCTGAGTGGTGCGGACGCCCAGGCCAAGATCGAGGCGGGCGCGAGCTTGGTGCAAATCTACACCGGCTTCATCTACCGCGGGCCGGAGCTGGTGCGCGAGATTGCCTCCACCCTGGCCGCCTCGGCGCCGGTTCACAGCGACCGCAGCGCACTGTAGGAGGCCCGCCCCCGGGCTGATCGGTCGGGCGTCATCTCGCGGCGGGGGCGCCGCTCCGACAGCGGAGGGTTGCCTGGAATCCGGGAGGTGGTGTTTAGGAAACGCTGAAAAAATCCATCCATGGATTTTTTCAGCTCGTCTTATCAAGGCGCATGTCCGCGACGGACTCCGCGAATCAACGACTTCCGTCGTTGTTCGCGTTGGGGCATCCTGCCCCAAACGGGAAACGCTGAATTATTCAGCGTTTCCTTTATCGCAGCCCCGCTCCAACCTACAATACGCGCCTTCCATTGCAGCCCCCGG
>JBMFOY010000012.1:21154-23230 GCA_049969375.1 Halothiobacillaceae bacterium | reverse complement strand
GCGCCTTGATAAGACGCGCTGAAAAAATCCATGGATGGATTTTTTCAGCGTTTCCATGGCGCCTCAATCGAGCACGATGTGCCGGCCGCTCACGCCCAACGCATCCAGCTGTCGCGCGAGCTCATCTGCCTGCTCCACCGAGCTCAGCGGGCCAATCCGCACGCGATGCAGACCATCAGGATGGCGGGCCACACCGACCTGGTCAATGCGAGCGGAGGCAAGCTTCGAGCGCAGGCGCTCGGCGTTGACGGGATCGGAGAACGCCCCTACCTGAAGGAACACGTTCCGCCCCCACTCCGGCACCGGTGTGGCCAACTGGATAGGAGCATCATCCGGTTGTTTGGGTGGGGATTGATCAACATCGATGTGGCGCACCTCGACCAAGGCCGTACCGGAGCCAACCATACCGAGTTTCTGCGCAGCAGCATAGGAGAGGTCGATGATGCGGTTGTCGTGGAAGGGGCCTCGATCATTGACCCGCACCACGGCACGCCTGCCGTTCTGGAGGTTGGTCACCTCGACGTAGCAGGGGATGCGCAGGGTCTTGTGCGCCGCAGTCATGGCATACATGTCGTACTCCTCCCCTGCCGAGGCACGCTTGCCGTGGAAACCGGGACCGTACCAGGAGGCGATGCCGGTCTCGCGGTAGCCGCGATTGTCCTTCATGACCTCATAGCGCTGGCCAAGCACCTCGTAGGAGGCCGGATTGCCATATTTGCTGTAGGCCTCAGCACGCGGCACCGCATCGCGGGTCGTCGGCGTGGAGGAGCAACCCGAGAGGCCGAGCATACCACCAAGGAGCGCCAGCGCCAGGGAACGCACCGCCACCCTGCTCCCCGCGTTCATGACGCCCGGGCCTCGGCGCCCTTCATGCGCTCACGGATCACCTGCCCCAGCTGCCAGACGGCCATGGCGTAGTGCGCGCTGTGGTTGTAGCGGGTGATGACGTAAAAATTCGGCAACCCCACCCAGTAACGCTCGCCAGCTTCTTCCTGCAAGGGGATCAGCATGGCGGGCAGGGCATCGTCGCCTGGCGGCAGTGACACACCGGCCTTGCGCAGCTCGCCCAGGCTGGTCTTGGCTTTGAGGTCGCGCCCGCGGTTCATCAAGCCCTCCAGGCGCGCCGGCTCGGCCAGTTCGACCGACCAGGCCACCTCACCCCCCGGTTGCCAGCCGTGGCGCGCGAAGTAGTTGGCGACGCTCGCCAGCACATCATCGGCACTCGACCAAAGGTCGCGGCGACCATCACCATCGCCATCGACCGCGAAGTTGCGGTAACTCGAGGGCATGAACTGTGGCATCCCCATCGCGCCGGCATAAGAGCCCTTCACCTCGGCGAGCGGTACCTTTTCATCCCGGGCCAGGAGGAAGAACTGCTCCAGCTCCTTGCGGAAGAAGGGAGCGCGCGGCGGATAGTCGAAGGCCAGGGTAGCAAGCGCATCGAGCACGGCATAGCGGCCCACGTTGCGCCCGTAGCCGGTCTCCACGCCGACGATGGCGACGAGTATCTCGGCCGGCACGCCATACTGCCGTTCAAGCTGGGTGAGTCTGTCGGCATGCTCGCGCCAGAAATCCACCCCGTCCGCGATGCGCTTCTCGGTGAGGAAGATCAGCCGGTACTGGTGCCATGGCTTGGCCTCGGCAGGCCGGGTCATGGCTTCGATGATGGAAGGCTGCGGCCGCGCCTGCGCCAGGGCTGCGCTCACCTCCCCCTCGTCCAGACCGTTCCGCTCGCTGATCTCACGCGCAAAGGCCCGCACGTCGTCACGCCCGGAGAACCCCTGGGACGCCAACGCGGCGCAGCTCACCAGCAGGGTGGTCATGACGGCGGGGATCAGCACGGTCGGAAGCAATCGATGCATGGTCAGCGCCTGGCGAGGAAGGGTCGATGACTGTGGATGGACATGAGCATACCGAAACCCGCCATGAGGGTCACCATGGCCGTCCCGCCATAGCTGACCAGCGGCAGCGGCACGCCAACGACGGGCAAGAGGCCGCTCACCATGCCGGTGTTGACGAACACATAGACAAAGAAACTGAGGCTGAGGCTGCCTGCGAGCAAGCGCCCGTAAATGC
>JBMFOY010000012.1:0-21144 GCA_049969375.1 Halothiobacillaceae bacterium | reverse complement strand
CTCGGGGCGTTGACGGCGATGACCAGGCCACGCAGGACGATGAACAGGTACAACGAGAGCAGCAGCAGCACGCCGATCAGACCGAATTCCTCGGCGAACACCGCGAAGATGAAGTCGGTGTGTCCCTCGGGCAGGAAGCTCAGGTTGGCCTGGGTGCTATTCAGCCAGCCCTTGCCGAACACGCCGCCCGAGCCAATGGCGATCTTCGACTGGATGATGTGGTAGCCGGTACCGAGCGGGTCGGCGTCCGGGTCCAGCAGGGTCAGCACCCGCTGGCGCTGATAGTCGTGCATGACGAAGTTCCACATCAGCGGGATGATCGCGGCCAGGGCCACCAGCCCGCCGGCGATATAGCGCCAGGACAGGCCCGCGAGCAGCAGCACGAAGATGCCCGCAGCCCCTACCAGCAGGGCGGTGCCAAGATCAGGCTGGAGCACGATCAGCCCCATCGGCACCAACACCAGCAGCAGGGTCACCAGCACATCCAGCGGACGCGGCGGCAGCGACCGGTGGGCCAGGTACCAAGCCGCCATCATCGGCACCGCGAGCTTCATGATCTCGGACGGCTGGAAGCGGATGAAGCCGAGGTCCAGCCAGCGCTGCGCGCCATTGCCAATGTGGCCGAACAACTCGACCGCAAACAGCAAGGCGAGCCCCGCCCCAAACAGCCAGGGCGACCAGAGCTGGTAGATACGCGGCGGGATGCGCGCCATGATCAGCATCAGCGTCAGACCAAGGCCGATACGCAAGCCCAGATTGGCGAGCTGCTGCAGGCTTTGATGCGAGGCGCTATACACCGTCATCACACTGACCCCGAGCAGAAGGAGCAGAGCGAACAGCAACCAGGAGTCCAGGTGCAGCCAGCGGAGCAGCCCCCCCTCCTCCTCACGATAGGGCTGCTGCGCGCGGTTCCAGCCTTCACGCAGTATCGACATCAGTCGCCCCCCCCTTGCTCATCGGTCGCTGCTGCCTTGAGGGCGAAATCCTTAAGCAGCCAGGCATCCATGACCCGACGCACGATCGGCCCGGCCGTGCCGGAACCGTGCTGGCCATTCTCGACAAAGGCCGCCACCGCAATGGTCGGCGCCTCGAGCGGAGCGAAACCAATGAACACTGCATGGTCATGCAGCTTGCGCGAGAGTTTCCTCTCGTCATAGGTCTCGCTCTGCTTCACGGTGAAGACCTGTGCAGTCCCGCTCTTGCCGGCGATGCGGTAGGGCGAACCCTTGATGACCTTGGCCGTGCCATAGTCGGAATTGATCACATGATCCATGCCCGCCAGCACCGCATCCCAATGGGCCGCCTTGCGCAACACGATAGGCTCCAGGGGCTCGACCACGGCATCTTTCGAAAGATGCGGCCGCACCGGCTGGCCGCGCTGGGCCAGGGTCGCCGCCATCTGCGCGAGCTGCAGCGGCGTCGCGAGCATATAGCCCTGCCCGATACCCGCGATCAGGGTCTCGCCCGGATACCACGACTGCCCTCTCGCTGCCCGCTTCCAGGCGCGCGAGGGCACCAGCCCGGAAGCCTCGCCCGGCAGGTCGATGCCGGTCGGTCGGCCGAGGCCGAAGCGGGTGAAAAACTCGTGCATGCGATCGATGCCCATGCGATGTGCCAAATCGTAGAAGTACACGTCGCAGGACTGGGCGATGGCGCGGTCGAGGTCCACCCAGCCATGCCCGGTCTTCTTCCAGTCGCGGTAGCGATGGCTATCGTTCGGCAACTGGTAGTAGGGCCCCGCGAATATGCGAAACTCGGGCGTGATCAGACCATACTCAAGCCCCGCCAGCCCCATCAGCGGCTTGATCGTCGACCCTGGCGGATAGGCCGCCGCAAGGGCCCGATTGAACAGCGGGCGGTCAGGGTTCTCGACCAGGGCCTTGTAGTCCCCGCTGCGGATGCCGTTGACGAACAGATTGGGATCGAAACCCGGCTTGCTGACGAAGGCCAGCACCTCCCCATTGCGCGGATCGAGGGCGACGACGGCACCAAGGAAGTCGCCAAGCGCAGCCTCGGCCGCCTCCTGCAGGCGCAAGTCGAGGGTCAGGTGGATGTCCTCGCCCGGCGTGGCCGGCACCTCCTCCAGCACCCGCAGGGTACGGCCGTGGGCATCGACCTCGAGCTTGCGGTAGCCAACCTCGCCGTGCAGGCGATCCTCGTAGAATCGCTCCAGCCCAGTCTTGCCGATATGCAAGGTACCGCGGTAGGCCTCCTGGTCGATGGTCGCAAGGTCGCGCTCATTGATCCGGCCAACATAGCCGACCACGTGCGCCACCTTCTCCCGCTGGGGGTAGACGCGGGTCAGACGGGCCTGTACCTCCACACCCGGCAGGCGCGGGCGCTCGATCGCCAGCCGGGCCACTTCCTCCTCGGTGAGATTCAGCTTAAGGGGGATGCTGTCAAAAGAGCGACTGGCCTTGAGGGTCTTGCGGAAACGCGAAAGCTCCGACTCATCCAGCGCAAGCAAGCTCGCCAGACGCTGGAGGGTGGCCTCCATGTCCGGTACCTGCTCGGGAATAAGCTCGACTTGGAAGGCGGGGGCATTGTCGGCCAGCACCACGCCATTGCGGTCGTAGATCAGGCCGCGCGCGGGCGGAATGGGTTCGATGCGCGTCCGATTTTGCTCGGCCAGGGTAGCAAAACGATCATGCGCGGTGACCTGCAGCCAGGCCACGCGCGCGATCACCCCACCAAGCAGGAGAAAGCAGATGACCCCGGCGATGATGGCGCGCTGCAGGACGAGCCCCCGCAAACGCTCCCCATCCTCGATCGGCTTGGGGTGCCGATCTTTGCCCCTCCATGAACGCTGCTGCCTTGCGGGCTGCTCCCGCAAGGCTCCCTCCTGATCCGCCGCGAACGAATCAGTCATGCCAAAGGTTCAGGCGCGCCCGAGGATGTGCCACAAGCCTTCCTTCAACGCAGGCGCCATCCGGCCCATGTCATCTCAACCAAGCACCTGGGCCTTGTAGCGCTCGACCGAGGCGAGGATCTCATCGCGCGCAGCAGCGGCGTCCGCCCAGCCCTCGACCTTGACCCACTTGCCTTTCTCAAGCGCCTTGTACTGCTCGAAGAAGTGAGCAATCTGGCTGCGCAGCAGCTCCGGCAGGTCGGTGACTTCCCGCACATGATCGTAGAGCGGAGTCAGCTTGCCGAACGGCACGGCCACCAGCTTGGCATCCACGCCAGCCTCATCGCTCATCTTCAACATGCCGACCGGGCGGCAGCGGATCACGGCACCGGGCATCAGCGGGGTCGGCGTCACCACCAGCACGTCAACCGGGTCGCCGTCGTCGGACAGGGTGTGCGGAATGAAACCATAGTTGCAGGGATAGAACATGGCGGTGGCCATGAAGCGATCGACCACCAGCGCGCCGCTCTCCTTGTCGATCTCGTACTTGATCGGGGCGCCCTGAGCCGGAATCTCGATGATGACGTTGATGTCTTCAGGGATGCTCTTGCCCGCCGGGATGTGATCAATCTGCATGCTGAATGCCTCGTGATGTCGAATCGGGCGTGTATTATAAGCGGTTTGAATATGTGCCGACCATGCGGCACACCGATCCAACACAGGACACTCGACATGCGCATTGTTCTCCTTGGCGCCCCCGGTTCTGGCAAGGGCACGCAATCCAAGTTCCTGGTCGAGCACTACAAGGTGCCGCAGATCTCCACCGGTGACCTGCTGCGCGCCCAGGTGGCGGCCGGCACCCCGCTCGGCCGCAAGGCCAAGGAAGCCATGGACCATGGCCAACTGGTCTCGGATGACATCGTGCTCGGCATGATCCGCGAGCGCCTGTCCGAAGACGACACCCAAAACGGCTTCATCCTCGACGGCTTCCCGCGCAACCTGGCCCAAGCCAGCGCCCTGGACGCCCTGCTGGCGGATCTTGGCAAGCCGCTGCAGGCCGCCATCCTGCTGGACGTGCCGTTCGAGGACCTGATGCAGCGCCTAACCGGCCGCATGACCTGTGCCAAATGCGGCGCGGTGTACAACAAATACACCCACGCCCCGCGCAAGGCTGGCGTGTGCGATGCCTGCGGTGGCGAGCTGACCCAGCGCGCGGACGACAACGAGGAGACGGTGGGCAAGCGCCTGCGCGTCTTCGAAGAGCAGACCGCCCCGCTGATCAACTTCTACAAGGCCGAAGGCAAACTCCACACCGTGGATGGCCGCCGTTCCATGGAGGCCATCTTCGCGGACTTCCGCGCCATCATCGACGGCCTGGCCTGACGCCGCGCCGATGATCCCGGGGCGCCTTTCGAACCTGCCCCTCGCCCTGCTGCTGGCGCTGACCCTGGCACCGGCGGCAGGGGCCTATGACCCCTACCGCCTCTGCCCGCCGTTCGGGCCGGAGCTGCCTGACCTCCCCGCCCTCGCCGCCGACACCCCCGCCAAGGCCGAGGCCGACCACGTGAATCACGATGGCCGGGTAGCCACCCTCACGGGCGACGTCCGCCTGCAACGCCTCGACCAGCGCCTGCTGGCCGAGCGCGTCCGCTACACCCTGACCCCTGAACAGATCGAGGCCGAAGCCCCCGCTGGCGGGGAGCTGCGCTACTGGGACACCACCCGCATCCTGCTCGCCCGCAAGGCCCGTTTTTGGCCTGGCGAGGACCGCGGTGAGCTCACGGGAGCCCGCTTTTGGCTCACCCAGAGCCACCTCTCCGGCAGCAGCGCGTCCGTCACCCGCCTCAACGCACAGCACGACCAACTCGAGCAGGTCAGCCTGAGCAGCTGCCCCGAGACGAAGCGTGACTGGGAACTTTCCGCGCGCCGGATGGAGCTCGACCATGAGCGCGGCCGTGGCGTCGCGCGCGATACCTGGCTCCACTTCAAGGGTGTGCCGCTGTTCTACTCGCCCTGGCTCGACTTCCCGCTCGACGACCGCCGCGCCAGCGGCTTCCTCTATCCCAACCTCGGATTCTCCAGCAAGCGGGGTTTCGAGGTAGCGCTGCCGTGGTACTGGAACATCGCCCCCGAGCGCGATGCCACCTTCACCCTGCGCCCCATGAGCAAGCGCGGCCTGATGCTGCAGGGCGAATACCGCGAACTGTGGCGGGAAGGCCGCGGCCAGGTCAACCTCGACTGGCTGCCGCACGACAACGAACGGGGCAGCGACCACCGTTACCTGCTGAACACCCAGGCCGATGGCCGGTTAGGCGACTGGAACGGCTCACTGGCGCTCCGTCGCGCCTCCGACATGGACTTCATGCGCGACTTCAGCCTCACCCCCTGGGGCAGCATCACCGACTATCTCGAGTCGCACGCGCGCGCCTCGCGCAGCTTCGGCCACTGGAACCTGCTGCTCCATGCCCAGCAGTGGCAGACCCTCACCTACAACGTGACCGAGGCGGGCCGCCCCTACCGGCGCATGCCACAGATCCTCCTGACTGGCGGTGAGGACGTCGGCCCGCTGCGGCTGACCCTGGAGAGCGAGGCCGTGCGCTTCAGTCACGAATTCGAGCTCAAGCCACAGGGCGAGCGCTATGCCCTCGTACCGGCGATCAGCCTGCCCATCGAGGATCGCTGGTACAGCCTCACCCCGCGCCTCGCGTTCGACGCGGTGCGTTACCAGCTCGAGGATACCCAGCAAACCCGCACGGCCCCCATCGCGAGCTTTGATGCGCGTCTGTTCTTCGATCGTTACGGGGAACAAACCCACCAGCAACTCGAGCCGCGCCTGTATTACCTCTACGTCCCCTACCGCGAACAGGACGGCCCGCTGTTCGACACGAGCCTGGCCACCCCCAGCCTATCCCGCCTCTTTGCCCCCAACCGCTTCCTTGGCCGCGACCGACTGGGGGACGCTCATGCACTCAGCTACGCCCTGACCTGGCGCGCCCTGGACACCCGCGAGGGCTATGAGCGCATGAGCCTTGCCCTGGGCCAGCGCTACCGCTTTGCGGATGAACGGGTCACCCTTCCGGGCGGTACAGGCTACGCCGCCGGGGCCGGGGAGGTCATGGGCGAACTGGGCCTTGGCTTGGGCCGCAGCTGGCGCCTGCGCCTGACGGCTGCGACCGACCCCGCACTCGACAAACTCACCCAGACCTATGCCCTGCTCAGTTACCGTGGGGCGGATCAGCGCCTGCTCAACCTGCACTATGCGAAGCACAAGGATGACCCCGGCTTGCCCGACCTGGAACAGGCCGGCATCTCCTTCGCCTGGTCCGTCTCACGCCAGTGGCGTCTGCTCGGCAGCGTGGTGCAGGACCTGAAGGGCGAGGCGGTGATCCAGACCCTGGCAGGCGTGGAGTACGACAGCTGCTGCTGGCGGCTGCGCCTGGGGGCTCGCCGCTGGGCGGTCGACACCCCTGACCCCACCCAGATCAAGCTCGATAGCGCCATATTGATCCAACTCGAACTGAAGGGGCTGGGCGGCCTCGGCTCGCAGGCTGACAGGCAGTTCGAACGTGATATTCTTGGATTCTCATCGTTCCACCCCTGAACGGACGCCCTTCATGCCCCGCTTTTCGATCGCACGGCCCCTCCTTTTGGTCGGCATCCTGCTCGCCCTCGGCGGCCCGCTGCACGCCGCCCCCCAATCATCCACAACCGCCGTCACCGCGCCGAAGGCGCAGGGCCAGGATGAACTGATTCCCCTTGATCGCGTGGTCGCCATCGTCAACAACGAGGCGATCACCGAGCGCGAGCTGGCGGCCGAGATGGCCCGCATCACCAACCGCCTGCGCGCCAGCGGCCGCACTGTGCCGCCCACCGAGGTGCTGCTACCACAGGTGCTTGAGCGCATGATGATCCAGCGCGCCGAGTTGCAGTACGCCAGGCAGACCGGCATCACGGCCGACGACCTGACCCTCGACAACGCCGTGCGCGGCATCGCCAGCGACAACGGCATGAGCGTGGAGCAGTTCCGTGCCGCCCTGGCGAAGGAAGGCACCGATTGGGCAGCCTTCCGCGAGCAGGTGCGCCAGGAGATCATCCTTGGGCGCCTGCACAAGCGCGAGGTCTTCGATCGCATGCAGATCTCCGACAAGGAGATCGACGATTTCCTCGCCAGCAAGCAGGTCAAATCCGGCCAGGCGCGCGAGTTCCATCTCCGCCACATTCTCGTTGCCCTGCCCGAGTCCGCCGGACCAGACGACATTGCCAAGGCACGCGCCAAGGCCGAGAAGGCACTCGCTGAACTGCGCGGCGGGGCCGACTTCGCCAGCGTGGCCGCCCGCTTCTCCGATGCGCGCGACGCGCTGGAGGGCGGCGACCTCGGCTGGCGCCCGCTCGACCGCCTGCCTACCGTCTATGCCGAGGCCGCGCAGGGTCTGCAGGTCGGCCAGCTGTCCGAGCTGCTGCGCACCCCGAGCGGCTTCCACCTCGTCCAGCTGGCCGAGGTGCGCGGCGCGCAGGATGCGGCCGCGACGCTGACCGAGACCCATGCCCGCCACATCCTGATCCAGACGCGCGAGAACGTCTCCGACGACGAAGCCCGCCGCCGTCTGCTCGAGCTGCGCGAGCGCATCCTCAAGGGCGAGGACTTCGCCGCCCTGGCGCGCACCTACTCCGATGACAAGGGCTCCGCCGAGCGCGGCGGTGATCTGGGCTGGGCCCGTCCCGGCATGATGGTCGAGGCCTTCGAGCAGGTGATGAACAGCACCGCGCCCGGCCAGCTCAGCGAACCGTTCCGCTCCCCCTTCGGCTGGCACCTCCTGCAGGTGATCGAGCGCCGCGACGCGAGCGGCAACGTGGAGTTCCTGCGTCAGCAGGCGCGCGAGGCGATCGGCCGGCGCAAGGCCGAGGAGGAGCTCGAGCGCTGGCAGCGCCGCCTGAAGGACGAGGCCTACACCGAGATCCTCATCGGCAACGGCATCGGCAAGTGACCGCCCCGCTGAAACTGGCCCTCACCCCCGGGGAACCAGCCGGGATCGGTCCCGATCTCGCCATCCAGCTCATCCAGCAGGCCCTGCCGGTCGAACTGGTGGCCTTCGCCGACCCTACGCTTCTGCGCGAGCGCGCCGCCAGGCTCGGCCTGCCGCTGAACCTCATCCCCCACGAACCTCATCGTCCTCCCCGCCTGCCGAATGCAGGGGAGCTGAGCATCGCCCCTATTCCCCTGCGCACCCCCGCCGAGGCGGGGCGGCTGGATCCGGCCAACGCAGATTACGTGCTGGACACCCTGCGCGCCGCCACCCGCGCCTGCCTCACCGGCGAGGTGGCCGGACTGGTCACCGGGCCGGTGCACAAGGGCGTGATCAACGAGGCAGGCATCCCCTTCACCGGCCACACCGAATTCCTCGCCGAGTTCGCCGGCGGCTACCCGGTGATGATGCTGGCCACGGGGCATCTGCGCGTTGCCCTAGCGACCACCCATCTGCCCCTGCGTGCAGTCGCGGATGCCATCACCCCCGCCCTGCTGGAGCAGGTCTGCCGCATCCTCGACCACGACCTGCGCGCCCGCTTCCGTCTCGCCCGCCCGCGCATCCTGGTCGCCGGCCTCAACCCGCATGCGGGCGAAGGCGGACATCTTGGCCGCGAGGAGATCGACATCATCGAACCGGTGCTCGGGCGCCTGCGCAGCGAGGGGCTCGACCTGGTCGGCCCCCTGCCCGCCGACACCCTGTTCACCCGCGACCGCTTGCAGCATGCAGACGCCGTGCTCGCCATGTACCACGACCAGGGCCTGCCGGTGCTCAAGTACGCGGGCTTCGGCGAGGCGGTCAACATTACCCTCGGCCTGCCGCTGCTGCGCACCTCGGTCGACCACGGCACCGCGCTGGAACTGGCCGGCACCGGCCGGGCGCGCGTCGGCAGCCTGCGCCAGGCCGTGCTCATGGCGCTCACCATGGCCTCCGCGAAGATCGCATGACCACGCATATCCCCCGCAAGCGCTTCGGCCAGCACTTCCTGCACGATCGCGGCGTAATCATGCGCATCGTCCAGGCCATCGACCCCCAGCCCGGCCAGCGCATCGTCGAGATCGGCCCCGGCCTCGGCGCCCTCACCGTGCCGGTGCTGGAGCGCTGCCGGCGGCTGGACGTGGTCGAGCTGGATCGCGACGTCATCCCGCACCTGACGGCCGCCTGCGCAGGCCACGGCGAGCTTGTCATCCACCAGGCCGACGCGTTGCAGTTCCATCTCGCCGATCTTGCCCCACCGGGCGAGCGGCTCAGGATCATCGGCAACCTGCCCTACAACATCTCCAGCCCCCTGCTGTTTCACCTGTTCGCCCAGGGACCGGTGGTGCAGGACATGACCTTCATGCTCCAACTCGAGGTCTGCGAGCGCCTCGCTGCAGCGCCGAATACCGAGCACTACGGGCGCCTGTCGGTGATGGCACAGTACCATGCGCGGGTCGAGTACCTGTTCCACGTCGGCCGGGGCGCGTTCAACCCGCCGCCCAAGGTCGAGTCCGGCATGGTCCGCCTCACCCCCTACCATGAGCCGCCAGTGGACGTGGGCGATCCAGACATCTTCAGCCGCATGGTCGCGCAGGCCTTCAACATGCGCCGCAAGACCCTGCGCAACGGCCTGAAGGGTTTCATCGACGAGGCCGGCTTCGCCGCCGCGGGCATCGCCCCGGTGCGCCGTCCGGAGACCCTGAGCCTCACCGAATTCGCTGCGCTCAGCCGGGTAGCCAGCGCCACCCCCCAAGGCTGAGCGACACGGGCGGACAGGCACCATGCACGCTGAACTGTACGTCCATCCCGGCCCTGAAACACTCGCCGCCGCCGTAGCCCGGCGCTGGGCCGCGCTCGCAGAGGCCGCCATTGCGGAGCACGGCCGCTTTACCGTTGCCCTCTCCGGCGGGCGCACCCCGCGCATCCTCTATGAACTGCTGGCCAGCCCGGCATGGCGCGACCGCCTCCCCTGGGACAGGACCGAGCTGTATCTCGGTGACGAGCGCTGCGTGCCCGCCGACCATCCGGACAGCAATGCGCGGATGGTGCGCGAGGCCCTGCTCGACCGCCTGCCCCATCCCCCCCTCTTCTTTCCGATGGTGAGTGATCCGCTGCGCCCCGAGCAGGACGCCGCGCACTACGCCAGCCTGCTGCGGGAGCGTCTGGGCGATGCGCCGATCCCGACCTTCGACCTGATTCTGCTCGGCATGGGCGCGGACGGCCATTTCGCCTCCCTGTTCCCAGGCACCACGGCGCTCGAGGACCGCGAGGCCTTCGTCCTGCCGGTGCGGGAGGAGCACCTCGGCCACCGGCGCATCTCGCTCGGTCGCCGGGTCATCGCCGCCGCCCGCCGACGCATCGTCATGGTCACGGGTGCGGACAAGCGGGTCGCCTTGGCCGAGGTCCTGCACGAGCCCGGCTCCCTACTGCCCATCGCCCGCCTGCAGCGCCAGGCATCGCTGGAATGGCATGTCGACCAGGCGGCCTATCCTGCCAAGCCGGCGGCGGGCGTTTAGAATGATCGTCGTCATTCCAGCCCGGAACACCATGGACACCACCAGCCCCCCTGCCAAGATTGAGGTCTCACCCGAACCCGCCTTCCTCGAACAGCATTCCGACCCAGCGCAGAACCGCTACGTGTTCGCCTACACCATCACCCTGCGCAATGTGGGCGATGTCCCCGCCCAGCTGCTCGAGCGCCACTGGCTCATCACCCACGCCGACGGGCGCATCGAAGAGGTGCGTGGCCCCGGCGTGGTGGGCGCTCAGCCGCGCCTGGAGCCGGGCGAGAGCTACACCTACTCCAGCGGCGCGGTGCTGAACACTCCGGTCGGCACCATGCAGGGCGATTACCTGTTCGTCACCGACGAGGGCGAGCGCTTCCTGGTGCCCATTCCGCGCTTCACCCTCTCCATCCCGCGCGTGCTGCACTGATGGCCGACGAGCAGTCCCCATCCCCCTCGACCCTCCCCCTGCGGCGCGCCTACACCTTCTGGGCACCGATCTACGACGCGCTGATCGATAGTCGCGCCACCCGCCGCGTCCGCCGTCGCAGCATTGAACTTTTGCGTGACTGGGGGGGCAAACGGGTACTCCTGGTCGGCGTGGGCAGCGGACTGGACCTGCCCTTCCTGCCGCATGACGGGACGTACACCGGCATCGACATCACCCCGGCCATGCTTGAGCGCGCACGACGCCGGGCGCAGCGCTGTGGCTGCCCGATCCGGCTGATGAACGGCAACGCCATGAGACTGCCGTTCGACGACAGCGAATTCGACTGCATCGTCATGCACCTGATCCTGGCCGTGGTGCCGGACCCGGCGCGTTCCCTGTGCGAGGCCGCACGGGTGCTGAGGCCCGGCGGCGCGATCCTGATCCTCGACAAGTTCCTCCGTCCCGGCCAGCGCGCCCCCCTGCGGCGGGCACTGAACGTGCTCACCCGTCGCCTCGCCACCCGCACGGACGTGGTGTTCGAAGACACACTGGCGCAATGTCCCGGCCTTACCCTGGTGCATGATGAACCGGCCTTCCTCGGCGGCTGGTTCCGCCACATCATTCTACGCAAGGAGTAAGGACATGGCCGTGTATGCCGTGGGGGACCTGCAGGGTTGCCTGGATCCGCTGCAGCGGCTGCTGGAACGCCTCGCCTTCGACCCCGCCCGCGACCGCCTATGGCTGGTCGGCGATGTGGTCAACCGCGGCCCGCAGTCGCTCGAGGCGCTGCGCTTCGTGCGCGGCCTGGGCGAGGCGGCTGTCACCGTGCTCGGCAACCACGACCTGCACCTGCTGGCCGTCGCGATTGGCGGACACAGGTCCAAGGGCAAGGACACCCTCGCCCCCATCCTGACCGCCCCCGACCGGGACGAACTCATCGACTGGCTGCGCCGCCAGCCCCTGCTGCACCACGCGCCGGACCTGCGAGCGGTCCTTGTACATGCGGGCATCCCGCCGGACTGGGACCTCCCCACTGCCGCGGCCTGTGCGAGGCAGGTGGAGGCGGTGCTCGCGGGCGATGGGGTGCGGGACTTCCTGGTTGAGATGTACGGCGATCACCCGGACCGCTGGGATGCGGGCCTGAACGGACTGGAACGCCTGCGCTATACGGTCAACGCCCTCACCCGCATGCGCTACCTCACCCCGGACGGGCGACTGGAATTCAAGTACAAGTGCGCGCCGGAACAGGCGCCGGACGGGTTGATCCCCTGGTATGCCGCCCCGCGTGCGCCGCTCGGCGCGACGGTGGTGTTCGGCCACTGGTCCACCCTCGGCCGCACCCGCCTGCCCGGCGCCATCGCCCTGGACACCGGCTGCCTGTGGGGCGGGAAGCTGACCGCGGTGCGGCTAGATGAAGAGCATCTGCCGCTGGCCAGCGAAGACTGCACGGGCTACCAAAAGCCGAGCTGAGTCAGCGGTCCGCGGAACAGACCGTTTTCACTAATCACTAAGGAAACGCTGAAAAAATCCATCCATGGATTTTTTCAGCTCGTCTTATCAAGGCCCATGTCCGCGACGGACTCCGCGAATCAACGACGGAACGCGTTGTTCGCGTTGGGGCATCCTGCCCCAAACGGGAAACGCTGAATGATTCAGCGTTTCCCTAACGGCCGGCCATGGACCGCTCAGGGTTCACCAGCGCCCGAAGCTGACGGTGCCGGTCCCGCGCTCGTAGGGGTAACGGCGCTGCAGGGTGATGAAGCTGTAGGGCACGCTGTTCTCATCGTCCGCCGGGTGGTGCTCCTCGGCGATCACGCCCCAGTCGCGCCGATCATAGGCCGGGAACCAGGTGTCACCCTCGAAGTTGCCGTGCACCAGGGTCAGAATCATGCGGTCTGCGCGCGGCAGGAACTGGAAGTAGACGTTCGCTCCACCCGCCACCATGGCCTCCCCCGCATCGCCCGCCACTTCGCGCGCGGCCTCCAGCGCATCGTTGATGGTGTGCGCCACGATCACGCCCTCAGGACGGTAGTCCGTATCGCGGGTGATCACGATGGTGGTGCGGCCCGGCAAGGGGCGGCCGATCGACTCGAAGGTCTTACGCCCCATGATGATCGGCTTGCCCAAGGTCATGGCCTTGAAGTGCCGCAGGTCGGCGGGCAGGCGCCAGGGCAGGCCGTCGCCCTTGCCGATCAGGCGCTGGCGATCCATGGCGGCAATGATGGTGACACGCATGGCTTATTCGATGGGTGGATGGCTTGGATAGCGGGCGGAGCCGAACTTCAGCGCCAGTACCGCCGCGGTCAGGATGAGAATGCTACCTGAATAGACGAGGATTTCCTCCATGCCCATCGTCTTCAGGTCCACCACCAGCACGCGGGTCAACGCGGTGATGGCGATGTAGACGAGGAAGCGCACCGGCAGGCGGTGGGTGCGGAAGTAGATCCCCACCATCGCCAGCACTTCGAGATAGATGAACAGCAGCAGGATGTCCTTCAGCGTCGGTGCCGCCTCACCCATGAAGATGTGGCCAAACTCGCCGAAGGCCGACCAGACGGTGGCCACGGCGATGACGAACAGCATCAGGTTGTGGAACAGCGTGGTGATGAAATTGCCGACGCGGTCGACCACCTTGCTGTTGTGGAAGCGCGGGCCCGATTCAGCCATGGCTCAATGCTCCGTCAGACGGCCACCGGGGCCTTGATGTGGGGATGGAACTGGTAGTCCTCGAGGCTGAAGTCCTCGAAGCGGAAGGCGAAGATGTCCTTCACCGCTGGATTCAGCCGCATGCGCGGGAGGGGAAGCGGCTCGCGCGAGAGCTGCAAGCCGGCCTGTTCCAGATGGTTCAGGTAGAGGTGGCAGTCGCCACCGGTCCAGATGAACTCGCCGGGCTGAAGGCCCGTCACCTGCGCCACCATCATGGTCAGCAGGGCATAGCTTGCGATGTTGAACGGCACGCCGAGGAAGATGTCTGCGCTGCGCTGGTAGAGCTGGCAGGAGAGCTGGCCGTCCGCGACATAGAACTGAAAAAAGGCATGGCAGGGCGGCAGAGCCATCTTGTCGATCTCCCCCACGTTCCAAGCGGAAACGATCAGGCGGCGCGAGTCCGGGTTGGTTTTGATCTGCTCGATGACCTGGCTGATCTGGTCGATATGACGGCCGTCCGGCGTGGGCCAGCTACGCCACTGCACACCGTACACCGGCCCGAGCTCGCCGCGCTCGTCTGCCCACTCGTCCCAGATGCTGACGCCGTGCTCCTTGAGGTAGGCGATGTTGCTGTCCCCGCGCAGAAACCACAACAACTCGTGGATGATGGACCTAAGGTGTAGCTTCTTGGTGGTGACCAGCGGGAACCCCTCGGAGAGGTCGAAGCGCATCTGGTAGCCGAACACACTGCGCGTGCCGGTGCCAGTGCGGTCATGCTTCTCGATGCCGTGGTCGCGCACGTGGCGCATCAGTTCAAGGTACTGCTTCATGCGTGCTGCCGCTTGCGGTAAGCCATGATGAGGAAGGATGCCCCGACAAGGATCATCGGCAAGGATAACAACATGCCCATGGACAGCCAGCCTCCGAAGATGAAGCCGAGATGGGCATCCGGCTCCCGGACCTGCTCCACGGCAAAGCGGAAGCAACCGTAGAGCAGCAAAAAGAGGCCGGAGACGGCCATGCGCGGGCGGGGCCTGGCCGAGAACCACCACAGCAAGGCGAACAGCACGATGCCCTCGAGGAAGCCCTCATAGAGCATGGAGGGGTGGCGCGGCAGCTGGTCCACGTGCGGGAACACCATGCCCCACGGCAGGTCGGTCGGTCGCCCCCACAATTCGCCGTTGATGAAGTTACCGATACGCCCGGCCAGCAGCGCCGGCGGCACCAGCGGGGCGACGAAGTCGGCCACCTCGAAGAAGGAGCGGTGAGTCTTGCGCGCATACCAGGCCATCGCCAGGATCACACCCAAGAGGCCGCCGTGGAAGGACATGCCGCCCTCCCACACGCGCAGCAGCATCAGCGGGTCAGCAAGGAAGCTCTGGAACTTGTAGAACAGGACATAGCCGATCCGCCCGCCGAGGATCACCCCGAGCGCACCATAAAACAGCAAGTCGCCTGGTTCATCTTTACCAAACCCCCTAGCCTCGGCGCGCGTCCGCCCAAGCCACCAGAACAGGACGAAGCCGACCAGGTACATCAGGCCGTACCAGTGGACCGTAAGCGGCCCGAGCTGGAGGGCGACGGGATCGATGTGCGGGTAGACGAGCATGGCGGATGCGGAAGTCAGGCGGGAAGGATGCGGGCAAAGACGGCCTTCAGGTAGTCCGTTTCGGGAATGGCCGGGTGGACCGGGTGGTCCGCGCCCTGGCGGCCGAACTCGAGGATCTGCATGGAGCGATCGACATGGCGCGCGGCAGCCCACATCAGCTCGGGCAGCTTGTCACGCTGCAGGTGATGCGAGCAGGAACAGGAGATCAGGATACCGTCGCGGGAGAGCACCTGCATGGCCATCTGGTTCACCCTGCGATAAGCCGCAAGGCCCGCCTCGACGTCCTTGCGCCGCTTGATGAAGGCCGGGGGGTCGCACACCACCACGTCGAAACGCTCGCGCTCCTCGCGCAGCCCGCGCAGCACCTCGAACACATCGCCCTCGATGGCGCGCAATCCCTCGCCTACCCCGTTTAGGTCAGCGTTGACCTGGGTCTGCTCCAGCGCAAGCGCGGAGGCATCCACGCACACGGCCTCGCTCGCCCCGTGGCGCAAGGCCTGCACGCCCCAGCCGCCCATGTAGCTGAACAGGTCGAGCACGCGCGCGCCCTTCACGTAGCGGGGCAGGCGGGCGCGGTTGTCGGCCTGGTCATAGAACCAGCCGGTCTTCTGCCCATCCCACGGACGCACGCGGAAGGTCGCGCCGTTCTCGATCAGCTCGACCTCCTCCGGCACCTCGCCGAAGGCCAGCTCAATGCCCTGCTCCAACCCCTCCAGCCCACGGCTTGCGGTGTCGTTGCGCAGCAGGATACCGGACGGCTTGAGCACCTTGACCAGGGCATCGACGATGGCCTCGCGCACCGCCTCCATGCCCGCGGTGGTGATCTGCGCCACCAGCACGTCGCCGTAGCGGTCGACCACGAGGCCCGGCAGGCCGTCGGCTTCGCCGTGCACCAAGCGGTAATGCGGCGTCGGGAACAGGCGCTCGCGTAAGCCAAGGGCGATCTTCAGCCGGTGCACGATCAGCGAACGGTCGAGCCGATGCTCGCTGCGACCGAACAGGCGTGCGGCGATCAGGGAGTGCGGGTTGACGTAGGCCAGCCCCATCGGCTTGCCGTTGTTGGCCACCACCACCACCTGCTGCCCCGGGGCGAAGTCGGTCAGCGGGGTCGCCTGGGTATCGACCTCGTTGCTGTAGATCCAGGGATGACCGGCACGCAGGCGGCGATCCTCGTTTTTCTTCAACCGCAGCGGGGCTAGGTTGGGGACATCGGCGTTCAGTGAGGTCATGCATGTCGCTCCTTACGAATTTGCATCATACCCCGTGCATACGTCCCGGGGCGATGGCTCGCCATGCCCCGGCCACCGCCTTCATCGGGCCTTCATCCGTCTGCCACGGAAGTGCAACGCGGGATGCCTAGCATGCCCTGTCAAGTTGTATCCAAAGGTCCGCGCCATGGCCACGAACGCCCATGAGTTTCGCCTGAAAGTCCAGCTCGCCGCACATGAGGATGACATCCAGCGCAGCCAGCGCCTGCGCCATCAGGTCTTCGTCGAGGAAATGGGCTGCAAGGCCCAAGTCGAAAACGGCCTGGAATTCGACCGCTACGACCCCTTCTGCCATCACCTGCTGGTAATCGACCAGGGCACCGACGAAGTGGTGGCCAGCACCCGCATCCTCACCGACATGCAGGCAAGGGCCGCCGGCGGCTTTTACTCCGCCAATGAGTTCGATATGGACATGATTCACCATCTGCCCGGCCGGGTGATGGAGATCGGCCGTACCTGCGTGCATCCTGAACATCGCAACGGCGCCACCATCGGCATGCTGTGGCAGGGGCTCGCCCGCTTCATGGAGATCCACCGCATCGGCCACCTGTTCGGCTGCGCCAGCATCCCAATGCACCACGGAGGAGTCACAGCGCACCTGATCATGGACGAGCTGCGCGGCAAGTTCATGAGCCCGGAAGATAGACGCGTCGCCCCTCGCCTGCCGCTGCCGAGGATCGACACCGCCACGCAGACCGATGGCAAGGTGCGCATGCCACCGCTGCTCAAGGCCTATATGCGCCTGGGCGCACAAATCTGCGGCGAGCCCTGCTGGGACCCGGATTTTGGCTGCGCCGACATCTTCATTCTGCTCGATGTCGATCGCCTGCAGGCGCGCTATCATCGCCACTTCGTCCTCCGCCAGGCCCCCATCCAGCATGAAGCCCGCCCGGCTGCTCACGAGGCTGCTTAAGACATCAAAGGTCGCCTTACTGATTGTGGGGGGTGTCCTGCGCATCCTCCTCATCCGCACCCCCTTCGCCCCGCACAGCAGCCGCGTCATCCGCGCCTGGCACGCAGCGGTATGCCGTGCCCTTGGCCTTAAAGTGGTGGCCCACGGCCAGCCGTTGCCAGGTGCACTGTACGCCAGCAACCATGTCTCCTGGCTCGACATCCCCGTGCTCGCCAGCCTGATCGAGGGCTCCCGCTTTCTGTCCAAGTCCGAAGTGCGCGACTGGCCGCTGATCGGCCTGCTGGCCCGACGCGCCGGCACGCTGTTCATCCAGCGCGGCAACGGCCAAAAGGAAGCCAGCGCCCAAATCACCCAAGGACTGGGCGAAGGGCACGGCATCATCCTCTTCCCCGAGGCCACCACGACTGATGGCCTGTCCCTGCGCCGTTTCCACCCCCGCCTGTTACAGGCGGCCATCGACGCGGGCGTGCCGGTGCAGCCCATTGCCCTGCGCTACCTCGATGCCAACGGCCAGCCCAACCCGCGCGCCGCCTACACGCACGGTGACACGGTCATGGACACCTTCCGCCGCATGGTGGCCGAGGACGGCCTGCGGGTCGAGGTGTATTTCCTCCCCCCGCTCCAGCCCAGCGGGGCGACCCGCACGCAACTGGCCGAGCTCGCCCAGACCCAAGTGGCGCAAACGCTCGCCCTACCCATTCTCAGCGGCCGTGAGGACGCCTGATGGGCTGGTAGCAGAAAAAACGTCTGGAGGAGCTCAGCCCCGAGGAATGGGAAAGCCTGTGCGACGGCTGCGGCCTGTGCTGTCTGCACAAGCTGGAGGACGAGGACGACGGCACGGTCTACACCACCGACGTCGCCTGCGAGCTGCTGGACTGCGCCACCGCACGCTGCTCCGACGACCCGAACCGCCAGCGGCGCGTACCCGGCTGCACCATGCTGCGCACCGAGGATGTGGCCGCCTTCCACTGGCTGCCCCCACCTGCGCCTACTGTCTTGTCGCGGAGGGTCGCAACCTGCCTAACTGGCACCCTCTGCGCACCGGCCGGCCGGACTCCACCCGTGCCGCGGGCCATTCGGTTGCCGGGCGCTGCGTATCGGAACGCGAGGTGCCTGCGGATACGCTGGAGGAACACATCATCCTCTGGGTGCCTCCTGTACCTGTGCAGGCATAAGACCTACCCCGGATGGAGCGGGCCGGGCTCAACTCCTCCGCGGCACGACCATCAGGACAACAAACAGAAGCGCGGCTGTAGCCACGATGGACGGTCCAGCGGGCGTGTCATAACGCAACGAGGCAGCCAGCCCCAGTCCCACGGCAGTCACCCCCACCCCTACTGCGCCCAAGGCCATCTGCACCGGCGTGCGCGCCAGACGCCGCGCGGCGGCGGCGGGGATGATCAGCATGGACACGGTCAGCAGAATGCCGACCAGCTTCATCGCCAAGGCGACGAACACCGCCAGCACCAGCATGAAGCCCAGGCGCAGGGCCATCACCCGCCGCCCCTCCACCGCCGCCAGCTCCTCGTGCACGGTCAGGCTGAGCAGCCCTTGCCACAGCCAGGCCAGCAGCGCAAGCCCCAGCAGGTCGGCCACGCCAATCCACAGCAATTCTTCCGGCCGCAGGGCAAGGATGTCGCCAAACAGGTAGGCGAACAGGTCGACCCGCACCTCCTCCATGAAGGCCAGCACCACCAGCCCCATGGCCAAGCTGGCATGGGCCAGCAGGCCCAGGAGGGTATCCTCGGCCAGCCCCTCCGCCGGATGCCGGCGCGCCAGAATGATCGCGATCACCGCGCCCACCGCCGCCACGCCGACCATCGGCTCAAGGTGGAGGAGCAGACCAAGGCCGACCCCAAGGAAGGCTGAATGGGCCAGGGTCTCGCCGAAATAGGCCATCCGCCGCCACACCACGAAGCAGCCGAGCGGCCCGGCCAGCAGCGCCACGCCCACGCCGCCGAGCAGGGCGTACCCGAGGAAATCGGGGACCGGGAACTCAATCATGCCTGCACTCCTTGCCGTACTCCGGGCCATGCCGGTGTCCATGTGGAACCACGTTCCCATGCAGGTCGTGGTGGTGGTCGTGCCGGTGCTGGTAGAGCGCGAAGCCCTCCCAGTCCGGGCCGAACATGCGCAGGTACTCGGGATGGCGGCTGATCGACTCGGGCGTGCCGACGCAGCAGACATGGCGCTCCAGACACACAACCTCGTCCGTCGCCGCCATGACCAGGTGCAGGTCGTGCGAGATCATCAGCACACCGCAGCCGGTTTCATCCCTCAGGCGGGCAATCAAGGCATAGAGCTCCTGCTGGCCATGCACGTCCAGCCCCTGCGCGGGTTCATCCAGCACCAGCAGCTCCGGCCCGCGCAGCAGGGCGCGCGCCAGCAGCACGCGCTGCATTTCGCCGCCGGACAGGGCGCGCAGCTGCCGCTGCCGCAGGTACCCCACGCCCAGCCCATCCAGCACCTCGTTCCGGCGCCCAACGCTACTCACCCCCGCCAGGCGCAAGAAGGCATCCACGTCCATCGGCAAGGAAGGCGGCGGCTGGAAACGCTGCGGTACGTAGCCCACCACCAGCCCCTCGCGGCGCTCGACCTGACCGGACTCGGCCTTCATCAGCCCCAGCAGCACGCGCACCAGCGTGGTTTTGCCGGCACCGTTCGGGCCGACCAGGGTGACGATCTGGCGCGGGGCGACCGCAAGATCAACCCCGTCGAGCAGCCGAGTGCCGTCGCGCTCGACCGTCACACCCGCCGCCCGGATCAGAAAAGAGGTTTCCGCCATGCATGTCTCCATCGGCCTGTTTTGGCGCTATGATGCAGCGTTATAAAGTAACGATATTGTTGCACACACAGGTGTCCCCATGCGATTCATCCGCCATCTACTGCCCATCCTCGTGCTGGCCATCAGTGCACCGCTCGCGGCTGCCCCACAGGTCGCCACCAGCATCAAGCCCATCGACGATCTGGTGCGCGCGGTGATGGATGGCGTCGGCGAACCCGCCCGCCTGATCCCGCCCGGCAGCTCGCCGCACACCTACGCCCTCAAGCCATCCGAACGGCTGGCGGCGGAACAGGCGGACGTGCTGTTCTGGATCGGCCCGGAGGTCGAAACCGCGCTGACCAAGGTCACCAAGACCCTGCGTCCGGGCACGCGCATCATCGCCCTATCAGCCCTGCCGGATATCGAGCTTCTCCCCGCCCGCACCGGCGGCGACTGGGAGAGGAAACGACCCGCGCCGCAGCGACATGAGCACGACGAGCATAACCACGGCGGCAGCTACGACGGCCACCTGTGGCTGTCCCCAACCAACGCCAGCATGATCGTGCGCGCCGCCGCTGCGACCCTGACCGCGGCCGACCCGGCGCATGCCGCCCAGTATGCCGCCAACGCGGAAAAGGCCATCCGCCGGCTGGAGATCCTTGACGACGAATTGAAGACGAAACTTGCACCCGTGGCGGCCAAGCCCTTCATGGTCTTCCACGACGCCTACCAGTATTTCGAACACGCCTATGGCCTGCGCGCCGTCGGCTCCATCCTGGTGAGCCCCGAGGCCATGGCCTCCGCCGGCCGGGTGCAGGCCATGCGGGAGAAGATCAAACAGCTCGGCGCGATATGCGTGTTCAGCGAGCCGCAGTTTGAGCCCAAACTGGTACAGACCCTGATCGAAGGCACCCCGGCCCGCACCGGCGTGCTCGACCCCCTGGGCGCCCAGCTCCCGCCGGGACTTGCAGGCTACGAGCAGCTGCTGCGCCAGTTGGCCGACAACCTGACGACCTGTCTTGTCGCAGCGCATTAGGGAAACGCTGAAAAATCCAGGAATGGATTTTTAATTTCCTTACAGGCCGTTGAAAAAACCTTCTGTTGGGTTGTAGGAGGCCCGCCCTCGGGCCGATGGCCCGTTTGAGGCTACCTTATCGCG